>DBTO01000061.1:0-843 GCA_002307095.1 Sulfurospirillum sp. UBA1314
GTAGGTCGCTGCCAGTTCCGTGATTTTATTCCTCTTTACTCTTTCATTTCGTCTTACACAAAGGCGGTCTTTCTTGGAAAAAAATCAATCAAAAGCTTACATTTTTGCTATCTCTGCTGTTTTGCTTTGGTCAACTGTTGCAAGTGCATTCAAACTGACATTAGCCCATGTTGATGCGTTACAACTTTTACTGTATGCTTCATTTTTTTCATTATGCGTCTTTTTTATTGCTATGGTGTATCAAAAAAAGTTTTATATGCTTTTGTCCTATTCAAAAAAAACCTATCTCTACCTTGCTTTGTTGGGTTTAATCAATCCGTTTATCTATTATTTAATCCTTTTTCGAGCCTATGAGCTGTTACCTGCCCAAGAGGCACAGCCTATCAATTACACGTGGGCGTTGACATTGACCTATCTATCTGTATTTATCTTAAAGCAGAAATTGAGTCTCTATGATTTTTTAGCAGGGCTTATGTGTTACTGTGGTGTTTTAGTCATTTCAACGCATGGTGATCTTTGGAATTTCTCTTTCTCAAGTCTCACAGGTGTTTTTTTAGCGCTTTTGTCGACGGTTCTATGGTCGCTCTATTGGCTTTACAATACTAAATTACATGTGGACCCACTGGTTGGTCTTTTTATCAATTTTCTCTTTGGTGTTCCTGCTATTTTACTCTGCACACTTGTAACATCACATCCTTTGAGCTTTAACCTCTATGGTTTTTTAGGCTCGCTTTATATAGGTATTTTTGAGATGGGCATTACGTTTATCTTGTGGTTGCAAGCGATGAAGTTAAGTACCAATACCGCAAAAATTGCCAATCTTATTTTTATTTCACCTTTTTT
>DBTO01000061.1:1118-8329 GCA_002307095.1 Sulfurospirillum sp. UBA1314
TCTTTAGTATTTATCTCCTTTTTTGTAGGAGAAACCATTCTTTTTTCTACTTTTATTGGGTTAGTTTTTATTATAATGGGCTTAGTGATTCAACAAAAAAAGAGAGTGATGCGTCAATGAAAAAATGGTTTCAAATCGCAATGATGGTTATGCTAAGTGCGTTTTCTTTAAAAGCCGAATTTTTAGAAATGGAGCGTCAAAAAGCGCTAAGGGAAAACAAATTAATTCTTTTAACGATTGAAAAAGAGGGGTGTCCTTATTGTCTTAAAATGCAAAAAGAGATTTTTGATGTACCAAAATTCAATCAACTTATTGCTAAAAATTATTTACATATAAACATTAATCGAGAAGATTCTGCATTGCCACAAGCATTACATGTAAAGTATTTTCCTACCAATTTAATTTTGTCACCACGCGATCTTAAAATCATTGATGAATTTGCAGGTTATATGGAACCTGCAAATTTTATAGAACTCTTAGAGGAAGTGTATATGCAAGAAGTTAAGTAGTTTTAGAATAGCGCACGACAAGAGTCGCAATCAACGTTGCAAACACTAAGCGCAATCCTACAATAAGCCATGGATTTGCCCCAAAAATGACAAATAACAAGGTATCCTCAATAATTGCATGGGCGATCATTAAATACGTTCCAATGAAAAGAATTTCTTTCTTTTTCAAAATACCTTTTTCATACTCTGAAATTAAAATACCAGCACCATAGGTAATTCCCAAAATTACCCCTACGGTAATCGAAAAACCACTGTTCACCTTTTGCGAATGTTTTTCAATGATGGTGAGTGATTTGATAAAGTCAAGAAAAAAGATAAGCAGTGTCACGAGTAAAATGACTTTGAGTGATAGCGAAAGGGATTCATACAGTGAATTTTGCACGAGATCAAAGAGCGATTGATACACAGGATGTTCGGGTATTGCCGTCTCTTGGAGCGTTTTACTTGTAAACCAACTTTGGGGAAGTTTTGAAGTAATCCCACCGACGAGTAAACCCACACTTAATCGTAAAAGAATGGAGTAGATTCTAGAAAGTCCTAGACGTTTCATAATCTCTGTTTCAACAATAAGCGCATGTGCTACCCCTAAAAAAAGAGCTAAAACCGTCCACTCTTTAGCGTCAAGTCCCAGTGGTGCCGCAAAAGCAATGGCAGCGTAAAGATTGAGAAAGAGACCACTGACAATGGCAAGTGCAGCTTCTTGAGGGAGTCCCAGAAGTGCAACAACTGGTTTAAAGATGAAGGTAATGTGGGAGAGAAGATTGTAATAAAAGAGAACATCCGCCAAAATGTAAATAGGAACAATCAGTTTTAGGATCGTCCAAGAACTTTTTAACGATGTTCTAAGTGATTTTTGCACGCTAAATGACATTTTGGCTCTTTTTTTAATACTTAATTTATATTAGCTAAGCTATAATACCGACCTCAAAAGAGAAATGTGCGCTCGTAGCTCAGCTGGATAGAGCATCGGTTTGCGGTACCGGAGGTCAGGGATTCGAATTCCTTCGGGCGCACCACTTCGTTTAAAGTAAACTTCCAAATAACAAATTATAGTTCCCATCCTCGATATACTGACAAGATTTAAAATGTTTCTTCAAACACCCTGTATTTTGTTTTTTGCAATCCTAACTCTTCGTAGGCTTTTTGTGTTGCTTTATCGTCTTTATGCACGTAAAGCCTGATACCACATACATCGTAATGCTCTTTTGCCAACGCTTTTGCTTTATCTAAAAGGGTGTCATGGATCTCTTTTTCATGTTCATGATCGGTGACAAAAATACTTTGAATGCAGTAATATGCACCATTACTCCAATCGCTCCACTCTCTCGTGATCATCGCCAAACCAACGATAACATTTTCAACCGTTGCAATCAGGTAAAAACCATTGTGAAATTTTGTAAAGACTTGGTGAACACCTTCACTGGTGAGGGCGAGAGGAACATTTTTATTGACGGTCTCTTTGGCAAAGAGGACATTAAAGGTTGCGATCTCTTTGGCATCATCTCTGGTGGCGATACGAACGATAAGATTTTCTAGCATGGTTTCTCCTTTGTTTTGGGGTGTAACATGATGATATCGACAATTTCTTTGGCTCCACCTGTTTGGATCATTTGCATTAAGCGCTGTGAAACGCTGAGCAGATCCACCTGTTGTATCTGCGCTAAGAGTGCTTTGGGCTCCCATTCACTGCTTTGGGAAAGAATGAGTGCCAACTGTTGGTCTGCAAGGGCTTTTGCATTAAAATATTGATGATTCGCTGCTGCGTGAGGCAAGGGAATAAACAGAGCAGGTACACCAGCCGCGCAAAGCTCCCAAAGGGTACTAGCACCTGATCGGCTAATCGCAAAATCAGCACAGGCTAGTTTGGCAGGAATCTCCTTGGAAAAATCAAATACATCTGCTGGAATGCCTGCTTGAACGTAAAAGGTTTTGAGTGCTTCAAACTCTTTTTTACCGGTTTGATGAATAATTGAAATGCCCTCTTGGTGCAATAACGGTGCCATTTTTTGTGCAAGTGCATTGATAAAGGAAGCACCTTGGCTTCCGCCCAAAAAGATAATCGTTTTAAGCGTTGTACGTTCCCTTTGAAGCGTAAAGAAGGTTTCACTCACTGGATAACTCGTATGAATCGCTTCTGTATCGTACGAGCTAAAAAAAGCTTTGCAAAACGGACGTAGGAGTGAATTGAGTTTACCTTGAATTGCATTTTGTTCGTGAATATACAGAGGAATACGTGAAAAAAGCGCACCAAATGATGCCGGGGCGGCTGAATAACCTCCCACAGAAAAGAGAGCGTCAATCTGATGTTTTTTAAAAAAAGCTTTACATGTAAAGGCTGAGCGGAGGATAGAGAAAAGAACAAGGAGCTTACGAACCCCTTTTTTATTGACCACCCCTTGACTTTGCAAAAAGTAAGTCTGTTCAAAGCCTTCATCGTGTTCAAACCATGCTTGATCTTGCCCTGCTGTAGAGCCGATGTAAATAGGCTTCATGCCACGTCGGTTGAGCTCTTCTTTAATGGCACGCGCGATCACAAGATGCCCTCCCGTCCCGCCTCCTGTAATGGCGATCATAATTTTGCCTTTTTGCTGATCATCAGTACCATGCCAATGCCAACGGCGAGTGCTAAAATAGAACTACCTCCGTAGCTGATAAACGGTACGGCAATACCTTTGATCGGAGTAATAGAGGTAATACCATACGCATTCATCAAAAATGAGAAAACAATTAAAAGACCAATGCCAAGTGAAAAGAGGTAATAGACCTTATTGGAACTGCGACTAGCGATTTTAAAGATACGGTAAATGATGGTCATCATTACCAGCGTGAGACACGTAATGCCTAAAGCGCCGATCTCTTCTGCGATGCCGGCTAAGGCAAAGTCAGTATGGACTTCACTCAAATAGCCTAATTTAAACATACCGTTTCCGATGCCTTCGCCAAAGAGCCCACCGTGTTTGATGGCATTAAGCGAGTGTGAAATTTGATAAGGTTCTGGCGCATCGTCAACCCGAAGAACGGCAGCAATTTTGTCAGGAAAAAGTGAAAGAACCATATTTTGAATCGTTGCCCACCATGTTTTAATACGCAAAATACGGTGGCTTGAGCTAAAAATTGCCACTAAAAAGACAAAAATTGAGCCTAAAATTGCGAGCATGAAAAGCTGAAGACTCGTTCCTGCAAAAAATGCCATGACCGCAAGGGTTAAGGCCAAAACAACGACTTGTCCAAGGTCGTTTTGCATAACGGCAATGAGGTAAATAACCAAGACAAACACCGCCAAATAAGGCAAGATCAGTTTGAGTTCTTCTTTGAGTGTTTTTTTATTATTGTTGAGTTTTCGCGCAAAACTCCATGCTAAAAAATAGACAAAACCAATTTTGAAAAACTCAACGGGTGCGAGTGAAAATCCAGGAAGTCTGATCCACCTTTTGGCGCCACCTGCGGAGGTGACAAGAGATTCTGGGAGGTAGTGCATCACACCCATTAAAAGAAGGCAACTGAAAAAAATAGTAAAGCCGATATGGATGAGGAACTTGTCGGGATCTACTTGCGAGAGTGCCCACATAATGGTTATACTGATCATGCCAACAGCGAATTGTCGGATAAAAAAATGGTACTCGGAATAGTCAAAAAAAAGTGTTGTAAACACAGGCAGAGACAATGAAAAGATAATGCCTACAAAGATGACAAAGCTGCAAAGTGAAAAAAGTATTTTATCTGTTTCCATGGTTTCTTAGTGTATGATTTTGGGATTTTTGTGATTGTACATTAAAATAGATTAAACCTAATTATGAAGCAAATTGGAATAAAATTTGCTTACATCAAGTATCTCGTTAAGGAAGGCAAAAAATGGGCTTTGTGACCTCTAAATCAAATACACTTTTAGAAGCAGGGCTGAGCTCAAGAGCTTTGAGACAAGATTTGGTTTCTAGCAATATTTCAAACATTGACACACCTTATTATAAGGCACGCGATGTTGATTTTGAAACTGCCTTAATTGAGAAGAAAAAAGAGATTTACGGCGAAAATAGCGCTTCAAATAAGCTTGAAATGGCACAAACCGATAAAGCCCATCTTAATGGAGCAAGTGGTTTTGACAGTTCCAAATCAACGATTTATTTAAGAGATGGACAAAGTGCTCGAAATGATGGCAATACGGTCGATTTAGATGTAGAGACATCGGAACTGGGTAAAAATGCAATCATGTTTAACGCACTTGCATCTGGTTTGCAAAAAAATAGTCTTATCTTTAAAAGCGTTATCGAATATTCGTCTAAATTGTAAGGACTAAAAAATGGCATATTTAAGTAGCTTTGATATCAGCAGTTACGGACTCTCCGCACAACGTTTTCGTATGGACGTGATTAGCTCCAATATTGCCAATGCAAACACCACCCGAACCAGTGAAGGTGGACCTTATCAGCGTAAAGATGTTGTGTTTAAAGCGATTGATTTTAAAAAAACATTGAACGCAAAACTTGCCAGTGACAACAACATGTTAGAGACTGAAAACCCCTTGGATGAGCCATTGTTGCAAGACGATGCCAATCCCGCTATAATGAGTGTTAAAGTGGATAAAGTGGTACGCGACGAGAGTGAATTTAGGTACAAATATGAGCCTTCACACCCTGATGCCAATGAAGAGGGTTATGTCGCTTATCCAAACATCAATCCTGTCATTGAGATGTCTAATCTTGTTGAGGCAACTCGTGCATACCAAGCGAACGTTTCCGCATTTCAAAGCGCAAAATCCATTGCGCAAAGCGCAATTGATATTTTAAAAGGATAAGGTAAATGGCCAGTACAATTGATACACTTTCATCATTAGCCAATCAATCCACCTCCACCGTTGCCAAAACCGATGCAAGCAGTGGGGATTTTTCAAAAATTTTACAAGATTCTATTGAAGAGATTAATGATAGTCAAGTCAAAGGTGATAAAGCGATGGCAGACCTTGCCACCGGCGAAGTCAAAGATTTGCACCAAGCAGCCATTGCGATTAATAAAGCAGAAATGAGCATGAAAATGATGTTAGAGATTCGTAACAAAGCACTCAGTGCTTACAGAGAGATCTCAAAGACCCAAATTTAATTTTTGCCTGCATATGGAACAAGCTGACACCAAAAAAATTAAAATCCTCTTTCTCTTTGTGGTCGTTCTCATTGGGTTTATTATCTTTTTGGGAACCCTTTTTTATTGGGCAACCATCGATCGAAGACTCCCAAAATTAGAACACAGCGAAGTGAATTATGCCCTTCGTGGTAATATCATCAGTTCCGATGGTTTTAAAATTGCAACGAGTCAAAAACTCTACAAAGCCATTATCGACACACGCAACATTGATCCTAAAAAGTTTGATCTTTTTGTCAAACTCTACTCCCTTTACAGCGGTGATGACCCAAAAGCTGTAGCCGCAACGCTTAATGCTAACTCTGGTACAACGGTTTTATCGTATAAAATCGACTCCAAAAGTGCTAAATATCTTCAAGAACTTTCCCGTAAACTCTATAAACTGGGTGTTTTTAAAAGCTATGAAGACCCTAAAACGGGTGTGGCATTTTTGCATGGTCTTAGTGTTATTGAAAGCGGCGAATACAGGCTTTATCCCTCTGGTGATTCGGTTACACCGATTGTTGGCTATGTGAAAAAATTAGAGCAAAAAAACATCACCAAATCAACAGGCGTTAAAGGTATTGAGCGCTTTTACGAAGATAAACTCTCCTCGGTGCAAGACTCTCTTATCATTGGTTCTCGTGACATTTCCAATGCGATTATTTTAGATGGCAATAGCATCTCTTCACGTCGTTTTGATGGGTATGATGTGCATTTGACTGTTTCGTTGAAGATGCAAAAAATCATTGAAAGTGTCTTGGATAAATATCAAAAAAGCCTTGATGCCAAAGAGATTATTGCAGGAATTCTGAACAGTGAAACGGGTGAGTTTATCACCTTAGCATCGAGTAATCGCTTCAATCCTGATGGCATTGATAAAAAAGATTATGGCGCGCTTAATATTTCAGCGATTGAATATATCTACGAGCCAGGTTCGGTTATGAAAAGCGTCACCTTTGCGCTGTTGCTTAAAGCCAATAAAATCAATCCGTATGACATCGTCAATGTGTACGGTGGAAGCTATAAGCTTGGAACAAAAGTGATCAAAGATACCCACAAAGCCGATAAATTGAGTGCGGAAGACATCATCGTCTATTCCAGTAACGTTGGAACAGCTCAGATTGCGCAGAAGCTTGATCCGATCGAGTTTTACCAAGGGCTAAAAGATTTTGGATTTTCGGTAAGAAGTGGCGTGGACCTTCCGTTTGAAAATCCTGGTGTTATTCCGGCACTAAACCGGTTTAATTCACCGATTTATAAAGCGACAGTTGGCTATGGCTATGGTATGAATGCAACTTTTATGCAGGTTATTAAGGCGTATAACGCTTTTAATAACAACGGAAGATTGTTAACACCGACATTGGTTAAAAAGCTGGTTTCTCCTACGGGGCAAGAGTTATTTCCTGAAAAAAATCCTGAACTACAAGTGGTTCCAGCTTCCGTGGCAAAACGTATGCAGAAGATTTTGATCAAAGTTGTTCAACAAGGTACGGGTACGGGTGCTAAAATGGAAGGCTTAGAAGTAGGCGGCAAAACAGGAACGGCGCATATCGCAGAAGATGGCGAGTATGTACGCATCTACAATGG
>DBTO01000061.1:8653-9279 GCA_002307095.1 Sulfurospirillum sp. UBA1314
AAGAAAAAACAGGCGTATTTTGCGGCACAAAGTGCGGTGCCTGTTTTTAAAGAGATTATCGAAAAATTGGTTGATAACGGCTATTTAACACCATCGACCGAGATTCAAAACACGCCTTAGGCAATGAAGCCTTTAATGCACTCCACAAACGCCTCATCATCATTGGGACATTTTGCGACGATATAGCGCTCAAACCCAAGTTTGTGTGCTAGTTCAGCATACTCCATGCTCAGTTCAAATTCCGTTTCAGAATTGTCGATCGTAAAAGAGATGGGAACAATAAGCGCGTTTTTATTTTCAAGCGTTGAGAGTTTTTCCTCCATCGAAGGCTCAAGCCATTTAACGGGACCAAGCTTCGACTGATAGGCTAAATGCACCGCTTTAAAGTGTACATTTTCCTTCTCTAAAAGTTGTTCAACTAGCTTTACATGTAAACTGATTTCTCTCTCATACGGATCGCCATTAGTGATGATCTTTTGAGGCAGAGAGTGCGCGGAGAAGATCAGCTCCATCTGCGTTGGATCATTCTCCTCTAATGCTTCTTTGATCTTTTTCACCAAGAGGCGGTTGTAGCTTTCACTTTCAAAAAAACGATCAATCACACGAATGTTTGCTTTAAACTCTAA
>DBTO01000061.1:9519-11621 GCA_002307095.1 Sulfurospirillum sp. UBA1314
CACGAATGTTTGCTTTAAACTCTAAAGCGCGCGCTACTTTCATAAAATCTTCCACGGAAGACTTCGTGGTCGTGGTTGAGTAGTGCGGATAAAGCGGTAGCAAGATCACTTCTTCGATTTTTTTGGATTTTAACGCTTTAATGAGTGCGTGGCAAAACGGTGGCGTGTAGCGCATCGCAAAGTTTACATGTAAAGAAGGAAGTGCCTTTTGTAGCTTCGTAACCAGTTTCTTGGTGTAACCGACCAAAGGCGATTTGCCTCCAAGTTTTGCGTAGTTGGCTTGAGCTTTTTTGGTACGTGTTGAGGTAATCATAAACGCGATAAAACGACGTAAAAGAGCGCTTTTGACGGTGATGATATTGGCATCATTGAACATATTGGATAAAAAAACTTGGACTTCATCAAGGTTATTAGGTCCTCCCATATTGAGAAGGACAAGCGCTTTTTTCATGGTGAACCTTTGTATAAATATCTTTTATTCTACTTTAGAGTTGCTAAAGAGCGCTTTACATGTAAAAAGTGCTGAAGCGATTAAGTAACGGTATGTTATGTTTTTAAATCGTGTTTCCAAAGACTCAGGGTGAATCTATGAAAAAATATATGACAAGTTTCCTTTTCTGTACGCTCAGTTTAATGGCAGAGTGTTCCTTAAACACACGCTCTTTGATCACAAAAGAGGGCGAAGTGACCGATACTAAAACAGGACTTATCTGGAAGCGTTGCTCTGTAGGGCAAGAGTGGCAAAAAGGCAAAGGCTGTGTCGGTGAAATAAAACTGTTAAGGCGCACAGAAGCAGAAGAATATGCACGCTCCTTGGGCAATGGATGGAGAATTCCGAACGTTGATGAACTTTTAACGTTGGTGGATGAACGCTGTAAAACGCCCGTTATCAATAACGCACTGTTTGGGAAAGTACATGACACAGGAGAGGGTGCAAATTATTTGACGTCATCTCTTTATCTTGAGGGGGATGAGGTGCTTCCAACGCTTTTTTATACGATCGATTTTATGCAAGGTGTTGTGGATGCTCATACCAAAAGCTATATGGGCGCCGTGCGGTTGGTGCGTTAGAGTTTTTTAAGAGGAACTGCATGGCATAAATGCTTTTCATCTTTAGCGACACGCGCACATTTTTCGCAGATAAATTTTGGTTTTGAGACGATCTTGATGATCTTTTTGGCGTACATTTTGACGTCATCTTTTTTAAGAGAACAGAGTTTTTTGATTTTCATGCTCACTCCTTTTACATGTAAGAGTGTAGCATGAAATCAAACACAGAGCGCTTTAAAAGAACGGTTACACAGCGCCCATGATTTTTTTGGAACTTTCACCTTTGTGGCTGAGAACCTCTTCATAACTCATCGCTTTTGCGGCACAATCGGTCTTTAAAAGTCCGTCATATAACACTTCGATTTTCTTTTTGTTATCGAGTTTTTTGAGCTCACTTTTATCGAGACCTGAGAGGTCAAGCAGTTCATTCCAAACAGAGCTTTCCGATAAAGAGTACGCATGAATCGTGATACCTTCATAAGAAAATGTGCCGTTTTTATCTAAATCAGTGACGTAAATCACGACCAAGGTTGCAGGGGTAAAAAACGCTTTATAACGCTCAAAAAAGGCTTCAAAATGCAAAATGCTTTCTAACTCAGCGGCAAAAAAAGTGACGTTATCGTCGTTTGAAACCAATAACACTTGCTTGGCTTGTACTTTGGGCGGTAAGATGCGATCAGGCGAGAGCTGCTTTCCCTCTTCAACGATCAAAGCGCCTCGGTAACCCACGAGTTCATTCCCAATCTCCCCGTTGAAGGAAGGCTGCCACGCTAAATTATTCTCTTTAATAAACTGCGAAATCGACATGTGTATCCTTTTTGTGTGATGACGAGGGTTATACAAGAAGTATTCCGTGAAGATTTGAGAGAAAGAATACCCAAACAGTGACACTTAATGTGCCAAAAAGATTTATAAATGTTTTTACATGTAAACCCTTAAACCCATTTCTAGTATAATCGCGCAACTATTAAAGATGGAGCTTGACTGTATGAATCACACGATGAAAATGATCCTTTTTTACCTTGCAATGTTTGCCACATTGGGGCTTTTTT
>DBTO01000208.1 GCA_002307095.1 Sulfurospirillum sp. UBA1314
GTCAAATCAAAAGTGCTGAAGTGATCGCCTATCCAGAACTAGGCCCTGAAGCGATTCGTAGACTCGAAGTCGTTGATTTCCCTTTGACGGTTATTAACGATACCTACGGTGCCGATCTGTATAAAATTGGTCGCGCACAATACGAAGTATTTTAGTCTGTTTTTTGTGTTATCGTGAGAGCAACGTTTGCTCTCACCTCTTTTTTAATAGAGTTTTTGCAAAACTCTAGATACGTTTTTAAAGCAAAGCTCTAAAAACTACGTTAACACTAGGTACACTTGGGCAGAGTGCCCACGCACCTTTGGTGCTTTTACTTTTTGCAAAATGAGTTCTAGTGAAAAATTTTTTAGTAAAACGTGTTTGATTTTTTTTTAGAATTCACTCGTTTCGATAAATATTTTTCTAGTTCATTAAACGGTGATAAAATATCACATATACTTGTTTTAAAGACGATCAGTCAGGCTTTTGTAGCCTTATAATAGAGTGAAAAGAAGGAGTGGCGATGAACGTAACGGTTGGTTATGGCAAAGATGAAACATTTGAGCTAGAGATAAGCGAAAAACAATTGGTGGGCGTTTATAACCCAAACAGTGTTCCCAAAATTGACTACAATCATGCGATTGATGAAGCGTTATTGCATACGCTTGGTAAAGAGAGTTTTGATCATTTTATCGACACCGATGAGCGTATTGTCTTCATCGTCAATGATGGCACACGCCCTACTCCAACGCGTAAAGTGCTTGCGCGCATTTACCCCAAAATCAAAGAGAAAGATATTTATTTTATCGTGGCAACAGGCTGTCATCGAGCACCAACAGAAGAAGAGTGGCATTTTATCTTGGGAAAAGAGATCTATGAAGATTTACATGTAAAGAATCGTCTTTGGAGCCATGACTCACGTAAAGACGCGATGGTTTACCTTGGAAAATCCACCAATGGTACAGAGATGTACCTCAATAAAATCGTCGCCGAAGCCAAAAAAGTCTGCGCGATCGGCTCAGTCGAACCGCACTATTTTGCCGGCTACACGGGCGGACGTAAAGCGTTTTTACCGGGTGTTGCAGCGTTTGAGACCATTGAGCAAAACCACCTCTTAGCGCTTCATCCCAACGCTCAAGCCCTCTCCTTAAAAGGCAATCCCGTGCATGAAGATATGATGGACGCGATGAAAGTGTTAAGCCATATTGATGTCTTTGCCATTATGACCGTTTTGGACAGCGATCATGATATTTGCGCTGTCACTGCAGGCGATTTGAGTGACTCGTTTTACGCCGCGATTGACAAAGCCGATGAAGTTTTTTGTGTGAATATTCCGCAAAAAGCGGACATCGTCATCTCGGTTGCGCCCTATCCGATGGACATCGATCTTTATCAGTCTCAAAAAGCACTTGATAATGGCAAACTTGCCCTTAATGACAAAGGTATCCTCATTATGGTGGCGAAATGTCGTACGGGCATCGGTGAAGAGGGCTTCTTTAAACTGATGAATTCGGCACATTGCCCACAAGAAGTGCTCAATAAAATCAAATGCGGTTATAAACTAGGCTATCACAAAGCGGCAAAAATGGCGGAGATTAACCTCTGGGCTCAAAGCTGGGCGGTCAGTGAACTGAGCGATGAAGAGATGAAAGCGGTACATCTAAAGCCTTACCATGATTTACATGTAGCACTCGCTGAGGCGATCAAAGAAAAAGGTGAAAACGCGAGCATCATCGTGCTTCCTTTTGGCTCCATCACCGTTCCTAAAGTCGTGAGTAACTAGGTTTATTATGAGAGTTCTTTACTACGACTGCTTTAGTGGCATCAGCGGCGATATGAATCTAGGGGCTCTTCTGGATTTGGGCGTCAGCGAAGCGTATTTAAGGCAAGAACTCTCCAAACTCTCTTTGGATACTGCGTTTGAAATGGTGGTTGAAAAAGCCAGTAAAATGGGCATTAGTGGAACGAAAGTTACGGTGAAGCTCACCTCTCAATGGCATACGCATCCTCACGTTCATCGAACCTTTAAAGAGATCGAAGCGATCATCAACAACAGCACACTGGCTCAAAGCATCAAAGAGCGAAGCTTGAAGATGTTTTGGATGGTGGCTTTAGCGGAGGGGAAAATCCACGGTAAAGTGCCGTATGAAGTCGGGTTTCACGAAGTCGGTGCGATTGACTCCATTGTCGACATTGTCGGAGCGGCGATCTGTTTGGATGCTTTACATGTAAAGAAAATTATCGCTTCCAAAGTTGAGTTGGGCGGTGGATTTGTCACCTGCGCACACGGCACACTTCCTGTGCCTGCTCCTGCGACAGTGGAAATTCTTCAAAACGTCCCCGTCACATTAGGACGCGTCCCTTCTGAGACAACAACGCCCACGGGTGCGGCTATTCTCAAAACCAATGTCGATGCGTACGAAGAAAAGCCCTCGTTGGTGATCGAAAAGATCGGGTATGGCATCGGGCATAAGGATTTTAGTATTCCCAATGTGTTGCGTGTCTATTTGGGCGAGGAAGATGCGAGCGTGGATGAAGAGGTTATTTTAGAGACAAATATCGACGATATGAGCCCTGAAATACTCTCTTACGTGCAAGAGCAACTGTTTGAAGTGGGTGTTAAAGATGTCTACACGACGGCGATTACGACCAAGAAAAACCGTTTGGGTGTGAAGCTCAGTGTCTTGGTCAGTCTGGACAAAGAAGCTGAGGCGAAACGCATCATCTTTTTGGAGACAACCTCTATCGGGTTGAGGCGCTCCCTCGTTGAAAAGATCGCGTTGGAGCGCGAAATCAAGCAAGTACAAACGCCTTACGGTGAAATCAGCGTCAAATGTGCCTTTTTCGAAGGCAAACGTGTAAAATACAAAGCCGAATACGAAGCGTGTAAAAAAGCCGCACGTGAGCATAACGTGCCCATAGCATTGGTTTATGAGAGTGTCACGTTAGCGATGGGAAAAGAAAATGTATAAAAAATACGAACGTTTAGTCGAAATTATCGGCTCATATGAGAGCCTTGTGGTTGCCTTTTCGGGTGGTGTTGACAGCAGTTTTTTACTTAAGGCGGCGCACGATGTTTTAGGAGATAAAGCCATCGGCATTACGGCATCGACACCGTACATTGCTGATTGGGAGGTTAAAGATGCGATTTGCATTGCCGATGAGATCGGTGCGCGTCATGAAGTCGTCGTTAAACCGTGGATCGAAGCGATTCGCGAAAATCCCAAAAACCGATGTTACCTCTGCAAACACGCCCTCTTCTCTTCCTTGATTGAAGTCGCCAACCAAAAAGGTTTCAGTGCTGTCGCTGAGGGGAGCAATGTCGATGACACCAAAGAGTATCGACCTGGGCGCGTGGCGCTGGGCGAGCTTGGCATCAAAACCCCACTGTTAGATGCAGGGCTTACCAAGGACGAGATACGCGCGCTCTCCAAAGATATGGAACTTTCCACATGGGATAAACCTTCCTATGCGTGCTTGTTGACACGGTTTCCTTACGGCAAAGCCATCAATGAAAAAGCACTGGGTATGGTTGGCATGGCGGAGGGCTACATGATAGAACAAGGCTATGGTAACATAAGAGTGCGCTATGAAGAGGGTTTAGCAAGGATTGAAATGCCACAATCGCATGCAATCCACCTCTTAAAAGACCAACGATTGAACGAAATCTGCGCCTATTTTAAGTCGCTAGGATTTTTACATGTAACGCTTGATCTTGAAGGTTACAGACACAATTCTGTCGCAGAATCTTTAAGCTTAAGAGCCTAAACATGTGTGTACAAAGCATTGAAAAGCTATTGGAAGCCGTGCAAAATGGCGAAGTGAGTGTCGCTGATGCACTGCAAAAGATCAAAGCAGAGCCTTTTGAAGAGTTAGATTTTGCTAAGATCGACCATCATCGTGGGGTTCGTTTGGGTTATCCTGAGGTGATTTACGGTGAGCGTAAAACACCAGATCAGATCGCTCAAATCACCCAAAAACTCCTAGATCGTGACAATAACATTCTCATCACCCGAGCCAATGAAGCGGCGTATCAAGCCGTTCAAAGCATCGCACCTGAAGCCAAATACAACGTGATGGGTCGAACGATCACCATCGAGCGCGAGATCACGACACCACCAGCCAGTTACATCGCCATCGTAGCAGCTGGAACGTCCGATCTTTACGTGGTCGAAGAAGCCTATGAGACAGCGCGCATCTTGGGCAATCACGTCAAAAAAGTGGTCGATGTGGGCGTGGCTGGAATCCACCGCTTGTTCGCGTATCTGGAAGTCATCCAAAACGCCAAAGTGGTCATCGTCATCGCAGGAATGGAAGGCGCACTCGCGAGTGTCATCGGAGGCTTGGTCGATAAACCCGTCATCGCAGTTCCCACCAGTGTCGGTTATGGCGCCAGTTTTGGAGGCATCGCAGCGCTTCTTTCCATGCTCAACAGCTGTGCAAGTGGCGTAAGCGTCGTCAACATCGACAACGGCTTTGGAGCAGCGTATAACGCGAGTATTATTAACCATCTTTAAGCGTTCGGTGCTTTACATGTAAAGTCTTTATACGATCATTTTAGTTCATGTATTTAAATGAAAATTTTCTCGAAATGTAGCTTGGTTTTATTGAAGAGTTGTCGTATCTTGTTTTTATCAGCGTCATCGTTTGGTTAGGTTCTAAGACAAGGTTGTCTATTTTGCGATAGATTTTATCAAGCTTTGCCTCTGCTTGAACGACTACTTTTTTTTGCGTCATGTTGATAACGTTGACTTCTGCGCTCATCGGTCCTTTATATAAATACATGCAAACCTGCTCCATGTCGTATTCGCAAGGTGGAAGTGCGTACATACTTGTGAGTAATCCCATTGATATCCATACTTTTCTCATTCTAGCCCCCTAGTGTGTGATATTTTAATAACTTTTTTGATTATATATTAAAAATTATCGATTTCATAATTTTAATTAATTTTTGGACAGAAATGTGAATAATTTGTTTTACATGTAAACTTTTTACACCAAGAATCTTTACATGTAAAAATTCTTGGGTAATATTGAATTTCTTGACACCACGTATTTAGGGGAGCTAAACTTTTAACTTTTGAGAAGCCAATACAATCAATAAATGCAATGATCCGAAAAATATCTTTTACATGTAAAGGCTAATTATACGCTTTGGTCGCTTTTTTGATCTCGAAAATGAGCTCTTTTTGGCGGTTGTACATGTAGCGAAGTAGATAGTCATCGTAAGGTTTTGGGAGATTCCCGAGCATGACGACGATTTTTGTGGTGTCGTCTTTTTGTGAAATGTAGGTTACTTTCGCCTCGATGTCCATGATGACGTAGCCATTTTCGCCCTCTTCGTTGGGAAGCGAAAAGTTGAGGCGGACTTTTTGGTTGAGCATCTCCTCTTCGCGGAACGATTTGCCAACTTTCATCGCAATCGAAGTGACCGAAATGTCGAGAATGTCGCCTTGAGCGGAAGAGCGCTGGGCGTATTTGATGAGTACGGGAGTTCGGATGCTGGTTTGAACGCGTGTGTGCTGTCTGCTATTGGCACTGCTTGGCATAAACGTGAGGTTTTTAATGACCGCAAATGAGCGTTTAATGTCAACGAGTGAAACCTCGGCTTTGATGTCATTGGGAAAATTGGGCGCTTGTAAAACCGTCTCTTTTTCGATCTGCATCGCGTACCCTTGGAGGTTTTCGCAACTCATCTGATAGCTGTCTTCCGCCATTTTTTGAATATACGACGTGGTGTTGATGCAGAGCCCTTTGTAAATGTTTAGCAGTTTGATCGGAATTTTGTTATTGACACAGTTGTGCATCAAGTAGGTGATCTGCTCTTGCTCTTCAATGACATTGTCGAGGTAGTCTAACTCAAAGTATTTGATCTTGGCGATGTCGTGTGGTAGAAGGTTTTTGGTGTTGATCTTTTCGATATAGTCGATGACAACGTTAAGATCGTCTGATTCGACATGAAACGCGGACGTGAGAATAATCGGCGTGATTTTTTCATTGATAGTAGCGTGAATCAGCTCTTGTTGCAGGTGTTTGGTCTGTTCGCACGCATGTTCAAAACTTCGATCCTCCCCCATCAAAATGTAAAGATTGGGGCTCCATTGGATGACCTCTTGGTCTTCTTCTTTAAGTTGAAACAGTTTGAGCATCAAGTTTTTAAAGGCATCGTAAAGTGTACTGCTGGTGAATGTTTTACTCAGTTTGTCAAGGTTTGAGATGTTGATAAAAATGAGAGAGATAGGCGCTTTCGTTACACTTTGTTGTGCCAAACGGTCTTTGAGTTTATCGACAAAATCGAAACGGTTTAAAATGGACGAGCAACTTTTAGTCTCACTCTCAGGGTCGTAATTGATGAGCGTCACAATCTTCTCACGGCTTTGCGGAAAGGATTTGATGACGCAGAGATAGACCTCTTTTTCAGCCGATGCGGTTTCGATGACGATGCTTCCTTGCGCATCTTCATCTGCTTTGAGTGCCTCACACAGCTCTTCATCACGGTTTATTTTGGCTTGAAGAGCGGAGAGATCATTGGTTTCATAGAGCATTTTTGCTTTGGCGTTGGCGTACGTGAGTGTTTCGCCTTGAAAAACGAGAAAGGGGAAAAAGTGCTCTATCTTTTTTTCCAGTTCGATTTTTTGGAAGGTATAGAGTTTATCATCGAGTTTATTGGCGTTTTTGGAAAAAATGGAAAAGAGGAGATTTTCCTCATTTTTAAGCGGTAAAACATCGGTGATGCCAAAGTGCAGTGCAAATTTAAGCAAAAGTCTGTTTTCCACGTCATCGGCAAAAAGATAGGCGATAATCGGCTTATGTTTGGCGAAAAGGCTGACAAGAAGTTTGAGTTTATCTTTGTTGCTCTCGCCTATTTCGATAAAAAGGATGTCCGCCGTCGGGATCGTTTTGAGATCTTTTGCAAGATCAAACGATTGAAATGAAGCATGTTCTTTTTTGGCGCGACTCAAAATGGTGAGTTTTTCTTCATCAAAATAGAGATGCGCGATAGAGAGATAGCGCGTTTCGTTCAAAAACTGTTCTAAAAGCATCCAA
>DBTO01000155.1:0-3549 GCA_002307095.1 Sulfurospirillum sp. UBA1314
GTATGATAAACCTGTCCAGTTACGTTTAGCCTTTCGCACACAAAGCGATCCTCTTATTTTTCTCAAAATTGTCAATGAATCCCTTGAAACAATGGGCTATAACTATTTCTTAACAAACAACGCCTTGCGCGATAGTGCTGGTTTTGTATGGGAGATTTACCTTCAAACGGAACACATCGTCGATCCCGAAGCCTTCGCGAACGCCCTTGAGGCTAGAGGATGCACTATAACGAATATCGTAAAAAATGAAGACCATTACTGGTTTTATGACATTGATTCAAGCAACGCTTATTTGGGCGCTAAAAAGATAGAAAGTGGCGTTACAACGCCATTAGGAAAGCCTTTAAAGCCTTACTGGATTGATGTGAAGAATATGAGAGAGGTAACCATAACGGTTCACTCAGGTGATCGTTGGTTCCCTGATGTTGTCTTTTTTGATGGGAATTTACATCTCTTAAGTGATGTAAAATCGGAAGAATCGACACGGACACTGAAGCTAAAAGTTCCTAGTAATGCCGTTTATTTGAAAATTGGCGATGCTTTTATGCTTGAGAATATCAAACATGGACTATCGTTACATGTAAAAGAGTAAGTAACTTTTTTACTAAAAGTGTAAAAACGGTCTGCTTCACATGAGGCAAGTTTCAGTGTTATAGCGATGAGCGCAGATTTTTGGGCAAGACCTAAGAATCGTTATAAAAAAGAGTTTTAGAAAAACTCTTCATAGGAGAATAAAGATGTTTGATGAGATTAGATTTAATACGATTGATAGATTACCAGGGTATGTTTTTGCTGAAATTAACGAATTAAAATTAGCTGCACGCCACGCGGGCGATGATATTATCGACTTTTCGATGGGTAATCCTGATGGAAGAACACCGCAGCATATTATTGACAAACTTGTAGAATCCGCACAAAAAGATGGCACACACGGCTATTCTGTGAGCAAAGGTATTTACAAATTACGATTGGCAATTTGCAATTGGTATGCCCGAAAATACGGTATTACACTTGATCCCAATACCGAAGCAGTAGCAACATTAGGAAGTAAAGAGGGTTTTGTGCATTTAGCTCAAGCGATTATGAATCCAGGAGATGGTGTGGTTGTTCCTGACCCTGCGTATCCGATTCATGCCTATGCGTTTATGATCGCAGGTGGAAATGTTCATAAATTTGGCATTGACTATAATGAGAAATATGAACTGGATAAAGAGCAATTTTTTACAAAACTCAAAAAAGTATTTAAAGAATCTGCTCCAAAACCCAAATTTGTTGTGGTCAACTTCCCCCATAACCCAACCTGCGTAACAACAGATGTCTCTTTTTACGAAGAGCTAGTTGCATATGCTAAAGAAGAACGTTTCTACATCATCAGCGATATCGCGTATGCGGATTTATCGTTTGATGGCTATGAAACACCTTCTATTTTCCAAGTCGCAGGTGCTAAAGACGTTGCAGTTGAGTGTTATACGCTCTCTAAAAGCTACAACATGGCAGGTTGGCGTGTCGGTTTTGTTGTTGGCAATAAAAAACTGGTGGGCGCGCTTCAAAAAATCAAATCGTGGTTTGACTATGGTATGTTTACACCGATTCAAGTTGCTTCAACCGTGGCACTGGATGGTCCACAAGAGTGTGTCGATGAAATTCGTGCAACTTACCAAAAACGTCGTGATGTTTTAGTAGAGAGCTTTAACAATGCAGGCTGGCCGATGGAAAAACCACAATCAACGATGTTTGTTTGGGCAAAAATTCCGAAAGTTGCGGCACATTTAGGCAGCATGGAGTTTGCAAAACAGTTGCTTCAAGAGGCAAAAATTGCCGTTAGCCCTGGTATTGGCTTTGGTGAAAGTGGCGAAGGGTATGTGAGAATTGCTCTCATCGAAAATGAGAACAGAATCCGCCAAGCGGCACGTAATATTAAGAAGTATTTGAAGAGTTTAGAAGGTTAAAGAATGATCAGAGTTGGAATTATAGGCGTAGGAACCGTTGGTAGCCACGTTGTTAAAATTTTAGAAGAGAATGAAGACATTATCACAGCGCGCAGTGGCAAAAAAATTGTTCCTATCCTCGGTGTCGTCAAAGATGTAAGCAAAAAAAGGGATGTCAACATCCCTTTGAGCAGTGATGTCAATGACGTTTTAGACAATCCTGAAGTTGATGTGGTGGTTGAACTCATGGGTGGCGTGGATGAAGCGTATAAAATTGTCACGCATGCACTCAAAAACAAAAAAGCCGTTGTCACTGCCAATAAAGCACTTCTAGCCTACCATCGCTATGAACTTCGTGACCTTGCTGGCGATACTCCGATAGGCTATGAAGCCAGTGTTGCGGGGGGAATTCCAATTATTAAAGCATTGCGTGAGGGGTTAAGTGCCAATCATATCGAAGCCATTAAAGGCATCATGAATGGTACATGTAATTTCATTTTGACGAAGATGATGAATGAAAAAGCAGAATTTGCGGATGTTTTAAAAGAAGCTCAAGCGTTAGGATATGCCGAAGCCGATCCAACGTTTGATGTCGGTGGATTTGATGCTGCGCACAAACTGCTTATTTTAGCCAGCATCGCTTATGGCATTGATGTGAAACCTGAAGAGATTTTGATCGAAGGCATTGAGCATATTAACAGCGAAGACATCTACTTTGCCAAAGAGTTTGGATATAACATCAAACTGCTAACAATTGCAAAAAAAAGTGGTGATCAAGTCGAGCTTCGCGTCCATCCTGCCCTTGTGCCTATTAAACAGATGATTGCTAAAGTGGATGGCGTGATGAATGGTATTAGCGTTATCGGTGATCGTGTCGGTGAGACGATGTATTATGGACCAGGCGCTGGCGGAAGCGCTACGGCGAGTGCCGTTGTTTCAGATCTCATTGACATTGCGCGTCATACGCAAAACTCACCGATGCTTGGATTTATCAAACCACTTGAAAAAAGCGGATTGACACTGATGAATAGAGATGATATTTGCACACAGTATTACATTCGTGTTACAGTGGAAGATAAAATTGGTGTTCTCTCTAAAATCTCAGAAATTTTGGGTAAACACTCTATCTCTATCAGTAGTTTTTTACAAAAACAAGATGTGAAAAAAGAAGAGCGTGCGGTACTGCTTTTCTCGACGCATACCTGCAAAGAGAGCGATATTCAAAAAGCACTCCAAGAGCTCAGTGAGTTAGAATTTGTTGAGCTTAAACCTGCGATGATTCGTATCGAGGCGTAAATGAGCTTGAAGGTAGGACAAGAGGCCGAAGAGAAGGCTTCTTCCTATCTTAAAAAAGAGGGACATACGATCCTTGTACGAAATTTTCACTCGAAATTTGGTGAAATTGATATTATTACATGTAAAGAGAATACCCTTCATTTTTGTGAAGTTAAATTTTCACAAAAATACGATCCCATTACGCGTATCACCCCTTCAAAAATGGCAAAAATCATTAAAACAATTCAGTACTATTTGCTAACACACACCAATTCGTATGATTATCAAATTGATGCTATCTTGGTGACGCCAGAAAGTATAGAAATAATAAAAAATATTAGTTACT
>DBTO01000155.1:3936-4245 GCA_002307095.1 Sulfurospirillum sp. UBA1314
TAGAGTTGAATGCATCAAATTTTGACAGTACCGTAGCAGAAGGCGTAGCATTAGTAGACTTTTGGGCACCTTGGTGTGGACCTTGTCGTATGATTGCTCCTGTTATTGACGAATTAGCAGGTGATTTTGAAGGTAAAGCAAAAATTTGCAAAGTCAATACGGATGAAGAGCAAGATGTTGCAATTAAGTATGGTATTAGATCTATTCCTACAATCCTTTTCTTTAAAAATGGTGAATTGGTGGATCAAATGATTGGCGCATCATCTAAACAAGTTTTAGCAGATAAAGTTAATTCACTTCTTTAATTAA
>DBTO01000137.1:0-2972 GCA_002307095.1 Sulfurospirillum sp. UBA1314
GACGATTTGCCCAGCATCCTACCGTCACACCCACACCCAAAACCGAAGGGTGGTGCGCCATGCCTTCCACGTGGACTGCCATCACACTGTTTTTCCCTGAAATACCCTGAGGTCCTAAGCCAATCGCGTTTAGCCCCTCTTCGATACTTTTTTCCATCGCAGCTGCTTTGGAATGAGTATGATGGGTACCAATCGGTCTTAGCATCGCCTTTTTAGAGAGTTTCGCCGCAGAAGTCGAACAGGTTCCAATCCCCACGCCCACAACAAGCGGAGGACACGCGTTAATGCCCCAATCGACAATCGTATCAAAGACAAATTTCATCGCACCCTCATAGCCTGCAAGGGGAGGTAAAACGATGCTACGACCCGGAAGCGAACATCCACCACCTGCTTGGTACACTTCGATCTCAACGTTGGTACTCTCATCCACGATCTCCCACTCGATGAACGGAACATCGGTTCCTACATTGGTTCCAGTGTTTTTTTCATCAAACACTTCAACGGCATTGAGGCGCAGTGGAGCGCTTTTGGTAGCGCTAATCGTCGCTTCCCTTAAAATGCTTCGTAGTTTTCCCAGCAGAGGGAAACGAGAGCCTGAGCGCACAAAAAACTGAATGACACCTGTGTCTTGACAGGTTGGACGACCCAGCTTTTTGGCACGGTCTAAATTGTCAAACATCACATCGTAAATGGCTTTTGCCAAAGGTGCTTCCTCTTTGGTTCGAAGTTCTGTGAGCTTTTTCATCACATCATCGGGAAGCTCTTTGGAGACAATATCGATAAATTTCCCTAAAATCGCTATTAGTTTTGTTTCTTGTTCGGCACTAAACACCCTCTACCTCCTGTTATGAAACGCAGTTTATCTCTTTTTTGTAATATGTGATATTTTATCACCGTTAATTGTAGATGAAGTAGGCTTAAAAGATTCTAAGCAGATGCCTTCTTCGATTTACATGTGACACGCATCACTTTTTTACATGTAAACCATCGCATTAACAGAAAATTTAAACTTTTACCCTATAATTTCGTCACACTAACTTAAAGAGAAATGTATGTCCCACACACTCACCGAGCGTCAGGTTGTCTTAACGCTTGCAAGCCTTTCAGCGATCACACCTTTAGCCATTGATATGTATTTACCGGCATTCCCAGCCATCGCAGCCGATCTGCATACGACCATTCCTAACGTCGAAATCAGCCTAAGCCTCTTCTTTTTGGGGCTGGCAATGGGGCAACTCTTCGGCGGTCCCATCTCGGATGCGTATGGCAGACGCCCAATGATTGTCATTGGATTGGTGGTCTTTGCACTCAGCAGTTTTTTACTCACACTTACCGATGACATTACCCTGTTTTGGGTTCTTAGAGGAATCCAATCGTTTGGTGGCGGCATCGCAACGGTCAATGTCTCTGCCATTGTGCGCGACATGTTTGATGGCAAAGAGAGTGCGCGCATCTTCTCACTCATAGCCATGGTGATGCTTATGGCGCCACTACTTGCCCCAACCTTAGGCTCCTTAGTACTCAAATTTTTTGAGTGGGAAGTCATCTTCATGATTCTCTCCCTCTATACTCTTTTTGCACTGGGCTTTTATCTCGTTCGCTTTCCAAAGGTGGAGCAAAAACGCTCCAAAATTACGCCTATTCAAAACTATAAGGCCATTCTTAGCCACAAACAAGCGATGGTTTTTATCGTCTCGCAAATTTTATGCACCTCTGGAATGTACACCTACATTACCTCTTCTTCGTTTATCTACATGGAACATTTTCATTTAAGTGCCAGTCAATTTTCGCTCTTTTTTGGTGCAAGTGTCTTGATGATGATGGTGTGCGGACGTCTTAATGCATGGATCGTTAAGAAAAAAGATCCTCTCATGCTGCTTCGTTTTGGTATCAATGCTCAAGCCATCGTAGGAATTCTTCTGTTTGCCTCCCAAGAGAGTACGTCGGTGTATCCCATCTTTTTATTGATTGGGCTTTACATCGGTCTGTTGGGATTCATTTTTTCCAATGCAATTTCACTCATACTGGAATTTTTTCCAACCATGAGCGCCTCTGCCAATGCTATCATCGGGGTTTTGCAGTACAGTGTGGGCGCATTTATGGGCTTTGTAGCAAGCTTTTTGCATGATGGCACCCTCTTTCCCATAACCGGAGTGATGATGGTGGCAAGCCTTTTAGGAACAACACTTTTGATGCTAGGAAGTAGGGGCTACAGTCCGCATCATGGTGGGCAAAGCTAAGATTTTTTTATCTACCGTTGAGAGGGCTAACTGCTCAATCTCTTTACATGTAAACCAACCATCGACGTTTACATGTAAAGATTCACACCTCAAAGCTTCCAGTTCGAGTTTAAAATGGCTATAGGTGTGAGTCACTTTGCCAAGACTTTTGGCATCGCTTGGTTTTTCATCAAGCTGAACAAATCCCCAAAGCCCATGAAGCAGTCTCTGCGTGCGTTGTATAAGTCCCAATTTTCCCTCTTGAAGAACGACCAAAGCAAAGCGCTTTTTCGTTGGCACTTTCGCTTTTTGAACGGCTTTTGGATAATTTTCGGGAGCATTTTTACCTTTACATGTAAACTCAAGTGGACACACCGAACAGTTTGGATTTTTAGGTGTGCAGATCATTGCACCAATGTCCATCATCGCTTGGTTGTGCTCGTACGGATGTTTTACATGTAAGAGTTTCCACGCCTTTTCCCAAAGCACTTTGTCATCTTTGACGCTGAGTGCAAAGTAGCGACACAAAACACGCTTCACATTGGCATCCAAGATGGGAAGCGCTTGCTGGTACGCAAACGAGCAAATAGCGTGCGCCGTGCTTTTGCCAATGCCTTTCAACCCGCCAAGTTCTTCAGGATTTTTGGGCAAAACACCCTTACATGTAAGCGCAGTATGATGCAAATTTCGAGCTCTGGTGTAGTAACCAAGTCCTTCCCACATTTTTAAAACATCATCCAGTGGAGCCTCTGC
>DBTO01000137.1:3302-6265 GCA_002307095.1 Sulfurospirillum sp. UBA1314
TTAACTTGCGTTTGTTGCAGCATGATTTCGCTGAGGTATATTTTGTACGCATCGTT
This sequence comes from Sulfurospirillum sp. UBA1314, assembly GCA_002307095.1. Classification (GTDB taxonomy): domain Bacteria; phylum Campylobacterota; class Campylobacteria; order Campylobacterales; family Sulfurospirillaceae; genus Sulfurospirillum. Next base: position 3,359 of record DBTO01000137.1, read on the forward strand.
CGTTTGGCGCCATGGAAGATCATGACGACCGTTTTTAGCGTACCAATCTAAAAGTGATTTTTGAGCTTCATTGTGCATAAGAAAGTGTAGCTAAATGCCCATTAGACTAAAGAGGTAATGATGCAGTTTCTTCCACTGTTTTTTGCTTCATATAAAGCATTATCTGCATGCCGTATCAGTTGTTCGGGGTCATCTTCATGCTTTGGGATTGTGCGACTTATGCCAAAACTCATTGTAATGGGCGCTAAAGCAACATCTTGAACAAAATTATGATGGATGTTTTTGAGGTTATCTTGAATCATTGTGCAGAGTTGATATGCCATCTCTAAGTAGGTATCGCATAAAACGATAATAAACTCTTCACCACCATACCGTGCTACAAAATTTCTCTTGGAAGAAGAGAGTTGTATGGTTTTTGCGATCTCTTTTAGAACCCTATCTCCAACAAGATGCCCATGTGTATCGTTAATTTTTTTAAAATAATCAATATCGCACATCACAAGAGAGATAGCCGTCTTTTGCTTCTTTGCAACTTCCCAATTCGTTTGAAAATACTCCTCAAAATATCTTCTGTTGGGCAGCTCAGTCAAGTCATCCATCGTGGATAAACGCTTGAGTTGTTTATTGGCTTTTTCTAACGCTTTTGTTCTTTTTTTGACTTGTTTATCAAGGGTTTCGTTTATTTTTTGTAGTTTTTTTTCTGCAATTTTTAATTGCGTAAATTCTCTTGAAATACCAAATATTCTAACTCTTCCGCTCTTTTCATCTATGACAGGTAAAATGGTTGTATTCCAAAATCTCTCGCCCGTATGATCTATGATGGCACTCTCATTGTAGGTAATTGGTTTATTTAAGGCAATACATTTCGTGTAGTTATCAAATATCATTTTAAACGTCACATCATCAAATATATCTTTTAATTTTTTGCCATTCATTTGATGTTTTTCGAGATGAAAAGTCTTTTCCAAAGCAGTATTACACGCCTCTGTTACAAAATCACCATCGCTGTCTATGGCAACGATAAACATGTTATCACTTGAATTGTTCCATAGCGTACGAAAAAGAAGAAGCTCACCCGTTAGAGAGCTAGAAAGAATATACTCATGCTCTACCATAATTGTAAATCCATCTGTTTAGTTAAGCAATAGTATACACCAAACATAACAAAATTTCCTCACAAAATCGCCTCTTTTTTACACTCAAGCCAAACACCAATCAATTGGCTTTTTGCCGTTACTACTAAGGTATGCATTGCTTTTTGAAAAGGGTTTAGAGCCAAAAAAACCACGGTAGGAAGAGAGAGGTGAGGGGTGAGGGGCACGTAAAATGAGGTGCTTTTTACTATCAATCAAACTGGCTTTAGCACCTGCTGGTGAGCCCCAAAGTATGAAGACCAAATGCTCTTTTTGAGCGCTTAGTGTCTTAATCACGGCATCTGTGAAGTTTTCCCAACCCTGTCCACGATGCGAATTGGCTTCACTCGCACGCACGGTTAAAACGGTGTTGAGCAAGAAAACTCCTTGCTTCGCCCACGCGCTTAAATTGCCACTTTTGGGAATTGCACAGCCCATGTCATCGCGTAACTCTTTAAAGATGTTTTGAAGGGATGGCGGATGCTGTACACCATCTTGAACGGAAAAAGAGAGCCCATGTGCTTGATGGGCTCCATGATAAGGGTCTTGCCCTAAAATAACCACTTCAACGCTCTCAAACGGTGTGTTATCAAACGCCGCAAAGATATTGGCTCCACTGGGATAAACGGTATGGCTTTTTTTTTCTTCCACCAAAAAGCTTTTTAAGCTCTCAAAATAGGGCTTTTCAAACTCTACATGTAAAACATTTTTCCAACTCGCTTCAATTTTTGGATCAACCATTTATAACCTCATTATCTATATTCTCGTCTTTAAAGCAAAGCTTAAAAGACTGCGCTAGCCGCTGGGGCACTAAAGCTTGCCTCCAAGGAGGCAGAATAATTCTTTTCTTTAAGAATTTTTGGATAAAATACGCTTCGCCTTCTTCTAGACCTGTGCAATGTCTTTTAAGAGTAACGCTTCAGGGTGGGAACACAGCAGAGCGCTTTTTTGAGGTGTGTGCCGCAGTCATCTGGGAGAGGGTTTTTACACTACGCCCTAAACTCCCAAATACGTTTCAATTTCCAACGCCAATTGATAAAAATCAGCATTGCCCATCATCCCTTTTTCTTTCAACTTCTCGCGAATATGCTCTTTGCCTTGAATCAACTCTTTAGACTTCACACCGTGTGAAATGGAAAGTGTTGCTTCGATAAAAGCAGCGATTCGGTCGCAATTTTTCAGTGCTTCGCCGTCAATTGCATTGTATTTATCTTCATTATACGCACTCAAATCTTCGACAATTTCAATGCCATTGTGATTGATTTTATTGAGAAATTCATTTTTTTGATTGTCTCCATAGAGCCCTAAAAGATATTTAAAACTTGAAATCAAATTTTCGGGCAAAAATGGCAGAATTTCCTCTTCGATCATCTTAATTTCAAACTCACTGATGATGTCATCAAGCCCGCTGACGGAGTATTTGACCGGAGAGATGATGTCACGGGTGAGTGCTTCGGGGAAGTCATGAAACAGGGCGCAAAAGAAGTTATTTTCAAGACGTTTATCGCACGCGTTGATGGAGCGTGAATAGAAATAACCCAAAATGGCGACAATCAGCATATGCCCAAGCACGGAGGTTTCAGGGATGCGAGGCGTTTGCGCCCAGCGCTTTTGAAAACGAAGGCGACCACTGAGATCAACGATTTTAGAGATTTTTTTATTCATCGCCATTTTACGAACGCCAATGAGCTCATAATAATCTTCGATCTCTTCTTCCACCGCCTCTTTGACGCGGTCAATGTTATTGAGAAATTGACTGGTTTGATAGACAATC
>DBTO01000065.1 GCA_002307095.1 Sulfurospirillum sp. UBA1314
AGAGAAAAAGTGATGGACAGTCTCTTAGCAAGCATTGATAATATGAACCAGCACTATGATAAGATCATGAAAGGCTCAATGGAGAGTAATGAATCCTACACTACTAAAAAAGCAGCAGCCTAATCCTTACAGCCAAAATATAAAAAAAGAGCAAGATGAACTTGTCTTGCAGTACCTTCCTGCCGTGCGTGCTATGGCGTATCGCCTTCGTGAACGACTTCCTGCCTCAGTGGATGTGAATGATCTGATTTCCATTGGAACGGAGGAGATGATCAAACTATCCCGTCGCTATGATAAAGACCAAAATGACTCTTTTTGGGGGTATGGCAAAAAACGTGTGTACGGTTCAATGCTCGATTTTTTACGCTCATTAGATACAATGAGTAGAGCCAACAGGCGCCTCATCAAAATGGTCGATCATGAAATTACCGCCTATTTGGGAGAGCATGGAACGGAACCTGATGATGCTTATTTGGCGCAACTTTTAAATGAAGATATTGAAAAGATAGCGGAAGCAAGAAATAGTGCTATGATTGTCTCTGTTATGTCTTTGAATGAACAGGTCACGATTCTCTCTGGCGAAGATACGGCGCAAAGAGTGGAAAAAGATGAACTGATGGAGATGGTGCAAAACATCCTTACAACCTTTAATGAGCGAGAACAGATGATCATTCAACTCTACTATTTCGAAGAGCTCAACCTCAAAGAGATCAGTGAGATTTTGGAGATTAGTGAATCGAGAATTTCTCAAATTCATAAAAAACTTTTGGTAAAGATCAAAGAACAGTTGGGAATCAACCATGGCTGATATATTAAGTCAAGAAGAGATCGATGCGCTCTTGGAAGTTGTCGAAGAAGAGGGCGATACCCTCTCCTCTGAAGCTGAACCTTCCGATACCAGACAAGTCATCTTATATGATTTTAAACGACCCAATCGTGTCTCTAAAGAGCAGTTGCGTGCGGTAAAAGGTATTCACGATAAGATGGCGAGAAATCTCGCTTCTCAGATCTCTTCGATTATGCGCAGTATCGTAGAGATTCAACTCCATTCGGTCGATCAGATGACCTATGGTGAGTTTTTGATGTCCCTTCCAAGCCCAACGAGCTTTAACGTCTTTTCGATTAAGCCATTGGATGGGAATTGCATCATTGAGATCAACCCGTCCATCGCGTTTCCGATGATCGACAGACTCTTGGGAGGACTGGGAGAGTCGTATGAATCAACCCGTGAGTTAACGGACATTGAGCTCAATCTTCTGGATGCCATTTTGCGTATTATCATGCAACGCCTCAAAGAGGGCTGGGCTCCGATTACCGACATGTACCCAACGGTTGAGACCAAAGAGTCCAGCCCCAACGTTGTTCAAATCGTTTCGCAAAATGAAATTGTCATTATGGTCGTGATGGAGATTATCATTGGAAATTCCAGCGGTATGATCAATCTGTGTTACCCTGTTATTTATTTAGAACCGATTCTCTCTCGCCTTGCGAACCGTGATATTATGTTAGGTGAAACGAGTGCAAAAAAAAGTCGTAATAAAGAGCTCAATACACTCATTTCACGTGCGGAAGTCTTTATTGAGTCCATCATTGGACAAGCAGAACTCAGTGTTGGAGAGCTTTTAGAGCTTAAAAAAGGCGATATTATGAGGCTTGATCGCGCAGCAGATGATAAAGCTATTGTGATGATTGATAAAAAAGAGCTTTTTTTAGCAGAGATTGGCTTGCATCGTTTCCGTAAATCGATTAAAATAGAGAGTTTGGTTAGAACCGATAAAGATGAAGTGAAAAGTGCGCTCGAAGAGCTAGAACACATTCGAAAATCAAAAATTTCATCATTTGATACATCGCAGGGGTAAAGTGTGAATAATACATTTGTACAATTATTACAACAAGAGGTTGTCTCTACCATTGAAGGCTTAACCGGCATTGCTCCTACCGTTGAACTCAACAAAGAGGAGAACGGCGAGAGTAAACTTAAACTGAGCCCGCCACTTGCTAAACTTGACATCACTGTGGGTGGTGAACTTCATGGCAGAATGCGTGTTACGATGGCAACGTCTATTGCAACAGCTATTGGCGATATGATGCTGGGTGGTGAAGGGGATGAAAAAGAGGAGATGGATGCCGAAGATCTTGATGCAACCAAAGAGATTATCTCCAATATTTTAAGTTCTTTTTCACGCTCTTTGGGCAGTCAGAAAAATATGCCAAAACTTGAGTTTGAGATCGATAATGTGGAATATGTTGATGCCAACAGTCAGATTGATTTTAAAGGGTATGAGAAGCTTTTTATCTATAATTTAGCAGTTCATAACTCTCACGACACGATTGCTTTTGCCATCACGCATGAACTGATTCCTTTGATTGGCGAAGAGGTTTCAATATCCTCAGCAGAAGATGAAACAGAAAATTTTGTGTATGAAGAACCTAAAAAAGTTGTGATGGGTATCAGTCCGGAAGAGCTGAGCAATATTGAGCTGATTAAAGATGTCAGACTACCTATTCGTGTGCGTATAGGCTCTAAAAAAATGCTTTTGAAAGATGTTTTAAGTATGGATATAGGGTCTGTCATTGAACTGGATCAGTTAGCCAATGATCCTTTGGAAATTTTAGTAGGCGATAAAGTCATTGCTATGGGTGAAGTGGTCATCGTTGATGGTAACTTTGGTGTCCAAATCGGTGAGATCGGTACTAAACGTGAACGACTCGAAAAATTGAGATAGAAAAGATTATGGAAGAAGAGCAACAGCACATTAAAGATACCGAACACTCTAATGAATGGAGTGTTCTTCGCATTATGTCGGATTTTGTAAAAGGATTTGATGAACTCCAAGACTTAGGTCCTTCGGTGACATTTTTTGGCAGTGCACGGTTTCATGCCAATCATCGTTATTACCAAGATGCCCACACATTGGCATTTGAGCTAGGGAAAAAAGGGTATTCCATCATCACAGGTGGTTCCAAAGGCATTATGGAAGCGGCAAATAAAGGGGGCTTTGACTCCAAAAATTGCCAATCCATTGGACTAAACATCAACCTTCCTCATGAACAAACAAGCAACCAATACACAACCAAGCATCTGACTTTTGACTACTTTTTTGTGCGCAAAGTGATGCTCATTAAATACTCGCTTGCGTATGTTATTTTTCCCGGTGGATTTGGTACGCTTGATGAGCTTTTTGAAGCATTGACGCTTACGCAAACTGGCAAAATCACTAAAATTAGTATCTTTTTATACGGGAAAAGTTACTGGGAAAAACTCTATGATTTTATTGCGACGACGCTCGTCGAGCATCATACGATTCGCCCAGAAGACGTTGAACTCATTATTTTAACGGATGATATGGATGAAATTATTACTAAAATCGATGAGCGTTTAGTGCTTTATACCAATGAGATGAAAAAAGAGGGGTCTACGCAAAGTCAGCATTATCAAAAAAACATTGAATTTTTATCGAATCAAGAGTAACAATGACATTAAAACTTTATTTTAAATACCGATTCAAAAAGCATCTTCCTTTTTTAGGCGCACTGCTTTTACTGAGCTTTGTGCTGTATGAGATCAGTTTTTACATCTTTAAAACCTATCGCGCTTTTTTTAATTCGGATGCTGCCATCGCCAATATTTTGGCGGAGGAGATTGTGCTTGCGGGGACATTTTTCCCAAGTCACTGGTGGTATGTCAACAATGACTTATGGGTTTTTTACAAACAGCTTTTAGTCATTCCTTGGGTGCTTGCAGGTAAAAACGGTTATTTTGCTCATGCCTTTACGGTATTTGAAGTGAGTATTTTTATGATCGTGTTTATCTACCTCTTTTTACGTTCCTTAATGCTCTCGCGTGCCTCTTCTATTATGGGAAGTGTCGTTGTTTGTATTGGATATTCGCCGATGTATTTACGAGAGCTGTATGGCGAAGCGGCGTATACATGGTATTTTCTTTTCATGATTGCATTTATGTTTATTTTTCGAAAACTGAGCCCCCATGTAATTAGTAAAAGTACGCAAATTAAAGCGTTTATCTTTTTTATGATGTTGCTGTATTTACTGGTTCTAGCCAATCCGATACGTTTTTTTGTCTACTATCTTGCCTCCTTTTTTGGAGCACTTGCGCTTAATATCTATTTTGCACGTGATAGCGTTAAAACCTTTCAACACGCCGTGTACCGTCTTTTATCTATCAAACGTATGGTGATTTTTGCTTTTGCCTGTTTGGTCATGGGCTTAGCAGCTATGGCGCATTTTAATCTTTTAGAGAGTTTACATCTCGCAGGAGGAGCTAATAATGCAGGACTTGTTTCGGTTGAAATTCTTCCCATCCATGCGGCACACGCTTTTTTAGGGCTGCTTAACTTCATTGGAGCCGAATGGACAGAAGGGGTACGTGCTGCTTCTCTTGAAGGGGCGATCTCACTTTTGAAATTTGCGCTTTATCCTTTTGTTTTGATTATTCCTGCTTTACATGTAAAACGTTCTTTTTATCAAATGAGCGCAACAGAGCGCTTTTTTGTACTTTTTTCCTATGTTGGATTTGCGATTATTTACATTTTGTATTCAACAACGGCACTGCATGAAAATGCTTGGGCAGCACGCAATAATATCCGTTATATTTCACCCTTTATCATGATGATTTTAGTCTGTAATGTCATTATGTGGCGCTTTTTCTCACTCTTTATCAAATTGATTTTATCCCTTAGTTTAACGATTTCACTGGGCCTTTCATGGAATTATGTCTCTCCTCCTGAATGGCGTGGCATTGTTGATGAGCGCATCGCTTTGGTGGAAGAGCTCAACAGTCGTGGGCTTCATTTTGGCTATGCAGAGTACTGGGATTCACACATTTACACCGTATTTAGCGATGGCAAAGTGGATATTCGCCCGATTGAGTTCAATGAAGTCGAAGGCATGAAACTGGTCAAATGGCTCTCAAGCGATCGATGGTATCAAAAAGATTCGACCGATGGCAAAGTCTTCTTTATGGTGATTCCTGAAGATATTGATGACATGTACCGTGCCATGAAAGATTACAATATGCCCGATCCCATTGAGCAGTTTGCGATCGGCAAATTCACCGTTTTTGTGTTTGAGAAAAATCCGCTTTATGTGAAGAGAGCTAAAGCAGAAGCTAGGAAGAAAAAGCGTATAATGACGGCTCCTTAATTTACATGTAAAGGTGTTACGTGGAGTCTGTTACGATAAGTGTTGTTTCTCCCATCTATGGCTGTAAAGAGTGTCTGTTTGAGCTTTACGATCGTTTAGTAAAGACACTGAGCCAAATTACTGAAAACTTCGAGATCATTTTGGTGAATGATGCCTGTCCCCAAGCTTCGTGGGAGCGCATTGCGATGTTATGTGCTAAAGATCCCCGAGTGAAAGGCATTAATCTCTCCCGAAATTTTGGGCAACATTATGCCATCACCGCTGGGCTTGATCACGCAACGGGCGATTGGGTTGTGGTGATGGATTGCGATTTGCAAGACAGGCCCGAAGAGATCATTAAGCTCTACAACAAAGCGTTGGATGGCTATGACATTGTTTTTGGAAGACGTGCAGAGCGTCAAGATAGTTTTATCAAACGGTTTGGCTCGATGGCATTTAACCGCGTTTTAGAGTATTTCACCGAAACCAAACACGATAACAGCATCGCCAATTTTGGTCTGTATGCCCACAAAGTGGTTGAGACGATTAACCGTTACCGTGAACACAGCCGCGATTTTTTACTCTTCGCTCAAATGGTCGGATTTAAAAAAGTTGAAATTGATATCGAACATGCCCCAAGGGCGCATGGCGAATCTTCGTATAATTTTTCAAAACTGTTTCGTTTGGCGATAGATTCGATTATTTCCCACTCCAATAAACCACTCAGGCTTTCGATTCAACTGGGCTTTTTCATCGCCTTAGCAAGCCTTGGGTATGCGAGCTGGCTGGTCATTCGTTACTTCTTTTACCATACACCCGCTGAGGGTTGGACGAGTTTGATGGTGTCGATGTTTTTTATGTTTGGACTTCTGTTTGCCATTATTGGCATTACGGGACTTTACATCGGCAAGATCTTTGATGAGGTCAAACGACGACCTCTTTATGTGATTCAAGAGACAATTAATTTATGAAAAAAATAGCAATTTTACAATCGAATTATATCCCGTGGAAGGGATATTTTGACATTATTGGCAGTGTGGATGAGTTTGTTTTGTACGATGATATGCAGTACACCAAAAATGACTGGCGCAATCGCAACAAAATTAAGACGCAAAATGGACTTCAATGGCTCAGTATTCCTGTACGTCAAGAGAGTTTGCATCAAAAAATCAATGAGACCAAAATTACCGATCCGAAATGGAACGTCAATCATTGGCGAAGCATCGCGCAAAGTTATGCCAAAGCGCCTCATTTTAAAGCGTATAAAGAGCAGTTTGAAGCTTTGTATATGAGTGCGACGATGGAGAGCATTAGTGAGATCAATCGCCATTTTATTGATGCGATCTGTACGATGTTAGAGATTAAAACAATCATTCGCGATTCCAGAGAATTTGTGTTAGCCGATGGTAAAAGTGAACGCCTTTTAGCGCTCAATCAAGATCTTGGCGCCACAACCTACCTTAGCGGACCTGCGGCGAAAGATTATTTGGATGAATCCATTTTTAAAGAAGCAGGAATAGCGGTTGAATGGATGGATTACAGTGGGTATAGCGAGTACCATCAGCTTTTTCCGCCGTTTGAGCATGGCGTGAGTGTGATTGATCTCATCTTCAATGAAGGCGAAAACGCCAAAAATTTTCTTAAAAGTAGTAAACAATGATCCATTTTAATAAACCTCCCCGAACAGGAAATGAAGACAAGTATGTGTTAGAAGCGATGAATAGCCTGAAAATTTCAGGCGATGGTCCTTTTGGCAAACGCACGCAAAAATGGTTTGAAGAGCGTTATCACTGCTCTAAAACGCTGCTCACACCTTCGTGTACGCATGCGCTTGAGATGGCAGCATTACTGCTTGACATTAAAGAGGGCGATGAGGTCATTATGCCAAGTTACACGTTTGTGAGCACTGCCGATGCGTTTGCACTGCGTGGCGCTAAGATCGTGTTTGTAGACGTTAGACCTGAGACGATGAACATTGATGAGCGTTTGATTGAAGCGGCGATTACACCTAAAACCAAAGTGATTGCCCCTGTGCATTATGCGGGTGTTGGGTGCAATATGGATGTGATTATGGACATCGCAAAGCGTCACAATCTTTTTGTGGTTGAAGATGCCGCGCAAGGCTTCGAGGCAACCTACAAAGGTAAACCGTTAGGAACAATTGGACATTTGGGTGCATTTAGTTTTCATGAAACCAAAAACGTCACCAGTGGCGGCGAGGGTGGGCTACTCCTCATTAACGATGAACGTTTTTCACAACGTGCCGAGATTATTCGTGAAAAAGGGACGAACCGTAGCCAATTTTTTAGAGGTATGGTCGATAAATACGGTTGGATGGACATCGGAAGCAGCTACCTCCCCAGTGAGCTTCAAGCTGCTTACCTTTGGGGTAATTTAGAAGAGGTGGATGTGATTCAAAATCACCGTTTGAATGCGTGGAAAATGTACTATACAAAACTTGAAGGTTTGGCTAAAAAAGGGTTGATTGAACTTCCGTTTATTCCTGAGGGATGTGTGCATAACGCGCATATGTTCTATTTTAAGGTGAAAGATTTAGAGACAAGAACGGCTCTGTTAGAGCAGTTTAAACTACAAAATATCGGTGCAGTGTTTCATTACATTCCACTGCACAGCGCGCCTGCTGGTCTTAAATTTGGTCGCATGTTTGGTGAAGATGTTTACACGACTAAAGAAAGCGAGCGCTTGGTTCGTTTGCCACTATATTATGGCATTACCCCTGAAGAGATTGACGCGGTATGCGATATTTTGATGAAATGGAGTGCATGTTAATGGCACATTTATACATTTTTGGAACGATTTTTTTTACCGTCTACGGACAGCTTGTCATTAAATGGCGTATCCCTTTTCATGGGCATTTACCCGATGCGTCGGCTGAAAAATTGATTTTTTTGCTCAAACTCTTTTTAGACCCATTTATTTTAAGTGGCTTTATCTCAGCATTTGTCGCCTCTTTGTGTTGGATGGCGGCGATGACCAAGTTTGAACTAAGCTACGCCTATCCGTTTATGGGAATGACGTTTGTGGTGGTATTTGTCTCTTCCGTCTTTTTATTTAGCGAGAGTGTGACGCTGTATAAAATCCTAGGTCTTGCTTTAATCGTGTTGGGTATTTTTATTTCAAGTCGCGGATAAGCACAGTTGAGGCGATAAATCGCCTCTTTACATGTAAAGCTAGTTCATGCCTCTGTTTTGCCTATTTTCCTGCAAATGTTTCAACTGCCCTGCTTGAAACTCTTCTTTGGTGATTTTACCGTCTTTATTGGTGTCAAAGTAGGCAAAATCAGGCGAATTAGCAGCATTACGCATTGGCATTCCTGATTCCGCTTTTGCACTCATACGCTTGGTTTTAACGGCATTAAACTCCTCTTGGGCGATTACCCCATCTTTGTTGGTATCGTACGCCTCAAATCCGATGGGACCACGCGTTGTGTCCGCCGCATATACACTCAAACTGATCAGACTCACCAAGACTAAAAACATAAAAGATTTTTTCATTTTGACTCCTTTTGGGTAGATGATTTCAGTAATTCTAAGAGTTCAATGGGCTTTACATGTAAAGCATCAGCAATCTCTTTGAGTGAAGAATTTTCAGTGGCATTGAAGCCTTTTTCATGGATAAGCTCCAATGCGTTTTCCAGCGCAAAAGCGTGTTGCACGCTTGCATTTATAAGTGTTACTTTACCGTATCCTCCTCCTTCACTTAAAGTGGGCATTTGGGGTTTAGCGTTGATAATATCAAAAATTTGCGCGGGCGATTTACCATTTTCTTGAGCGATCTGTGTAATCGTTTTAGTAAGATTGACACCCCTGAGTTTAGAGGCATTTAACTGAGAAATGATGACAGAAACATTGCGCCCTGTTGTTTGAGCAAACTCTTCCAACGTCGAAAGCTCGGCATGACCGTAAGGTGCTTGGTCGACTTTCTTTTCCCACGAAGCTTTTACCTCCTCTTGAAAGTCCAAAAACTGCTCAAAAGGCACCCAATAATAGAGGGTTCCTACGATAAAAAGTAGGTTCAAACCAAGTGCAAATAAAAATTCCTTGGTTAAAAGAGAAAAGGATTTGGCTCTGTTTTTGAGGTAATTAAGAAGCGATCCCCCATTGAGGTAGATATGAAAAAATATGCCCAGTAAAAAAAGGATCATAAACGTTACATGTAAATGGGCGTACTGCGTTTTATCAAGCCCTAAAA
>DBTO01000255.1:0-16463 GCA_002307095.1 Sulfurospirillum sp. UBA1314
TGAAAAAAGAGCAGATCGAGCTTTCGCTTTTTATTGATCCCACTAACGCAATGATCGAAGCGGCAAAAGAGATTCAAGCCGAATGGATCGAACTTCATACGGGCTCTTACGCCAACATTTACGCGATGCTCTACTCCAATCTTTCTCGCTCACGTCATAGTATTAAAGCGCTTGAATTAGACCGCGAATCTTTACATGTAAAACTGATTGATGCAACGCATGAGCTGGAACGCGCCTCTAAACTAGCGCACCAATTGGGGCTCAAAGTAGCTGCTGGTCATGGACTGAATTATCAAAACGTGAAACGCATTGTAGAGATCAAAGAGATTAGCGAGCTTAACATTGGTCAAAGCATCATTGCGCGCGCTGTTTTTGTGGGTTTTGAGCAAGCAGTTAAAGAGATGTTAGGATTGGTACGATGAAAAAAATAGCTATTAGCATCGGCGATTTAAACGGAATTGGTTTAGAAATTGCCTTGCGTTCGCATAATGAGGTGAAAAAACACTGCTATCCTCTCTACTGCATTAATGAAAATATGTTGGGTTGGGGCGCTGCGCTTTTAGGACTCGATGTGCCAAGTGATTTTGAGATACGTGACTGCGGCAAAGTTTTTGAGATAGAACCCGGTGTCTGTTCTGCGGAAGCCGGTGAGAGTTCCTATGACTCGTTTATCACCGCGGTGGCACTCGCCAAAAGCAATGAAGTGAGTGGCATCGTAACCCTGCCTATCAACAAAGAGTCATGGGCGATGGCAGGACTGGAATACAAAGGGCACACGGACGCCCTGAGCGATCTTTTGGGCTGCGAAGCGATTATGATGCTTGGATGCGAAGAGATGTTTACCATTTTGTACACGCACCACATTCCACTGCGCGATGTGCCACATGAGATCAAAGCTAAAAAAATTAAGCCATTTTTGCTCAAAGTGTATGAAGAGCTTGGGGCTGAGCGTATCGCTGTTTTAGGACTTAACCCTCATGCAGGCGATCATGGCGTAATTGGAGATGAAGATGAAGAGATTGAAAAAGCGATTATTAAAGCCAACCATTTTTTAGAGCGCGAAGTCTTTTTTGGACCTCTCGTGCCTGACATCGCTTTTTCAAAACATAATCGCGAAAATTTTACCTATTTTGTCTGCATGTACCACGATCAAGGTCTGATTCCTTTAAAAACGCTCTATTTTGACGAGAGTATCAATGTCAGCCTCAATGCAGGTATTGTACGAACTTCAGTCGATCATGGTACCGCTTTTGACATCGCTTACAAAGAGGGTAATCCTTCGTGTTTAAGTTACATCAACGCCATTAAAGAAGCGGTCGTCCTCTCAACAGGAAAAGAGCCTCTTTTAACATTTTAACTTCTAATGTGAATGAGGATGATCACCATGCTCGTGGTGGTGGTTATGTTCATCTTTGAGATTGAGTGAACAGCTCAGTCCCGTGGGCGTTATCTCATAAATTTTTTCAACCACCAACTCAATAAACTCTTTATGGTGCGAGACAATAATAATACTCTTATCAATGCGTCCTAAAATATCCACCAAACGCAACTGCATCGCTTGATCGAGTCCATTGGTGGGTTCATCCAAAAGCATCAATTTGGGCTCCATAATCAGCACACCTGCGAGTGCGACCAGTTTTTTTTCTCCTCCTGAGAGATGGTAGACGATTTTTTTCGCTAAATGCGAAATACCCAAATCTTGCAGCATCATTGCTGTTTTGAGCCTTGCCTCTTCTTTGGAAACACCACTGGCTAAAAGGCTAAAGGCGACGTCATCTTCGACCACGGGTGCCAAAAACTGGTTATCGGAGTCTTGAAAGAGGTAACCGATGAGATGACGCATGTTTTTAAAATCTTCCAAAGAGTGCATCGGCTGGTGAAAGAGCTCTAAAGTGCCCTCTTCTAGGTTTCTAAGCCCTGCGATAATCTCTAAAAGCGTTGTTTTGCCACAGCCATTGGGACCAATAATGGCAATTTTCTCTTTATGTGAGACATCGAGTGTCACATTTTCATACAAACGCACACCATCGCGCGAAGTGGAGAGGTTTTTGATATTCACCGAACAGCTCATATAAGGGCTCCTTGTCGCCAAACTAGCGATAAAATCGTGATAAAAGCAAGCAGCGTATCGTAAGCACTAAAGTCTTGATGCGCTTCTAGCGTATAGACTTCACCGCAAAAACCACGCAGGTGCATCGCTTTTTGAAGCCAAAGTGAACGCTCCAATGCTTTAATGAACAAAATGCCCACAAATCCTGCCATTGTTTTATAGGTTAAAAGATTGGTTTTAGGAATAAATCCTCTTACATGTAACGTGTTTTTGAAAAGTGTAAACTCTCGTTTGATGAGAAAAATGGACTTTGCCGTAAAAAAGAAGATGGAGGTGAGTTTGTGCGGCAGATGCAAACGCTGCATCGCAATGGCGATGGAAAATTCATCCTTGCCTTGAAAAATCATTAATACAAACAATAAAATGAAATTGGATCGTAAAAAAACAAGCAGTGCAAGCTCATAATTTTCCTGCCAAAGCATACTTGCCACCACAATGCCAATGAGAGTGTTGAGAAAAAAGAGTCGCTTAAGAATCAAAAACAGCGATGCTTTGTGAAGCCAGCCAAGCAGCAGTAGTGGTAGAAGTATCGGGAGATACAGATGCTCTTGTAAAGCAACACTACTGCTGTACAACAGTGCTAAAAGAAGTGCTGTTGTAGGGGCTATGCGTGGCTGGGTTTGCGTTTGATCCAAAAAAGTGCTCCAAAGAAAAAAACAATTATAGCCAATCCCAAGAGCATTTTATCCCAAGGTGTATCAGAGGGCAATGTTTTTGCCTCTTCTTTGGTGTGACTTTGAGCGATATAGTGTGTTTTTGCTTGATGCCCCATGCCTGCTTCAACGATAATTGTAAACTCAGCAGAGGGCAATTTGGCGGACGCTTTTCCTTCATCATCGGTATTGAAGACTAAAAGCTCTTTTTGATTTTCATCCAAAAGTTTTATGATGCACTGTTTACACGGCGAAGATTGGGTGAAATAACTCTGAACATACAGTTTACCCTCTTCATCGTAGGCAAAAAGATTGATTTTATGTGCCCAAAGACTACTAAAGAGCAGAACGCTAAGCAGGCTTATGCGTAGCATAACACTCCTTTACATGTAAAAGATTTGGCGAGACTTTTTCAATGAAACGAAGGGCAAAAAGCGTGATAAATCCTTCGATAAACATTACCGGTAAGTGTGCCATAAGTGCCAATTTTGCGGCGTCCACAAACGCGTCACCGTTCAGAGCTAAGGTAAGTGAAAGCAGTAAAGCAGAAAGGGCTAAAGGAATGAAACCGACTAAAAACCAGAGCAGATCTTTGTGCCAACGTTTAGTAGTAGGAAGCATAAAAAGCCAATACCCAACCAGTGTTGGCGTGGCAAGATTAAAGAGATTGATACCGAGCGTCGTAAGCCCTCCAAAGCCAAAAAGAACGCCTTGGAGTAAAAGGGCGACAAAGATAGCAATGAAAGCTCTCAACCCTAGCATAGCGCCTATAATGCCCCCTAAAACAAGATGCACCGATGTGGGACCAATGGGAACATGAACAAACGACGCTAAAAAGAAAAGGGCCGACAGGACGGCCGTTTTAGGAATCTCGTCATCTTTGAGTGTTTTAAACGCGTACAAGGTAAAAGCAGCCGAAACGACTGCGCCACCGATTAAAATCTCAGGTCTGAGTAATCCTTCACTGAGGTGCATTTTATTTCATCGCCTCTGTTTTAAGCCACAATACTGCGCCCAACTCGACAGGATAACTTTTCCCCTCTTTTTTGATCTTTTCATCATCATCCATTAATGCTGCAAATCCCCACCAACCTTCTTGTGGAAGTGCTACATAAAACACGCCATTTTTATCGGCTTTGTACACTTGCGTAACATACATTTCATTAGGCGCTTTGAGCCCTTTGGTGTTGTAAAATTCTACTTCCACTTCAGCATTCGCAACGGGTTTGCCTTTGTAGAGGACTTGCCCACTGAAAAGATTGCCAGCGTAGAGTGAATAAGGACGAGAAAGTGGGACAATCTCCGCTTTTAGACCAATGGGTTTATCCCAACCCTCGCCTGAGCCAAAGGCATCGACAATCGTTTTGGTTTGATGACGGATAAATTTATCCTCAGCCGGTTCAAAATAAGGTACAGGATCAACATAGAATTGATACACACCAGGGGCTTTGATGGTGTATTCACTTTTCCAAGACGTGATTGCGCCCTTTTTTACTTCTTGAAACGAAGGCAGAAGGGATGTTTTTTTGCCCTCAGTAAAAACGCCCGCCTCTTTAGGCTTCTCCATATTCATGCTGTTTTGCTCAAAGGGATGGGTAAACTCATACTGAACCGCTACTTTTGGGCTACTGCCTTGCTCGATAACCGATCTATCTGTCATCACCGTTTGAAAATGTGCCAACAACGATGATGCACACACAATGGAAGCCAATAATACTTTCATATAAATACTCCTCATAAATAATACTGAACTATAGTTGGTATTATTGTGGCATTTTGCAGATAAAGAAAGACTTAAAAAGAGGTGATTGAAAAGGTTGAAAGTTTTACATGTAAAGCGTTAAGCGCTTCCACTGTTGCCATTGCATCGGCATTATCAAAGGTTATATCGATGTGGCGCGGTTTTTTATACACAAGATCATAATACTCAACCAAAAGGATTTTCGCCACTTCCGTGAGATTACCCTCTTCGTACGCATGGAAAACAGCTTCTTTCACCGTTTTTTTAATGTACGGTGCGATCATCTGCATCGCTTGGTTAAAAAATGCGGGCGTAATGATCTCATAATCTTTGAGTATTCGCTCTATGCGTTGCTCAAGTGGTGCTGTAATTTCGACGCGATAGCCTTTCAAAATTCTTACATGTAAAAGAGCTGGAATGGTGCATTTACCCATTTTTTTGCTCTCTGCTTCAATGAAAATGTATGCATTGGGATCAATTTTACATAAAATTTCGCATAAACTATTTTCAAACGCTTTTTGGCTCGGTTGGGTTCCTTTGATGCTTCCAAAGCTCGAGCCTAAATGGTTGGCAAGATTTTCAAGATCGATCGAGGATTGAAGGAGTTGCAAAAGCTCACTTTTCCCACATCCCGTATTGCCACCAAGGACGATAAAACGGTGATGGGGTAAATTTTCAAGGTAACTTAGTACATAAAAACGATACTGTTTATAACCACCACTTAGTCTAAAAACCTGGTAGCCAATGTGCGAGAGAATGATGGCTATTGAGCTTGATCTAAGCCCTCCTCTGGCACAGTAAATGCCTATTTTTGAGCCTATTTTATAGGATTTTGCGATGTGTTCAAGGTGGTGTGCTACGTTTTGGCAGATGTAACGAGCACCTAGTATTTTGGCGTCATTTCGTGAGACTTGTTTATAAATTGTGCCGATTTCTTGATGCTCTGCATCACTCAGAGCATAAAAATTTTGAGCATTTGTAATGTGCGATTCTAAAAACTCTTTGGGACTACGTGCGTCAATTAAAAGATCAAATTCTGATTTTTGGGCAATAAAGGCGTCAATTTCGAGCTCAATTAGCATGCCAAATACTCAGAAACCAGACCTTTTAAATGGGTATAAATTTTTTCAAAATCGGTTCCATAAACTCTGGTATCTGCAATGGTGGTAATAAAATTGGTATCACCCATCCAGCGTGGGATTACATGGTAGTGAATATGCTCTGCAATGCCTGCTCCGCCACTTTTGCCAAGGTTCATCCCGAGGTTCACTCCTTGCGCACCAATGCCCTCTTTAAGCATTCTCACACAGCGTTGCACGATAAACGACAGATGCAGCCACACTTCAGGTTCCAACGCTTCAACCGCGTCTGTATGGTGATGGGGAATAACCATAAAATGCCCAGGTGTATAAGGGTATCGGTTCATTACGATGAAGCAGAGGGCATCGCGGTATAAGACATGATGCTGCTCATCCAGCTCTGGATGCTCGCTTATGTTGCAAAAGACGCATCCTTCTGGTTTATCACTAAAATAAGTGTCTCTCCAAGGAGCGTACATGTAATCCATCAATCGACCTTCTTTATCGCTTCAAGTGAGGCTTGAATGTCGGGTTCACGCATAAAATGCTCCCCAATTAAAAAGGCATCTGCACCAATTTTGCTCAGGTGTTGGATCGTCTCTTTATCGTTCAAGCCGCTCTCTGCCACGATGATTTTTCCTTGCGGAATGAGTGGCATAAGTTTCTCGGTTAAACTCATATCCATCTCAAAGGTCTCTAGGTTTCGGTGGTTAATTCCGATGATAGTGGCTCCTGCAAAGATGGCTTTGACCAAATCCTCTTTGTCATGGATTTCGACTAAAACCTCAAGTCCTAGTCGTAATGCGTACTCTAAAAGGTGTTTAAGCTCCGCTTTGGAAAGCGCTTTTGCGATCAATAAGATAAAATCAGCCCCGTACACCAGCGCTTCTAAGATTTGGTACTCATCGACAATAAAATCTTTACGCAACAGCGGTGTGGGAACGTAACGACGAATTTGGGTTAAATACTCCAAATTTCCTTGGAAATAGTGAGGCTCTGTTAAAACAGAGATGGCATCAGCACCGCCTAATTCATACGCTTTTGCAATCATCAATGGATCAAAATCAGCTTTGATTACCCCTTTACTAGGGCTGGCTTTTTTCACTTCGGCAATAATACGATACGGATTTTCCTGCGTTGCTTTAAGATAAGGCTTTACATCGCGTGGCATAAATGGGTTAAACGCAAGGCTTCTACCCAACCAATCAATGGTGTACTCCTTTTTCTTCTTTTCCAAATCTTCGCGCGTGCGTTTGATAATTTCGTCTAAAATCATTGTTTCTCTTTCAAACATTTTTTAATGGCATCAATATGCGCTATAACCTCTTCTTCCATGGCATTATCCCCAAAATATTGGATGATATTGTAGGCTGCGGCACATTGCCCTTGTTTGAAAAGACCCCACGCTAAAGAATCAAGATAATAGGGAGAATTGGGCTCAATTTTGAGCGCTTCTTGTACCAGTGTAATGCCTTTTGGAATGTCAATATCATGGTCGATGAGCAGATACCCGTAGTAGTTAAGATAAACAGAATCTTTAAGCAAACTGGTCACTTCATCAAATTTACGCATAATCGATTGTAAGGTTTCCGCTGAGAGTTTACTTTTGTTAAGTTCATACTCATAAATTGCCATTTTCCCCAAATAATCGAGGTTTTTACTCTCATTATAGAGCTTTTCAGCCAAAATGTATGCTTCACTAAATTTTTTCTGGGTTGCATAGATTTGAAGCAAAACATCTTGGTTGAAGCCTGTTTTTTCCAAAAAGGAGGTAGCACCTTTAACATCTTTAACGTACATCATCAACTCAACGATCTTTTTAGCAATTTCATCGCTTTGTTGTTCTTTGTAGAGTTTCTTATAAGTGGCAATCAAACCTTGAACATTGCGATCTCGTCCGTAAATTTCGACCAGTTTAAAACAAGCATGTTCGCCACACCCTTCCATACTCGCATACGTCTCAAGATAGGCAACGGCGTCGTCTTTACGATCTAAAAAGCGGTAGAGCAGTTCAACTATATTGAGTAAAAGGTCTTCATTTTGATCTTGTTTATATGCACTTTCAAAATATTTGAGTGCCAAGTCATACTGTTTCATCTGCAAATAGAGATTGCCAGCGATGCTGAGATGTTGGACACTTTTGTCAAATTCAATCAGTTTAAGAATCTCTTTTTCAGCCTCTTCATAACGCTTCTCTTTGACCAATTGCCCCACTAAAAGACGATTAAAGTTTTTCTCTTCAGGGTATTTTTTAATCCCTTGCATAATGAGATCGCGTGCATCAGAATCACCCAAAATGAAAGCGAGTCCTGCATCTTCTGTGAGGTAAATTTTCTTCTGGCTTTGCTCATAAAGTGAATGATAAATTTTGCGCGCATTGACATAATCACCATTTTGCTGATAATCCAATGCTTGTAAAATAAGATTGTCCTCTTCTTCAAAAACTTTTTTGGTGCTTTCATTCGTAACGACAACCTCTTTGGTGGCACAACCAGCCAATAGAAACATAACTATGATAAACGAATAATACCGGGACATTCTGTAGCTACCTCATTTATATTTTCTTTAAAATATTCCCAAAAGGGGAATGTACGGCACTGCTGTGGGCGTACATCATAGATACGACACATCTTTTTTTCCATGTCAAAAAAGACGCAACCATAGCCGCCTTCGTATGCGATCTCTTTGATCGTGAAACGATAGCGAATTTTTAGTAAATAGTTATTGATAAATGCCTCTTTGGATAAAGAAAGTTTAAGTGCTATAGCACTTATCTCTTCGTGGGTCACCCAAATGTATCCACTCTCACCAATACAACACTTTCCAGAACAACTTTGGCACGCGTTTGGATCGAAGGCATACGGATAGCCTTCGCATTTCATTAAGCTCTCCATTCAAGACTCTTCGTAGCAGATCGCTCAAAAATAGCATGAACACGTTCATTGATGCACTCACCTGTGTACATAAACAGTGGTGGATGAATTTTACAGAGTGATTTTGAATTTTTACGCGCACGAACCAACACCAACGATGCCTCTTTTTCTTCTTTCGGATAGACAAAACAGAGGTCTTCGACATTGAGTCCATTTCCAAGTAACGATGCCATGAGGTGGTCTAACTGTTTCGCATCATAGCAGAAACAAAAATATCCCCGATTAGAGAGTGTTTTACTCACTTTTTTGGCAAATGACTCAAACGGCAGTGCACTGCTGTGACGGCTTAAAAAAAGAGCCTCATCTTCATTTTTAACACCTCCTTTGTGGTAAAAAGGAGGATTAGAGACAATCATGTCCCATTTATGCTCAAATGTTGCTTCTAAAAAATCTTTACATGTAATGTTTTCTAGGACTAAAAGATTGGCTTCTGCATTGGCTTTTGCGATCTCACAACTCAGAAATTGAATATCCAAAAGGCTTACATGTAAGCGAGGGAAATCGCGTTTGAGCAAGAGTCCTAAAATTCCACAGCCACAGCCCACGTCCAAGAGTTCCCCCTTTGGCGCAAATGAGCTAATAAAATCGTACAGTAAAAGGGTGTCGCTGTTGTAACGATACCCACGTTTGGGTTGAAAAAGATTCATGATTTAGTGATATACCCTTATTTGGAAGCCGCGTGCTTTATCTTGTTCGATATTGGAGAGCGCGTAACTGATCTTCGCCCCCTCACCCACATAAGATTCGACCAGGTCACCACCCGCTTTGGCTCTGGCTTTTCCAAGTCCAATATTAGCAAGTCCGCTGATACGATCAATCTCGGTATCTTCAACACCTACTTTTTTACTTTTGATCAGTTTAAGGGATGCAAAACCACCATTGTCCACAATTGGAGCGACCTCAAAGAAATAGCTACTGTCGTATTTGGCAAGAACGGTTTGCACCTCTTTTTTACACGCTTCAGAAATGGCATTCACACCCGTTCCCATGTCTGTACAGGTTACTTTGTCGATCATCGTTAATTTTTGACCTTTTGGCGCTGGTGTCGTTGCTTTAACAGCAGCGACTTTAGGCGCGGCTGTCTCTAAAAGCTTGATTTTTTCATTGAGTGTTTTAATCGTTTGCTCATTGGATGCCATGCGTTTGTTCAACTCTTCTTGGCTTTGAGCAAGCGCACTCTCTTTGGCTTTGAGCTCTTTTTCAAGGGCTATGATTTTAAGGGCTTCCTCTTTTTTGCCAGAACCTAATTGGCTCTCTTTGGCTTTGAGTTCTGCTTGTAAGGCTTTGGTCGCCTCTAAATTTTGAAGCTCTTTTTGTTTAAATTCTTCTTTGAGTTTGGCTAAATTCTCTTCCAACGAGGCTTTCAGTGCTTCTGTTTTTTTATAATTTTCTTTGTTCGCAACAATCGTCGCCTCTTTGGCTTTAAGCTCTTTTTCTAAAGCGTTACTTTTAAGGGTATCTTCTTTGCTAAACGCTGTTATCTGACTCTCTTTAGCTTTAAGGTCACTTTGAAGCGCTTTGATTTCAGCGAGGTGTTGGAGCTCTTTTTGTTTAAGTTCCTCTTTAAATTTTGTGAGGTTCTCTTCGGTTGAAGCTTTGAGCGTTTCTATCTTTTTCGTACCCTCTTTATTGGCAACGATCGTCGCCTCTTTGATTTTTAGCTCTTTGTCTTTCTCTTTGATAATGTCCAAATACTCAATCTCTTTACGGTGAAGTTCATCTTTAAGTCCCACCATTTTGGCATCGTCATTGAGACGATTTTTCTCAAAGGTTACAATTTTTGCTTTGAGCTCTTCAACGTTTTTATTGGTCGCTTTGGTGGCGTTCTCTTCCGCATCTTTAAGTCTGACTTGCAATGTCTGAAGAGATCCTTCATGGCGCGCATTTTCCGTTTTAACTTTTTGGAGCTCGATAGCTTTGGATTTAATCTCTTTTTCTAACGCAGCAAGTTTAAGCGTCTCGTCTTTCTTACTATTGGCAATAATTATCTCTTTTTCTTTGATATCCGCTTGTAGCAGTTGAATTTTAGCCAGTTCTTCACTCTGGGTTGCTTTAGCACTCGCTTTGAGCTCATCTAGCGCATTGCGAAGCTCTTTGAGCCTGTTTTCATCCCCTTCTCTACCTTTTTGCGTCTCGGTTCTAAAGGTAACAATTTGCGTTTTTAAGCTTTGAATCTCTTTCTCTTTTTCATCATTTTTGGCTTTGAGCTCGTTATTAGAGGTTGCAAGTTCGTTGATGTGAAACTGTATTCGCTCACTGTTTTCTGTGTTAGAGGCTTTGTACTCATTCATCTGTTTATCCAACTTTTCGATGAGTTCTTTTTTGGAAGCGTCAAAATTGGCAATTTTTTCATTAAAAACTTTGTAATTTTTATTGTGAATTTTATCGTTCTCATCAACACGTTTTTTTACTTCCATCTCAAAATTAGCTTTGTCACTGTTTAAAAGTGCAATTTTATCGTTGAGCTCTTTGATGGCATTCTCTTTTTTAGCGATCTCTTCTTTGAGCTTTAAAATGGAAACATTGAGGTTTTTTTCACTGTTTTGGGCATTTTCTTCGAGTGTTTTATTGGCTGCACTCAGCTCTTTATTAAGTTTTTTCTCATCCTCAAGATACGTTCTGAATTTATTAAAGTCTTTTTCATTCTCTAACATCAACGCATCAATGTGTTTTTTAGCACTCGCTAGGTCGGTAGTGAGATTTTGAATATTCTCTTCTTGACGTGCAATTTTTTTGATATGCTCTTCATCTTGTGAAACCATATCTTGACGATTTTGAGCAATCAATTTTTCCGTGTCAACTTTAAGCTGTCCAATCGTTTTTGTGTACTGTGCGATCTCTTCTTTGTGTTTTTGCTCATTGACCATAAGCGTTTGGGTCTGCTTGCTCATGATCTCATTTTTCTCTTTAGCCGCTAAAACAATCTCTTCTTTAAGTTTATTGATCTCTTCTTGTTTACGCGTAAAAGCACTTTTAGCCGTTTCATTGTTGGTATTAATCTGCTCATTTAAAAGCGCGATTTGATCATTCAGCAGTTTGATCTTATCTTTATAATCCACCAGCTTGGAACGCTCTTCTTCCCTTGCTTTATTGATGGCTACTTGTTTTTTCTCTTCTTCGTCAATCGCTTTGGCTTTAAGCTCTTCAATCTGTCCGTTTAAACCATTGACTTCGATGTTTGCTTTTTGAGAAATCAGCACATTCTCTTTTTGGAGCTCATTAATTTTCATCGTGAGATCGCTGATATTGCGGTAATGTTGCTGCTCTGCTTCGTTAAGACGTTCGGTATTTTTATTGGTCAATTGGTTACGCTGCTCTTCAAGTTCACTCTCTTGCTCTTCAAGTTTTTTAGAAAGCTCACTTTTCTCATTTGACATTAAAAGATTGTCATGTTGTACAAAAAGAAGGGTCTTTTGCAGTTTATTGATCATGCGTTTAAAATCTTGCTTGGTCAGTTCTGACTCAATGATAGGTTTGCCTTGATCATCATAGTACGTATCTTCAAATAACGTACCATCTTTGCTCTGTTCCAGTATGGCTTCTTTGTCAATGTACTGTTTTTGCATATCGATGGGCAGATCACTAAACTTGACATCATTTTTAGGGATGAATTTTTCGGTAA
This sequence comes from Sulfurospirillum sp. UBA1314, assembly GCA_002307095.1. Taxonomy (GTDB): domain Bacteria; phylum Campylobacterota; class Campylobacteria; order Campylobacterales; family Sulfurospirillaceae; genus Sulfurospirillum. The sequence continues at coordinate 12,139 of DBTO01000255.1, forward strand.
GGTCATCGTAAGAAATGCCACCAAAATTACCGTATTGGTAGGCGGTAAAGCCCCCAATTCCGATAACAAGCCCGAATGCAATATTTAACAGATGAGAAGAAGATAGAGCCATTCGTTCGTGCCTTCGTTATTTTGATTTCAAGATATGTGACACGATAGAATACGCGTGATTAAGCGCAATAGCAATGCTTCCACCACTTTTAACGGCAATATCGCCCGCTAAGTAAAGCCCTTTGCTTTTGGTTTCAAAATTTTCATCAAATTCAGGTTTATTATCTGCATCAAAGGTAATACCACATTTTTTAAGAAAATCAACCGGTGTCGTTCCGCCAATAGCATAAATGACACGATCGTAAATCGTATAGTACCCATCACTAAAATTGACTTTGACCAGACCGTTTTCATTCTCAATGGAGACAATATCCATTCCAAGGCGCAAACGAAGTTTCTCTTGTCCATTGTACTCTTGAATCAACTCAAGGTTGATCTCATTGAGGCGACTAAAGGTATCGCGACGGTAATTCAGGGTGACATTGTTGGTTTTGGAAAGTTCAATGGCGTATTCTATCGCAGAATTTCCGCCACCGACGATGAGTAATTTTTCATTTTGAGAACATTTGTCGAGGTTAAAGTTGATGCGCTCTTTGAGTGAAAGTGGCAGTGTGTAGTCAGGTTTGTTGGGTTTGCCCATCGTTCCGATAGCGATAATGACATGTTTCGCGCGGTACCCTGCTTTGGTTGTTACGATGCGAAATTCACCATCTTCTTTGACGATGCTCTCCACTTCAGCGTTAAAAGCGGAGTCAATTTCACCTTTATCCAAAAGAGAATCAAAATAGTTTAATGTACTCTCTTTTGTGCCATCACGAAAGTCGATAGAACCTTGAAGTTCAATCTCTTGCCCTTTATAATTTTTATCAACACGTTTATTGTCTTTGTAAAATTTACGGATCGTTTGTGAGTGGTTGTCGCCTTTTTCGATCATCATAATATGCTTTAATCCAAGCACTTTTGCTTCAACCGCTGCACCAATACCTCCAGGACCTCCACCGATAATGACTAAATCGTAAATTTGCTGCATTGTGTATCCCTTCCTTAATTATCTTCTAATGGTAACTATTATACCCCGATCATACTTATGACATATTAAATACAAACGTGGTAAAATCCGCATTAAATACTATTTCAAGGTAAGAAACGTGCAACTTTTTTTAGAACACGCCAAATCCGCTAGTCGTATCATTGCGACACTCGATCCTAAAACAAAAATTGATGTGTTAATGCAGATGGCAGATGCGTTGGAAGCACACAGCAAGATCATCATCACAGAAAACCAAAAAGATTTAGATGAGGCAAAGAAAAACAACCTCAGTTCAGCGCTCGTGGATCGCCTTTTGCTCAATCCAAAACGCATTACGGAGATGGCAAACGCCATTCGTGAAATCGCCGCCCTTAAAGAGCCTGTGGGGCGTATTTTAGAAGGTTGGGTTGTGCCAAGTGGTCTTCGCATTGAAAAAGTGAGCATTCCAATTGGTGTGATTGCGATCATTTATGAGAGCCGTCCGAATGTCACGAGTGATACTGCTGCACTTTGCTTTAAAAGTGGCAATGCGTGCGTGCTCAAAGGCGGAAAAGAGGCGTTTTACAGCAATGCTATCATCGCGTCATTACTGCAAGAGGTGCTTGAAAAATTCAACCTTCCAACAGAGATCATCTCACTTTTGCCAGATTACAGCCGTGAGGGCGTTGCAAAGCTCATCAAAATGGACAAATACGTTGATCTCATCATCCCTCGTGGTGGTGAAGCGCTGATTCGTTATGTGAGCGAAAATGCCACCGTTCCTGTGGTCAAACATGACAAAGGTGTCTGCCATACATTTGTCGATAAAGAGGTAAATTTAGACCAAGCGATCGAAATTGTTTTAAACGCCAAATGCCAACGTCCCAGTGCGTGCAATTCGCTGGAGACACTTTTGGTGCATGAAGCCATCGCGGAGACTTTTTTACCACGCATGAAAGAAGCGCTTGATGCAACAGGTGCGCAGATTAAAGGGTGTGCGAAGAGTCAAAATCTTTTACATGTAAAGCGTGCCACCGATGAGGATTATCATACCGAACACCTCAGTAATGCCCTCAATATCAAGATCGTGGAGAGTATTGATGAAGCGATTGCACATATCGCACAGTTTGGCTCTTCACACTCTGAGGCGATTTTGAGTGAGAACTATACAACGGCGGAGCGCTTTTTAAACGAAGTGGACGCCGCATGTGTCTATATCAACGCTTCAACGCGTTTCACCGATGGTGGCGAATTTGGTTTTGGCGCGGAAGTGGGCATCAGCACCAACAAACTTCACGCACGAGGTCCCATGGGTATTAATGATCTCACGACCTACAAATTTAAAGTCTACGGCAAAGGGCAGATTCGCGCATGAACCACGAGGTTTTACGCATCGAAAGCCTAAGTTTTGCCTACCCCCATTCCAAGCTTTTGTATGACAATTTCTCTTTACATGTAAACGTTGGAGAAGTTGTCTCGATCTTGGGCGAGAGCGGTAGTGGCAAGAGCACACTGTTTGAACTTATCGCGGGAAATCTTAAAGCCAAAAGCGGCACGATTACAACGACAAAACTTTCGCAAATTTTCCAAGACCCCTACACATCGTTTCATCCGACCTATACGATCATCAACCAAATCAATGACGTCGCTCCACTGCATGACCTACACCAACTCTGCCACGCGCTCGATCTTGACCCCGATGTCTTGGCGCAAAAACCCCATCAACTCAGCGGTGGGCAGCTTCAAAGGTGTTCTATTTTAAGGGCACTTTTGATGAAACCTTCCCTCATTTTAGCCGATGAACCCACCTCGGCACTCGATAACATCACCGGCTTACATGTAATGCAACTTTTGATGCAGTTTTTAGACCAAGTGGGCATCTTGCTGATCACCCACGATAAAAATTTAGCCTCCTGGTGCAGTGACCGTATGATTGAATTAAAAGCTTAATGATTTGAATTTTTAAAGCGATTCATAGTAGGATTGCAGATATTCCAACGAAAGGATAAACTATGCCAAAAATTTTTTCTCCCCAAACGTTTAGTCCCGAAGAGCGCGAAGCTCGCAAAGATTTTATCGACAAACATACGCCTTACATCTACTGCGATACAGCGCTTCAAAAAGGTGTCCCCGCTTTTGTGCGCGTTCGTGTCGGAAGTGAGCATGCGCATATTGATGATTTTAACCATTACATCTCGACCATTACGCTCTTTGATGCGGATCATATGCTGGCAAAGGTCGAACTGGCTGCGTGCATTGTGAGTACGGAAGAGCGAAAGGGTAATGCCGAAGTGGCATTTTCGATTGTTCCAAGTAAAGATGTGTACCATTTTAACGCTCAATGCTACTGTACCAAACACGGTTTATGGCAAGGCAAAGAGGTCGAAGTGAGTGTTAAATAACGAAAAGTAGGAGTTTTATGCACGCTATTATTGATTGGATTGTTCAGACGGTTGGAGCTTTGGGGTACGTTGGTATTTTTGTGATGATGCTGATTGAAAGCAGTATTTTTCCGCTTCCGAGCGAAGTAGTGATGATTCCTGCAGGGTATTTGTGCGCCAAAGGCGAGATGAATTTAGCCGTTGTTATTGCCCTTGGCACACTAGGAAGCATTGCAGGCGCACTTTTGAATTATTATTTGGCAGTGAAATTGGGTCGAAAACTCATTTTAAAATACGGACATTACGTTTTTTTCAAGCCAGAAACACTGGAAAAAGTGGAAGTTTTTTTCAAAACCCACGGTTCATTTTCAACGTTTACCGGAAGACTGATTCCCGTGATTCGCCACTATATCTCGTTGCCTGCGGGCTTAGCGCGCATGAATCTAGGGCTTTTTTGCTTTTACACAGGCGTAGGTGCTGGCATTTGGGTCACTGTCTTGACGTTTTTAGGCTATTTTTTCGGTCAAAACGAAGCACTTTTAAATGAGCATTTACACACTGTTAGCATTGCTATTCTTGTGTTTATCGTCGTTTTTGGTGCCATTTATGTTTGGTTGCATCAGAAAAAAGAGCGCAAAAAAAGAGCTAAAAAGATCTAAAAGGAGAGACAATGTTCCAAGGCTTGGAGTACAGTGATTTTGAAAAAGCACTCACCACCATGGGCGTTGTCGCCAAAACCGACAGAAAAACCCTTCATAAACTTTATTTATCCCTCTCCAAAGAGTTTCACCCCGATGCCCCAAATGGTGATACTGCCAAATTTCAAGCCATCAACGATGCGTATCAGTTAATCAAAGCGTATATGGAAAATTATCGTTTTGATT
>DBTO01000255.1:16712-18480 GCA_002307095.1 Sulfurospirillum sp. UBA1314
ATTATCGTTTTGATTTTGATGAAGCCGAGTTTAAAAAACAGTATCCATTTTCAAAGCGTGATTGGCTCTGTGGAAGATGATAAAAGATGACTGAGTCTCTAAAACTCAGTCAAAAAGTGAACTATTGAATCGGTGAAAAATTTGAGGCATACATTATTTTTGACTCTTGTTTTTCAAGCATCGGTAATCCAAGCGGAACAAAATTTTCAAGCCATTCTTTATCATTATAAAGTGCCCTCCTTCTCTCTTCTCTCGTATTGAGATCGGGATATTCCCAAATATGAATAACCTGATTGAGTTCTCCAATGTCACTGTACCAATAGCCTACAAGTTTCGCATATTTACTGATAATTGGTAGACCCACTTCTTCAAAATGTTTCATATACGCGTGTTGTTTTCCAACTTTCACAGTATAGGTTCTCATTTCGTAAATCATGCTTTGTCCTTATCGTAGAAATAAAATTAAAGTGAGATATTTTGTTTTACATGTAAAGATTTTCACCTTTACATGTAAAGCAGTTTTAGTGTGTTAAAAATCTCTGACGAGCGGCTTTAAGGGAGTCTGCGATCAAGAATGCAAGCTCTAAGGCTTGATTGGCATTGAGGCGTGGATCGCATTGGGTGTGGTAGCGACATGCGAGTTTCTCTTCGGTGATCTCTTGTGCCCCACCGATGCACTCAGTCACATCTTGACCGGTCATCTCTAAGTGAACGCCACCAGGGAAGGTGCCTTCTTCCTCGTGGACTTTAAAGAAGCCCTTGACTTCGCGCAACACTTCATTAAATGAACGTGTTTTGTAGTTATTCGATGCTTTGATGGTATTGCCGTGCATCGGGTCAATGCTCCAAAGCACATGTGCCCCTGCTGATTTAACGGCTTGAACCAATTTTGGGAACTCTTTTTCGATCTTTTCAGCACCCATTCTTACGATGATATTCAGACGTCCTGGCTCATTTTCAGGGTTGAGTTTGTAGATAAGCTTCATCAAACCCTCAGCGGTCATACTAGGACCTGCTTTAATGCCGATAGGGTTTTTAACACCTGTGAGAAATTCCACATGGGCATCATCCACATCACGGGTACGATCCCCAATCCAAAGCATATGCGCAGAACAGTCATACCAGTCGCCTGTCAAACTGTCTTGACGTGTCAACGCCTCTTCATAGTTGAGAAGTAGCGCTTCATGCGAGGTGTAAACGACGGTTTCATTGATGTTTGGCGTATTGGCAGAGGTGATGCCACACGCTTCCATAAACGCCAATGTCTCGGAAATGCGGTCACACAGGTGTTGGTAACGCTCTCCCAAAGGACTCTCAGAGACAAAGCCTAACGTCCATTTGTGAACTTGGTGAAGGTCTGCCAAACCACCGCGTGAAAAAGCACGCAAAAGGTTCATGGTTGCAGCCGATTGGTTGTAGGCTTTGAGCATGCGTTTGGGATTTGGAATTCTTGCATCTTCGGTAAATTCACTGTCATTAATGATATCACCACGGTAACTTGGAAGTGTAACGCCATCAATCTCTTCGTAATCACTGGAGCGTGGCTTAGCAAATTGACCCGCTAGTCGCCCTACTTTGACGATGGGACAGCCACCTGCAAAGGTTAAAACAACCGCCATTTGAAGCATGACTTTGAACATATCGCGGATATTGACGGCGTTAAATTCGCTAAAACTCTCCGCACAATCTCCGCCTTGAAGCAAGAAAGCTTTCCCTGCAACCACATCGGCTAACGAGTCTTTGAGTTGTCTTACTTCTCCTGCAAAAA
>DBTO01000255.1:18775-18897 GCA_002307095.1 Sulfurospirillum sp. UBA1314
GCTCAACACTTTTTAACAACTCTTGATTGGTGTAGGTGGGTTGTTGCTTAATTGGTTTTTCTCTCCATGAGGCGCGCGTCCAAGAACTCATAAATGTCCCTTACTAGAATTTTTATTTATTA
>DBTO01000016.1 GCA_002307095.1 Sulfurospirillum sp. UBA1314
TCCTAGGGACTTTAAAGCATTTCAACTAAGACTTGCAAGTCCAGAGAAGATTCGCTCATGGAGTTATGGTGAGGTCAAAAAGCCAGAAACCATTAACTATCGTACGCTCAAACCTGAGCGTGATGGCCTTTTTTGTGCGAAAATCTTTGGACCCGTCAGAGATTATGAATGTCTGTGCGGAAAATACAAAAAGATGCGTTATAAAGGCATTAAATGTGAGAAGTGTGGCGTTGAAGTCACCAGTACCAAAGTAAGACGTTCACGTATGGGTCACATAGAGTTAGTAACTCCTGTGGCGCATATTTGGTATGTAAACTCACTTCCAAGCCGTGTGGGAACATTGCTTGGCGTTAAAATGAAAGATCTTGAGCGCGTACTTTATTATGAAGCTTACATTGTTGAACAAGCAGGCGAAGCGTTTTACGATGCTGAAAACAAAAACAAAGTTGCTTTGTACGATGTTTTAAATGAAGAGCAATACCAAGCATTGCAACAAAAATTTGAAGACACAGGTTTTGTTGCAAAAATGGGTGGAGAGGTTATTCGTAATTTATTAGCAAGCCTTGACCTTGTTGAAGTTCTTGGACAGCTTAAAGAAGACATTAACCAAACCAGTTCAGAAGCGAAGAAAAAAACAATTGTAAAACGTCTAAAAGTCGTTGAAGCATTCCTACACAGTGGCAATCGCCCTGAGTGGATGATGATTACGATGCTTCCAGTGCTTCCTCCTGATCTTAGACCACTTGTGGCGCTTGATGGTGGAAAATTTGCGGTAAGTGACGTGAACGATTTATACCGTCGTGTTATCAACCGAAATGCGCGTTTGAAACGTTTGATGGAACTTGATGCTCCTGAAATTATTATTCGCAATGAAAAACGTATGTTACAAGAAGCAGTTGATGCGCTCTTTGATAATGGTCGTCGTGCGAATGCGGTTAAAGGAGCGAACAAACGTCCTTTAAAATCACTTTCAGAGATTATTAAAGGTAAACAAGGCCGTTTCCGTCAGAACCTTCTAGGTAAAAGGGTTGACTTCTCGGGTCGTTCGGTTATCGTTGTTGGCCCAAACTTAAAAATGGATCAGTGCGGTCTTCCAAAACAGATGGCTCTGGAATTATTTAAACCGCATTTGCTAGCACGCCTTGAAGAAAAAGGGTATGCAACAACGGTTAAACAAGCGAAAAAAATGATCGATATGAAAACCAATGAAGTATGGGAATGCCTTGCTGAAGTGGTTAAAGGTCATCCTATTATGCTTAACCGTGCACCTACGCTTCATAAACTTTCCATTCAGGCGTTTCACCCTGTTTTGATTGATGGTAAAGCGATTCGTTTGCATCCACTTGTTTGTTCTGCGTTCAACGCGGACTTCGACGGCGATCAAATGGCGGTTCACGTTCCTCTTTCACAAGAGGCGATTGCTGAGTGTAAGATTTTAATGCTCAGCTCCATGAACATCTTGCTTCCAGCTTCCGGTAAAGCGGTAACGGTCCCAACACAAGATATGGTCTTGGGTCTTTACTACTTAACCTTAGAGAAGCCAAATGCCAAAGGAAGTAATAAAATTTTTGCAAACATCAATGAAGTGCATATTGCGATTGATGCAGGATTCTTGGATATTCATGCCAAAATTAAGACACGTATCAATGATAGAGTGCTCTTTACCACAGCAGGTCGTTTGATCTTAAAATCAATCTTGCCAGAATTTGTACCTGAAGAGGTATGGAACAGAGTCTTGAAAAAGAAAAATATCGGTGGTTTGGTTGATTATATCTTTAAAGAGGGTGGTATTGGTATTACCGCAGGTTTCTTGGATAACCTTAAAAGACTCGGTTTTAAATATGCGACAGAATCAGGAATTTCAGTCTCTATTGATGATATTCGTGTGCCTGATACCAAAGTGAAAAAGATCAAAGAAGCAAAGAAAAAAGTACGCGAGATCCAAAAACAGTTCAGTTCTGGTTTGTTGACTGAGCAAGAGCGTTACAATAAAATTATTGATATTTGGACCGATACGAACAATGATGTAGCTTCTGAGATGATGAAGCTGACCGAGAGTCATAAAGGCGGCTTTAACTCTATTTATATGATGGCAGATTCTGGTGCGCGTGGTTCTGCTGCACAGATTCGTCAGCTAGCAGGTATGAGGGGTCTTATGGCAAAACCGGATGGAAGTATTATTGAAACGCCAATTATCTCTAACTTCCGTGAAGGTCTAAATGTTCTTGAATACTTTATTTCAACGCATGGTGCACGTAAAGGTCTTGCGGATACCGCTCTTAAAACAGCAAATGCGGGTTACTTGACTCGAAAACTCATCGATGTTGCTCAAAATGTGAAAGTCACCATGGATGACTGTGGTACGCATGAAGGCGTTGAGATTACGGAAATTAGTGAAAGTGGTGAGTTGGTTGAGTCATTGTACGAACGTGCAACGGGTCGTGTTCTTGCCGAAGATGTCATTGATACGATTACCAATGAGGTTATTTTCACCGAAGGTACACTCATTGATGAGAAAAAAGCTCAAGTCCTTAAAGAGGCAAGCATTAAATCAGTTGTGATTCGTACACCGATTACATGTAAAGCTAAAAAAGGTGTGTGTGCGAAATGTTATGGTACCAATTTGGCTGAGGGAACGTTGGTTCGCCCAGGTGAAGCCGTTGGTATTATCTCAGCACAATCCATTGGTGAGCCAGGTACGCAGTTGACACTTCGTACATTCCACATCGGTGGTACGGCATCAACAGAATCACAAGATCGTCAAGTTATCGCTCAAAAAGAGGGTTTCATTCGTTATTATAATGTCAAAACGTATGTGACCAAAGAGGGTAAAAACATCGTTGCAAATCGTAGAAATGCGGCCGTTTTATTGGTTGAGCCAAAGATCAAAGCACCGTTTAAAGGTACGATTGAGATTGATACAGCGCACGAAGAAACTGCAATTACGATGAGTGGAACAGCCGGTGAGACGATCCGCTATACCCTTCGTAAAAGCGACTTTGCAAAGCCAAATGAGCTTGCAGGTGTCAGTGGTAAAATCGAAGGTAAATTCTACATCCCTTACGTGAGTGGTGATGTGGTTGAAATGAACGAGAGTATCGTAGAGGTTATTAAAGAGGGTTGGAACGTTCCAAGCCGTATTCCTTATGCGAGTGAACTTAAAGTCAAAAATGGTGAGCCGATTATTCAAAAAATTCATGCGGATGCAAAAGGTATTGTCAAATACTATAAACTTCGTGGGGATTATTTAGAGCGTATCCATGACATTGAAAAAGGTCATATTGTTAAAGAAAAAGGTATTTTTGCGGTTGTTGCGGATGATGATGATCGAGAAGCGATTCGTCATTACATTCCTCGTGACTCCATTATTGATGTCAATGACAACAGTATGGTTGAAGGAAAAACACTGCTTGCGTATCCATCCACCAGTGAGCAAATTACGATTGCTGAGTGGGATCCGTACTCTACACCAATTATTGCGGAAGATGCGGGTACGATTACGTTTGAAGATATTGAACCAGGCATTAGTGCGACAGAGCAATTCGATGATATGACTGGACAAAGCAGACTTGTGATCAACGAGTATCTTCCAAGCGGCATGAAACCGACGATCATCATTGCCAATAAAAATGGCGAGATTGTGAAGTACCAATTGGAGCCAAAAACAGCGATCTTCGTTCAAAATGGCGTGACCGTTGGCTTGGCAGATTTGATCGGTAGAACACCAAAAGCGATTGCAAAATCGAAAGATATTACCGGTGGTCTTCCACGTATTAGTGAACTTTTTGAGGCACGTCGCCCTAAAAATGCAACCGTGATTGCAGAGATTGATGGAACGATTCGTTTTGGTAAGCCTTTGCGTTCTAAAGAGCGTATTATCATTGAAGCCAATGATGGTACAAGCGTTGAGTATTTGGTCGATAAAAATACACAAATTCACGTACAACCTGGCGAGTTTGTGCATGCAGGTGAGAGACTTACCGATGGTGTGATTTCAAGTCATGATATTTTACGTATTATGGGTGAGAAAGCATTGCATTATTATTTGATCAGCGAAATTCAACAAGTGTATCGTGGACAAGGTGTTGCGATTAACGATAAACACATTGAGGTGATCGTTTCTCAAATGCTACGTCAAGTAAGAATTGTTGATAGTGGCGATACCAAGTTCATTATGGGTGATTTGATTAGCCGTAGACGTTTCCGTGAAGAGAATGAAGCGGTCATGAAAATGGGTGGTGAACCAGCGATTGCTGAGCCAACACTTCTTGGTGTTACTCGTGCGGCGATTGGTAGTGATAGTGTTATCTCTGCAGCTTCGTTCCAAGAGACAACCAAAGTTCTAACCGAAGCGAGCATCGCAGGTAAGATGGATATGCTTGAAGATTTGAAAGAAAATGTTATTTTAGGACGTATGATTCCCGTTGGAACAGGTCTTTATCAAAACAAAAGCTTTAATCTAGAGTTAAACCCAAGTA
>DBTO01000203.1 GCA_002307095.1 Sulfurospirillum sp. UBA1314
CAAAACGGTACGTTGTTCCCTCTGCCGGAGTGGCTTCAAGATTGTAGAGATTTCCCGTCTCTTCTTGATAGGTGACCATTTTGTTGCGCACAAATTCTAAGATTTCGTGAGCAAATTCCATTCCATACTCATCGGCAATGGTATGTTTGTCATCGGTAAAATTGCGAATCATCTCGTTGATGCCGTTGACTCCAATGGTCGAGAAATGGCTGTTAAATCCTGGCAAATAACGCGCCGTATACGGATAAAGTCCACGGTTGTACATCTCTTGCACAAAGACGCGCTTCTTTTCTAACGTTGATTTGGCAAGATCCATCAGGTATTCAAATCGCTCCATTAACTCTTTTTTATTGCCTTTGTAAAGATAGCCAAGACGCGCCATATTTAAGGTTACAACACCAATGCTTCCTGTCATCTCCGCACTTCCAAAGAGTCCACCACCACGTTTTAAAAGCTCTCTAAGATCAAGTTGTAAACGACAACACATGGAGCGTACGTGACCTGGTTTATAGGCTTTTGGGTTTTCAACGAGTTTACCCTCAGCATCTCTAACGTATTGGCTTCCGATGAAATTTTGAAAGTACGATGAGCCAATTTTCGCGGTATTTTCAAAGAGAAGTTCGGTATTTTCGCCATCCCAATCAAAATCTTCGGTAATGTTAACGGTTGGAATCGGGAAGGTAAATGGCTGACCCGTTTTATCGCCCTCGGTCATCACTTCATAGTACGCTTTGTTGATCTGATTCATTTCTTTTTGGAAATGTTTATAGGTCATCGCTTCCAGTGAATTCACACCACGTTTTTGTGCCTCTTCAAGAAGCTCTGCATCGTTGATCTCTTTAAACAGATGGCGTTGGCTTGAGGTTGGGATTTGATCGGCTAAATCGGTTGGTACGGTCCAATCAATCGTAATATTGGTAAACGGGCTTTGTCCCCAACGCGCAGGAACATTAAGGTTGTAAATAAAGCTACGAATCGCTTTTTTGATCTCTTTGAAGGAAATTTTATCTTTAAACGCGTATGGCGCTAGGTAGGTATCGAACGAGCTAAATGCTTGTGCCCCTGCCCATTCACTCTGTAAGATGCCTAAAAAGTTTGCCATTTGCCCGAGTGCTTCTCTAAAGTGCATCGGAGGACGACTTTCCACGCGACCTCTTACACCATTAAAGCCTTCATCTAAAAGGACTCTTAGGCTCCAACCGGCACAATACGCCGTTAAACAATCCAAATCATGGATATGGTAGTCGCCATTTCGGTGCGCTAAACCCTCTTCTTTAGAATAAATTTTATCAAGCCAGTAGTTAGCGATGACTTTGCCTGCGGTGTTGTTCACGAGCCCTGCATTGGAGTAGCCGGTATTGGAGTTTGCTTTAATTCTCCAGTCACTTTTGCCAATGTACTCTTCAATCGTTTGGCTGGAATTCACATACGTCGTATCTTCATTCAGTCCGTAAATGTGCTCGCGTTGCATCTTGTGCGTATGTCGGTAGAGAATGAATGAACGCATCACGTCAAAATAGCGTGATTTGTAAAGCTCTTGTTCGATCATATCTTGGAAGTCTTCGACCGCTGCTACCCGTTTTTTCTCGATTCGCTTTTGAATCTCTTTGAAAATGCTTTCATCGTACGTGACACCTTCACTTTTAAAGGCCTTTTTGATAGCGTCTTCGATCTTGTAGGGCTGAAATTCTTCGGTGGTACCGTCGCGTTTGAGAACTTTGGTTAGCATGGTTATCCTAGATTTAAAAGTAGAGAAGATTATAGTAAGTATAAAATTTAAAGAAACTTAATAATTAACCTGAAACACTTATGTCACAGGTGATATGTAAAGCTTTTTTAATTAGTTTTATTAACGCGTATATCCCCTAAATAAAGGGATTAAATTTAACTTTATGCTTTAAAATATTAAAATTTAAAATTAATTTTTATTATAAGTTATAATCTGCCAAGTGCGCGCTTGAGCGCTGCGTTTACATGTAAAACAGTTGTATCAAATAGCGGTAAATGAGCGCTTTTTTGATCCAGTAAAAGACCAATCTCCGTGCATCCTAAAATAACTGCATCGATCTGTTCATCATGACATTTAAGATCATTGATGATCTTTAAAAATATCTCTTTGGAGGCTGTTTCAATTTTACCAACACAAAGCTCTTCAAAAATGATGCGATTGATCTTCTCAATTGACGTAACATCGGGGATAACCACCTCAATGTGATGAGCATTTAAAACCTCTGTGTAAAACGTCTCTTGCATCGTAAACTTGGTTCCAAGCAAAATAGCTTTACGCGCACCTTGTGCATGCAGCGCGTTTGCAGTTGCTTCGGCTATGTGTAAAAAAGGTTTTTTGACATGGGGTGTGATAAGTGGAAGGATTTTGTGCATTGTATTGGTGCACAGAAGTATAAAATCCACTCCTGCGCGTTCCAGTGAAAGTGCTGCTTCTTGGAGAATTTCAGCAGCCTCTTCCCATTTTCCTTCGCTTTGAAAGCGTGCAATCGGTGCAAAATCAACGGAATGAAGGATGATCTTGGCGCTATGCAGTCCACCCAGTTTTGCTTTTACACTCTCGTTTAAAAGTGTGTAATAACTCTGTGTGGACTCCCAACTCATGCCACCAATCAATCCTATTGTTTTCATTTTTAACCTTTACATGTAAAGCGTTTTGTTACTGACAACCCTCGCACTCAATGCTACGATCCGCTACTTCAAGTTTATTCTCAGGTGATTGAGAACGGAGGTAATAGGTCGATTTAATGCCGAGTTTCCATCCAAGCATATAGATGTCATTGAGGTACTTTCCGCTGGCTTTATCAAGGGTGATGAAAATGTTAAGGCTTTGTCCTTGATCGATCCATTTTTGACGAATAGCTCCTGCTTTGATGAGCACTCTTTGATCCAGTTCATACGCAGGTGTGTAAAAATTCCATGTATCGGGGCTCAAATTTGGAACGACGACAGGAATCATACCAGAGAGATTCTCTTCAAACCATTTGCGTTTGTACACAGGCTCTATTGTTTGTGTGGTGCCGACTAAAATGGAGATGGAGCTCGTTGGTGCGACTGCCATCAAATAGCCATTGCGCATACCATTCTTTTTCACTTTTTCTCTCAAACTATCCCAGTCGTACATGTAACCAAACAGTCCGCCACGATCAACCAGTTTTTTTGCCTCTTCATTCGCGGTGTCGATTGGGAAAATACCTCTACTCCATTTTGAGCCTTCAAACTCGGGGTACATCCCTTTTTCAATCGC
>DBTO01000149.1:0-18888 GCA_002307095.1 Sulfurospirillum sp. UBA1314
GTTGATATTTCAACCTTTTATGGCAGTACAGGCATGTTCACGCTTGATCGTGGCTTTACCTCTACGGCAAGCTGTAGGTCACGTATTACCTATATTGATGGCGACCTTGGCAAGTTGATGTATCGTGGTTACGACATTGCTTATTTAGCAACCAAAAAGTCGTTTTTAGATACCGCTTTTTTACTTTTACACAAAGAACTTCCCTCTAAAGATGAGTACAAAAACTTTTTAATGGAGCTTAAAAAGCGCTCTTTTATTCATGAAAGTATGCGTAAACTCTTTGATGCGTTCCCCGATAATGCACATCCAATGGCGATTTTATCGGCGGCTGTTTCAGCACTTTCAACCTTTTATTTCGATCACCTCGATATGGATTCACCTGAGCAAGCTAAAGAGATGGCGCACCGTATTGTGGCTAAAATTCCTACCATTGCGGCGTTCTCTTATCGTTATTCGCAAGGTCTTCCCATCATCTATCCTGATTTAGATAAAGGGTTTACTGAAAACTTCTTATACATGATCAGGGGCTATCCTCATCACCATATCGATCTCAAACCGATTGAAGTGAAAGCACTTGACACCATCTTTACTCTACATGCGGACCATGAACAAAACGCTTCTACCACGGCGGTTCGTGTTGTCGCATCTACCCATGCCCACCCCTATGCTGCTATAAGTGCAGGTATCGGCGCTCTTTGGGGAAGAGCCCACGGTGGAGCGAATGAGTCGGTCATTCGTCAGCTTGAACTGATTGGTAGTGTTGACAATGTCGACAAATTCATCGCAAAAGCGAAAGATCCAAATGATCCGTTTAGGCTCATGGGCTTTGGTCACAGAGTGTATAAAAACTTTGATCCGCGTGCAACGATTTTGAAAAATCTTCAAAAACAGTTGGTCAACGAACTCTCAATTGATAGTGAATTGATGGAAGTGGCACACCGCATTGAAGAGATTGCACTCAATGATGAGTACTTCATTAAACGTAAACTCTACCCCAATATCGACTTCTATTCAGGACTTATCCTACAAGCACTCAAAATTCCCAAAGAGATGTTTGCCGTTATCTTTGTAATCGGTCGAACACCAGGGTGGATTTCACAATGGCTTGAACTTAAAGAACAACCCGACATGAAAATTGCACGTCCTCGCCAACACTATCTTGGACCATTGGAACGTACACCCAAATACGAGAAATAAGCCCGTTTACATGTAAGGATTTTTCCTTACATGTAAAACCTCTTTTTTACTTCAATTTAATAGTATATCCCCCATTAAATGCTTGAATATCATAACGGTAATGCCCATCAAGCAAAATAGCAATGCGGTAAAATCCATCGTGACTTCCCAGTGTTGCAGAGACAAAAGGCGCTTTGTTAAACTCTAAACTTTTCGTTCCATACGCATTTACTTTTTTGAGATCAATCACCACTTTATAAGGATCCGCGATCAAGAAATCACGAATTTTCGTATCTTTCGTAAAAATAGTCATCTCATTTTGATTGGTAAAAAAGGAGATGTCATCATTGAGTTTAAAGCTATTTTCCATTGCGATATTGGCCGTAATTGGATTTTTGACAGCGTTCTCTTCTTTAAGAACAGGGGTGGGAACCACTTCTTGTTTTTCAATGGCTTTTTGAATTTGAGGCGTTGTTACAGGAGGGACAATCACTTTTGGAGCATTGGTTTCGGTTTTTTGGGTGCTTAAGATAAGCGGCAAATGCCAATCAACATTTTGCTCAATCGCAACAATCTCTTCACTGATGGAGCCGTCTAAATTTTGAAAGGTCACCGAAGCACTTTTTAAAATACGCGCACTGCTTGGAAGAGAGAGCGTTGTGGTGGTAAAGTCGGCTAATTCGTCTTTACCTTGCGTGGTTTTACCCACATTTTGCGGAGACATGCTTGTCTCAAAAGGATTTTCTCTCGCTTCTAATATCACTGCAAGAGATAGAAAAAGCCAAAGAATCTTCTGCATCTGCTCTCCTTAATTATTATCGATCAGGGTCCAATTGTCGCAATTCAAAGTACTCTTTTTGTAACACGGCATTCTCATCTTTGAGACTTTTGATTTTTGAAGTTAACGTGTCTTTGTCGGATTGGAGATTTAAAAGTACATCGAGGGAGCTCTTTCCAAAAAGAACATCGCCTATATACAACCCAAATCCAACCACGACAAACACTAACGATAAAATTTTGAGATAAAAGAGAGCAGATTTTCCACTCTCTTCGGCTTCATCGTCAAATTCGTCTAAAACATCACTCATTTAGTAAAGAGTTGTTTTCCTATGTACTCGCCAAACTCAAGCTCTTTGTCGATCTCTAGTAAGCGGTTGTATTTAGCGGTTCGTTCACCTCTGGCTGTTGCACCTGTTTTGATCTCGCCGGTATTAAGCGCTACCGCAAAATCAGCGATAAACGCATCTTCGCTCTCGCCACTTCTATGACTCATCACACATTTGTAGTTGTTACGTTGCGCAAGACGGACGGTTCGCATGGTTTCGCTTACCGTTCCAATTTGATTGGGTTTAATCAAAATGGCATTACCAATGCCTTTTGCAATTCCCTCTGCCAAGATTTTCTCATTGGTCACGAAGAGATCATCGCCCACAAGTTGAATTTTTGAACCCAATTTTTCCGTCAAAAGTTTCCAGCCATCCCAGTCATCCTCACTCAAACCATCTTCAATCGAAACAATCGGGTATTTTGCGCAAAGATTTTCATAGTAAGCGACCAGTTCAGCACTGCTCAACGTTCTTTTTTCTGAATCAAGTTTATAGCCACCCTCACACACAAGCTCACTGCTTGCAACATCAAGGGCAATGGCAATGTCGATTCCGGGTTTGTACCCTGCTTTTTCAATCGCCTGCATAATCACTTTAATCGGCTCTTCATTGTCTTTGAGATTTGGTGCAAAACCACCCTCATCTCCAAGAGCTGTACTCTCGCCCATACCAGCGATGATTTTTTTCAACTGATGATAGACTTCAACGCATGATCTCAGGGCATCTGAAAAATTCCCAAAGTTAAGCGGCATGATCATATATTCTTGAAAATCAACGCTATTATTGGCATGGCTTCCGCCATTGATGATGTTAAACATAGGCGTTGGAAGCGTCATCGCATTGCTTCCACCAAGGTAACGGTAGAGTGGGATGCCTAGACTTAATGCGGAAGCACGTGCAACCGCCATAGAGACACCAAGAACTGCATTGGCACCTAAGCGTCCATAGTTTTCCGTTCCATCAAGGTTTTTCATCGTCTCATCGATAAACGCTTGATTAAAAGGGCTAAGACCAATGAGTTCATCTGAAATTTCAGTATTCACATTTTCACACGCTTTGAGTACGCCTTTGCCCATATAGCGACTGTCTGCATCTCGTAATTCTAACGCTTCTCGTTTGCCCGTACTTGCACCACTGGGTACGATTGCAGTGGCAACGGTTCCATCGCTTAGGGTTACTTTGGCACGAACCGTTGGATTGCCACGACTATCGAGTACTTCGTCTGCTGCAATATCTTCGATATAGATCATTCATCTTCCTTTATCTCATCGGCGCCGCATGTCATAACCATCGCATTGCCACCGATTGCTTGTTTGATTTTCTCTTCAATTTCTAACGCCAACTCTTTGTTCTCTTTTAAAAATGCTTTTACATTCTCGCGACCTTGCCCCAATTTTGTCTCATTGTAACTAAACCAAGCGCCACTTTTATCGATGATGTCAAGTTTGACACCATAATCGACCATTTCACCCTCTTTTGAAATACCTTCGCCAAACATAATATCAAACTCAGCTTGACGAAATGGAGGTGCCACTTTATTTTTAATGACTTTGGCTTTGACTCTGTTACCAATCTGCTCTTCGCCCTGTTTCAAGGTCGCGATTTTACGGACATCTATACGCACCGAAGCGTAAAATTTAAGCGCATTTCCACCGGTCGTCGTTTCAGGAGAGCCATAGCCCATCGTACCGATTTTCATACGAATTTGGTTGATAAAAATAACCGTGGTATTCATTTTATGCACGACTGCGGTGAGTTTGCGAAGTGCCTGACTCATCAGTCTTGCTTGAACACCCATGTGCGAATCGCCCATATCGCCTTCAATTTCGCTCTTCGGCGTCAATGCTGCAACGGAGTCAATAACAATCACATCCACCGCGCCACTGCGTGCCAGTGTCTCAACAATGTCAAGGGCTTGTTCACCAAAATCGGGTTGAGAAACCAAAAGGTTTTCAATATCAACGCCCAAATTGCCTGCGTATTTCACATCAAGTGCATGCTCAGCATCAACAAACGCACAGATACTTCCTTTTGATTGCGCTTCTGCAATGATTTGAAGCGACAATGTCGTTTTTCCTGAACTCTCTGGTCCATAAATCTCAATAATACGACCTTGTGGAATGCCACCGATTCCAAGGGCAAGATCCAGTCCAATGGAGCCAGTGCTGATCGACGCAATCGGTTCAACTACTTTATCGCCGAGTCTTACCAACGCCCCTTTTCCGAACGCTTTGTCGATCTGTTTGATCGCAAGGTCAAGTGCTTTTCTCTTATTTTCATCGATTTGCATTGTACTACCTCTTTTATAGTGTTATTATTTTACCATTTTGAGCTTGAAAAAGCCCTTTGGAGCAATTCTATACGATTTTTACAAAAGCGGTTCAAAATATTTCAATATGGAATATGTTAAAATGATTTAAAACTTTTTCAAGGACACTTTTGAAAACTCTTACCGTAGCGCATTCGCCCGATGCTGATGATATCTTTATGTATTATGCCATTAAATTTGGCTGGGTGAGCACTCCTAATGTGACCTTTGAAAACCTCGCCTTAGACATTGAAACACTCAATGTTGAAGCGCTGAAAAACAGTTATGATATCACTGCTATTAGCTTTGCGCTTTACCCAAAAATTCGCAGTGAATACGCGCTTTTACGCACTGCGGTCAGTTTTGGAGAAGGCTATGGACCTAAACTGGTGAAGAAAAAAGAGACTAAACTCAAACGCAATTTTAAAGTAGCCCTCAGTGGAACCCATACAACAAATGCACTTTTATTTAAAATTGCTTATCCCGAAGCGCGCATCGTCTACAAAAACTTTTTAGAGATTGAACAATCCGTCTTGGATGGCGAAGTCGATGCAGGGGTTTTAATTCATGAGAGTATTTTAAATTTTAGCGATGAACTGGTCGTTGAACGAGAACTCTGGGACATCTGGAAAGAGCTATGTAAAGTGGAGCTTCCGTTACCACTAGGCGGTATGGCGCTTCGTCGATCGATGCCCATTTCGCGAGCGATTGTCTGTGAAGACGCACTCATTCAAGCCGTAGATGTGGCACACACACACCAAGGACTTCTCTCTAAAATGCTGCTTGAGCGAAACCTCGTTCGGGTAGACCAAGCAACGCTGAAAACCTACCTTGGACTCTATGCCAACGAGCACTCCATCGAGATGAACGACACACAATACCAAGCGATTGACACGCTCTTTGAGATCGGTTTTAAACACGGTTTTTATGACCAACAGATTCAAGCGTGCGATTTTCTGATTCCCAAAGAGTACGCAGCGTTGAGGAATAGCTAATATGGAAGCAAAACTCATTGGTTTAGGAGTTGAAACGTTTAAAATAGCGCTCCTGCTCTCTATGCCGATGCTGATGGCAGGACTGATTGCAGGTTTGGCGATTAGTATTTTTCAAGCTGTCACCCAGATCAATGAATCTACGCTCAGTTTTGTACCTAAAATTCTGATTACCATCGTCGTTGCCATCTTTACGATGCCGTGGATGATGAACATGATGATAGAATTTACCACCCGCATGATCGACATGATCCCTTCGTTTATCTTTTAAATGACAAAATCTGTTAATTTTTCGACCTATTCAAGCATCAAAATTGGTCCAACCCTCAATATTTTACTGCTGGATTCTTTGATGCCCTTGCCTTTTGGCTACCGCCTGATTGGAGGCGCAAACAACCTTCTTGTAAGCCCTACTCCGCCACCCCTCGCGATGTTAGACAAATGTTTTGATTTCATTCGTTTGGAAGAAAATGTTTTACATGTAGGAGGCGCTACGCCCAGTGGTAAGATGCTCTCTTTTGCCAAAAAATACGATCTTTCAGGTTTTGAGCTGATGCAAAAACTCCCCGGAACGTTGGGTGGCATGGTCGCGATGAACGCAGGACTCAAAGAGTGGGAGATTTTCAATGACCTCATCGCTATTCGCACCGAGCATGGCTGGATTCCAAAATCGCAGATAGAACACGGCTACCGCTTCGCCAAAATAGAGGGCGTTGTCTACGAAGCAACCTTTACATGTAAAAAAGGTTTTGACGAAAATCTGCTGGCGATGTTCAAACAAATGCGCGACAATCAACCCAAAGAGGCAAGTGCGGGAAGCTGTTTCAAAAACCCTGTGGGGCAGTATGCTGGCAAACTTATCGAAGAGGCAGGATTTAAAGGCAAAAAAGTTGGTGCGATGATGTTTAGCAACGTTCATGCGAACTTCTTGGTCAATCTTGGAGGCGGAACGTATAAGCAAGCATACGAACTAATCACATCGGTAAAAGAAGAAGTTTTCAAGCGCTTTGGCGTGAAATTGGAAGAGGAAATTATCATTTTATAACGACAAGGAAGGAACATAGATGCGCAAAACAGCTTTAATCACTGGCGGAAACAAAGGGATAGGTCTTGAAATCACAAAAGCATTTGTGGCATTAGACTATGATGTCATTATCCTAGCGCGTGACTTTAAAAATTTTGAGTTATCAGCACACCCTAAAGTTAAAACCATTACGTTTGATTTGACACAAGTTGATGCGATTCCTACGCTCATCGCCTCACTTCCCGCGATTGATATTCTCATCAACAATGCCGGAATTATGTATGCGATTTCTTACCAAGACTATGAAAACGACACAATCAATACCATGCTGAAAATCAACCTTGAGGCACCGGTAAAACTCATTGAAGAGGTTGCAAAAACCATGCTTAAATGTGGTGGACGCATTGTCAACAATACCTCCATTGCTGGGCAAATCGGTCATCCTGATATTTGGTATGGCATCACCAAAGCAGGGCTGATTAACGCGACCAAAAGCTTCTCAAAAATCTTTGAAGGTAAAATCATCATCAACGCCGTTGCCCCAAGCCCCGTTGCGACAGATATGCTGAATACCATTCCCCACGCACGCCAAGAAGCCTTTTTAAAATCCGTCATTTCCAAACGATTTGCCATGCCTGAAGAGATCGCCAAAACGATTGTTTGGCTGGCAACAGATTCACCAGAATACATCAATGGCACGGTCATTGACATTAACAACGGATCTTTCCCGCGTTAATGCTGAATATAATGAAGCGTGAAAATAATCCCGTACATCCATGATGAGTAAAGAAACGTATACACTAAACTGTATTGCAAACTCAATAGCACATTTCCTTTGCATTGCATAGAATATTTCAAAACCAAACGGATTGCACGAAAAAAAATCCAATAAAGTATTGCCGCCAAAAAAATAATCAAATACCACGACACTAAAACGATAGCCCAACCAAATACTATTAAAATAATCGCTGCAAGAATTGCAAACAAAAAGCCTCCCAAACCTTCTACTATACCACCCATATTTTCTATTAATTCGGATACATCGGGCGTTCCTCCAGAAAAATCGGGTAGTTTTTTTATATCAATGTGATCGGTTAATTTCCCAATATTATCTTTAAGCTTTAGTCCAAAATAAAGTCCGCAGCCCATTAGTACAAATAGTGTACACGCTAAAAATGAGAGAATAAATAAAGCATTTTCATAAAGAGCATGCGGTGTTTTTAAATTTAAAAAATAATCAAATCCAAACGAAAAGAGGATGACAAAAGAAATTAAAACAACAACCGTTTTAGAAAAAATATAGTGGCGAGTTGTCATTTAATTCCCTCACAGGATTGGCTGAAAGGCTTTACATGTAAACATATTCTGCCTCGCAAAAAATAAGTTCATGCCACCCAATCATTCTAAAACATCTTTAATAAAAAATATCTTTCGACGAACTACGCACTTTCAAATCCGCAAGGCTGACAAACGCTTTTTGCGCATACGCTTCCACAGCACAACGTCCGATCATTGCGGCATTATCGGAGCAAAATTCCATTTTAGCGGTGTGCAGTTTGGCTTTTTTGGAGGCACAAAAGGCTTCGAGTTCACCTCGTAAGTAGAGATTGGCACTCGCACCTCCGACAACGCCAAAATGCTCCATAGAACGCTCTTTATACGCTCTTTTAACCTTTTGCATCAGATGGGCAACGGCGACACGCTGAAACGAAGCGCAAATGTCGTAGATGGTTTGCTCATCCAAATTTTCCTGTGCTTCGATGCAGAGTCTAACTTGGTTTTTAAGACCCGAATAGCTAAATGCGAGCAGTTTTGTTGAAGTGCCTTGCAAAGGAATGGTAAAATTAAACCGATTGGGATCGCCTTTTTTGGCATATGCCTCAATAAGAGGTCCCGCTGGATAAGGCAATCCTAGCATTTTTCCAACTTTATCAAAACTCTCACCAAAGCTGTCATCCATCGTTGTGGCAAGCAGCTTTATCTCTTCTAAACTCTTTACATGTAAAAGCTGAGTGTGCCCACCGGAGACGAGTAAAACATCGAGAGGGAACCGTGTTTCACCTTCGATAAACAAAGAGCAGATGTGCCCTTTAAGGTGGTTGATGCCTAAAAGTGGGAGCCCTAGTGCAACACTGAGCGCTTTTGCCATACTCACACCTTCAACAAGTGTCACGGAGAGTCCTGGTTCATTCGTCACGGCAATGGCTTTGAGCTCGTTAAAATAAGGCTTTGCCTCTTCGAGTATTTTGGGTAAGGTCACCGCATGCAAACGCGCAGCCAGTTCAGGAACCACGCCACCGTACTGGGCATGCTCGGCATCTTGGGAAATCTTTTTATGAAACAGAAGTTGTGTGTCACTGAGTCTTGTGATAGCAATCGAGCTATCATCACAACTGCTTTCAATGCTTAAAATCATCTACACAATCTTCACATGCCACGGCTCAAACCTGACACCATCGCCATTGCCAACGGTATAACGTGTTGAGACATAGGAGAGTTTTTGCAGATTCCAAAACTCTTCCGTGCGCGCAAAATTGGCCGTAAAGTTTTGGTATCCCCACCCTTTTTTACCCACATCAAAATCGCCGACGGAATGGTATGAAAAGCCCGGTGGAACGAGTGAGCGCGATGCCATCGTAATGTTGCCATTTTCGCTTTTAATTTTCTCTAAATGCAGACTCAGCTGTTTAACGACACTACGTACGCCAGAGGTTAAAATAAGTGTTGGTCCGATATCTTTCATCAATCGCAAAAGAAGTTCTTGAGAGGTCTCACGGTAGACATAATGTCCCGTGCCATCTATTTTGATCACATCTTTTTCATTGATGGCATCACTTAAATGTTGAATTGTACGCTTACCGTAAAAGCCATAAATCACTGGATCAGTGTAAAAAATCTCTTCAATATACGCGATCTCCGCAGGCGTAAAGGCACCAATTCGAGGAAAACTTTTCGCAATTTTTAGAACATCATTAAAAGAAATTAGGTTGAATTTGGCATACCCAATGGTTCGCTCCACTCTATCCAGTCGGCTAATCACAGACTCAAATGTGGCTTTTTGCTCATTTTTAACCCAAATATCGGGATGCTTTAACTCATCGGCTTGCGCTAGGCTTCCTACAAGTGTAGCTCCCATCAATCCTAAAAAATCTCTTCGTATCATCGTTGCCCTATCTGTTCATTATTAGTGTGATTATAACATGTGCGCTTGATTTTGCAATAAGAGTTCGACATCGTTCGCAGGGATGGGTTTGCTAAAGAGATAGCCTTGCATCAGCTCGCACCCATTTGCATAAATAAACTCTTTTTGCCCTATGGTTTCAACACCTTCTGCCAAAACCTTCAGTCCAAGTCCACGCCCAAGCTCGATAATCGTACGCGCAATCGCACGATCTTCCTTGCTCTCCTCTAAATTTTGTACGAAACTTTGATCGATTTTAAGCTTGGTAATTGGCAATTGTTTCAAATACGCCAACGACGAGTGTCCCGTTCCAAAATCATCAATAGAAATATCAACGCCCAGTTCACGAAAGCGCTTTAAAAGGGCGATGGATTTGGTCGTGTCTTTCATAATAAACCGCTCCACAATCTCCATCTCAATCCATTCAGGTTTACACCCACTCTCACGTAAACTTTGAATCATAAAAGCAACCAGTCCCGTAAATTCAAGCTGTTTACCAGCAATATTAATCGCGATTTTTCCAGGATCAAGTCCCATGTCATACCATACTTTAATTTGGCGCATAACTTCTTTGATCACCCAATTCCCAATCTCAACGATGAGTTCGCTCTCTTCTGCGATATGAATAAAATACCCCGGAGCCGTTAGCCCACGCGTCGGATGATTCCAGCGAATCAATGCCTCAAAACCGACAATACGCTCACTTTGAAGATTGATTTGGGGCTGGTAAAAAACCTCAAACTCGTTATTGGCAAGTGCTTTATTGAGGCTTTTTTCCACCTCAAGATGCTCATTGGTCTCTTGGTTCATCTCTTGGTCAAAAAAGACGTAGCGGTTGCGCCCTTTGGATTTGGCTTTGTACATCGCGATGTCAGCATTTTTAAGCAACTTACTCGCCGTTTCACCATCATTGGGATAAACACTCACACCAATACTCATCGTAATTTTAAAGCTCTCATTCCCGAGCAAGAAGGGCTCTTGAAAGGCACTAACCAGCTTTTTAATCGCAATGAAAATATCGCTCACGTCTTTACATCCATCAAGCAGTACGATAAACTCATCACCACTCAGGCGTGCAACCGTATCGGTTTCTCGAACACTGCTTTGCATCCGCCCTGCAATCGTTTTTAAAAGCATATCGCCGGCATCATGACCCAGTGAGTCGTTGACACTTTTAAATTTATCCACATCCACAAACATAACGCCCAGCACCTTGTCATCACGGCTGGCTTTTTTGATGGCTTGGGTGAGTCTGTCTTGCAGAAGATTTCGGTTGGGAAGCCCTGTCAGCGTATCATGCTCCACTTGATGAATCAAAAGCTTTTTCTGCTTTTTATTCTCTTCTTCAAGCTCTTTACGAATGGTAATGTCCCGCACGGAACAGTGCTGAATGATGCCTTTATCCATACGAATCATCGTCATCATCACACTGATCCAAAAGAGCGTTCCATCGCATGCTCTCGCTTGCCATTCAAATTTATGCGCTCCTTGTTGCGAAGCGAGTGCGTTCATCCAGAGTACTTTTTCATACGAGCTTTGGTTGTCCGGTTGAAATTCAGGAGAGAGCTCTGCTAGCGTTACATTGATCAACTCTTTTTTATCGTGGGCTTTAAACATGCGCACAATCGCTTCGTTACAATCCACAAAAACACCCTCTTTAAGCAACCAAATGCCATCTGCGGATTTTTGATACAAGGTCTCGAAGACCAATTTTTGCTCACGAATCTGTTTGTTACTGAGTAAAAGATGATTTTCATAACGCGATAAAACAGATCGCAATTTCGTTGAGATAAAAAACATCACCCCCATCACTAAAAGCATGATAATCAGTGAAACGGCTAGCATATTGATAATCGTGGATTGCATTTTCTTTCGAAGCAGTTGCTCTTGTTCTAAAAGGGCGTTGGTCTCCTCAAACAGATACGCACCCGTTCCAATGACCCATTGGAACTGTGGAATGGGGCGAATAAAAGAGATCTTACTACGATCTTGCGCAGTGGGATGATAGGAAGCCACATAATTCATAAAGAAGCCCTCAAGATTGCGCTTGCCGCCTTCTACGATGTCTTTGATCACCGAATGACCATTTACAACAACATCGAGTCTATTTTTACCCACCAACGAGTGATCACCATGCGAAATCGTATACCCATCATAATCATACGCAAAGATGTACCCATTTTCTCCGTATTTGGTATTGAGCAGCAGTTTTTGCGTCTCTTTTTTAATGCGTTCCCTGATCTCATCTTCGTAACGCCCACTGACGACGTAAATATTTAACGGAGCGTACTTTTTAAGATAGCCTATTTTAGTACGGGCTTTGTCATCTCTAGGATTTTTCCAAGGCCACGTTAGCGCAAACGCATCCTCTTTTTCAAGTCGTGCGTTCACCTCTTTTAGAAAATATTTGCCATGATCATCTTGCACATCCGTAATGCTTTTTCCCTCTAATTCCCGATTGACGCCATGCATAACGCACGTTCCATTCAACTCAGTGATCACATAATAGCCACTCAGGTCGTTGAAAAAGCGTGTATCGCGAAGTTTGGCTTTGATTTTTGCTAGAATCTGCTCACGAGGAAGGTTGGGATTTTCGATGTAAATATCATTGATCACTTGGTAGGCAAGATTGACAATATTTTTGATTTCGTCTTTGGCCTCATTCATCAAGAATTTTTCGTTTTCATTGATGTAATCAATCAACTTATCCACACGCTCTTGCGCTTGAATTTTAGAGCGTTTTACATACTCTATGCGTGTGTTTTCAAGAGACTTTTGATACTCTGCACGCTCTGCTGAAATGATGATAATTAACGTAATCGTAAACGTGAGCAAAATGGCAAATGCTGGTAAAAAAACAATCCATCTGGTAATATTGTGTTTTTTTAAACTCAGCAATACACACTCCAGTGAAATTGAATTTATTTGATGACTATAACTTTATCAAAATTTTCTAAAATTTGGGCTACTCTTCTCTGCCAGATGCGCGAAAACACCGCTTTTTCTTCCACAGTGAGTACTCCTGAAAATAATTTTTTCATCAAAGGTTGCATATCAGGATCTACCTCGATTGAAGAAGGGTTATACGACACATCGACAAACGCTTTGGTGTCCACACGCATAATTCTTACATGTAAAGAAATATCTGAGCTAAATTCCATCAAACCTTTGCGTACAAAATGCCCATTTAACCCCTTAAAACCCCACGTATCCGTAGCGCCCGTAATGAGAGAAAACGCATTGGCAATGACGCCTGTTGTACCCTCATTTTGGCTCTCTTTAAAAAAAACGGCGATACCTCCTCGAAGGGGTAATTCATTGGGAAAAAGCGCTTTGAGACCTTCTTTGATCATCAGATACGCACCTGCCATGGTAGGACAGCTATGCCCAGCGCTTTTGACCACATCGTAGTAACTAAAGGTGATCTTCCCTTCTTCAAAAGCGCCTAGAATTTCGGACAATGGATCATAAAGCGTAATCGTTTCGGTGGTATCAAAAAAGTCGGGGTATTTCATAGAGTGCTCCTTGTTATTTTGAGACGATTTTAATACAATTTTAAAAGTTAATCATTGATTTAAATTGTGTTACAATAAAGTTCTTGCAAATCTCATTTTGCAAAAGTTTAAAGCTCTAAAGACGTATTAAAAGTTCAGTTTAATGAAAAAGGGGCGCAATGCAAGCATTTTGGAATGCCAAATTTCAAACAAAAGAGCTCGCCTACGGAGAAGCGCCGAATAATTTTGTTAAAGAAAATATCGACCTGCTTTTAAATTTCAAAACCGTGATGTGCCTAGGAGAAGGGGAAGGTCGCAATGCGATCTATCTTGCCGATAAAGGGCTAGAGGTGGAAGCGCTGGATATCTCTGATGTCGCTCTTTTAAAACTGAGAAAGCGAGCAAAAGAGCATTATGTTTTCGTCAAGACGAGACATACGCTTCTAGAGTATTGGCAACCCGATCAGCTCTACGATGCCGTCATTTGCACGTACTTACAGCTTCCCAAACAGAATCAAAAAATGCTGTTTGAAAAATCCCTCGAAGCGCTGGCGCCCAATGGTTATTTTATTGCGGAACTTTTCAGTGAAAGTCAGATTCATTTTGAGAGTGGCGGCCCTAAAAATATGGCATTTTTGTACGATCTTAACGACATTTTAGATATCGCCAAAGTGCTTCCGTGCAAAATCATTAAACTAGCTCAAGAAGTCATCGTTTTAAACGAGGGAGAAAGACACGTCGGGCGTGCGAGTGTGGTGCGTATTATTTTGCAAAAAATAGCGAACGATCAGTCTCTTATCGTCCCATAATAACGACTTCGCTCTAAGTTTTCAACCCAATGATAATCTGGGTCATCGCCTATTTTGGCCCAGTAAAGTACGCCTGAATGACGCCACGGATCAATTAAGATGCCCGTACGAAAGGGGGCGCCTTTAGCAACCACGACGACAGAATTGTGCTCATTAAATTCACCCTTGTTCGCGACACCCCAACGCAGATCGAAACTTTGGTATTTGAGACTTTTAAGATGGGTGATCATATCTTCACTCCACTCATAGCAAAGACCTCGCTCTTTAAGCCCCGTATTAATCAAAAAATTGTGAAACGTTGGAGGATAAACCAGTCCATAACGTTCCGCCAAAACCTGCGGGTACAGCAGTGATTCATAGGCAAACATTCGCGCTTCTTGGTAGTCCACCGTGTCGCCAAGATGGGTCAATTCCATGGTCAATGCTGAGACTTGATCGGGCATTACATGTAAAGAGTCTTGTTTGGCACTACAGCCACCTAAAAGAAGCGCGAAGGCGAGAAGAAAAAGGAATGGTTTCATGCTTTTTTGACTTTAAGATTAAGTTTGACGATTTCGCTAGGAGCCATGATACGCACCGCTGGCCCCCAATACCCTGCGCCATTGCTGACAAACACCTGCGTCTGTTTGGAGTGCTGATACAGACCACTCAAATAGGGCTGATCCAACAGCACCAACAGACCAAACGGAAAAATTTGCCCGCCGTGCGTGTGACCGCTTAAGATCAGATCGATCTTTTCACCGTTCATCTCGCTGACGATTTTAGGTTGATGCGAGAGCAAAATGGTCGGTAATTCTGGCTTTACATGTAAAAGTGCTTTGGCAAGTTCGGGCGGCTCAAAATCAAAGCGTTTGCCCGACATATCCATCACACCGGCAAGGTTGATCGTATGGTTGATGACCATGGAACGATTGTCAAGTACATGCACACCCAAAGAGCGAACATGCTCCATAATGTGATTGACTCCGTAAAAATACTCATGATTCCCCGGCACATAGTAAACACCCAAGCGACTCTCGATGGAGAGCAACGCGTCTAATTTATCGCCGATTTGATTCACAGGCATATCGACTAAATCGCCCGTGATCACGACGATGTCAGCATCCAAAGCATTGATCTGTTTTACCACCGCGTCCATAAACGATTTTCCAAGGGTTTTACCGATGTGCAAATCGGTGATCTGAACGATGCACAGCTCTGATTCCAACCCATCAATCACAACATCTACTTCATTAATACGAGGTGCTTTCATCCCGTTGAAAAACCCTTTGGCGATGTAGGAAAATGCCAAAATAAGCATCGTGACGTCAAACACCATTTTGATAAACAGGCGCCTTGAGTAGTCATGGGGAATTTTGGCGTAAGGAATATGAAAAAGATCGTACACAATCGCAACACAAAAAAGCATAAACGAAACGCCAATCATCGCAGAAAAAAGCAGGTACAAAATCGGATCAAGATTGTCCAAACGAAGGACGGCAAAGTAAAAAATTTCGCATAGCGTCATGGCAATCATCGCCCACTTGATCACACCTTGAATCTTGCAAAAAAGATCCAAGCGCTTTAAAAAGCGCTTGTAGCTGTAAAAATTGATGAGTGATAACACCGCGATGGCGGCAAATGCGAAAGAGAGGCGAAACATGCTGTTACATTTTCCTTACTTGAGGCTCTCAAAATAGCGCTTACTCTCAGCTGAAATGACTTTGGAGAGTAGCAGAAGTGCTATCAGGTTAGGAATCGCCATCAAACCATTGGTAAGGTCTGAAAAATTCCATACAAATTCAAGTTTCATCATCGAGCCTACCATCACGCCTGCGATAAATAAAACACGATACAAGCGGATGAAACGCTCACCAAAAATATACTCAAACGCTTTTTCACCATAATAACTCCATCCTAAAATGGTCGAATAGGCAAACAGTACGGTTGAGATAATGACCACAATGCCACCAAAAGAGCCAAGATAGAGCTGAAAACTCTGCATGGTAAGCGCACTCGCACTCACCCCTTGTTCCCAAAATGGAGAGATCAAGATAATCAGTGCCGTCATCGTACAAACCACCAACGTATCAATAAACGTTTGGGTCATGCTGACCAAAGCTTGACGTACAGGATCGTTCGTTTTAGCAGCGGCGGCTGCAATAGGAGCAGATCCTAGACCCGATTCGTTGGAAAATACGCCACGTGCGACACCATAACGAATCGCTGCAGCCATCGTAGCACCGATAAATCCGCCACCTGCAGCAATAGGATTGAATGCGTGGTAGAAGATCAACTCAAAGGCACCACCCAATTTATCGAGGTTCATTGCTAAAATGACCAAAGAGACAGAGACATACACCAAGATCATAAACGGTACCAGAAATGAGGTAAATTTACCAATGGATTTAATACCACCCAAAATCACGACTGCTGTTAAGGTCAAAAGCACAACGCCTGTGACCCATGTTGGAATCGCCATTTCACTGCTTAAAATCTGCGCGACTGCATTGGCTTGGGTCATATTGCCAATACCAAATGCCGCAATCGCGGTAAAAATAGCAAATGCCATACCCAATTTTGGCATATTAAGACCGTAAGTGAGGTAGTACATCGGACCACCTTTAAAACCATGGTGGTGACTATGCTGGCGGTATTTCACTGCAAGTACGGCTTCAGAGTATTTTGTCGCCATCCCCACAAGTCCCGTCATCCACATCCAAAAAACTGCACCTGGACCGCCTAGGGTAATCGCCGTAGCAACACCGACAATGTTACCAATACCCACGGTTGCCGCAAGTGCCGTCATCAAGGCTGCAAAGTGACTGATTTCACCTTCGCCATCATGTTCTTTGTGAAAAATGAGTTTCAGCGCATGAGGCAATGCCCAAAATTGCATCCCTTTTAAAATAATCGTCAAGTAAATCCCTGTACCAACCAACAAAACCAACATTGGAGCACCCCAAACAATACCTGAGAGGATTGCTATCCATTTTTCAATCATTTCCATCTATCTTCCTTACTGCTCACTCACATGATGCCCTTTGGGCAAAATAAGATTGAGCACAATGCCTACAATCGCACCTAAACCGATGCCACTAAACGCCACACCACCCATATCCACGACCATACCGCCAATGGCTAAAACGAGAACCATTGAGACAATGATCATATTGCGAGGATCGTTCATATCGACTTTTTCTCTCACCATCGTACCCAAGCCAATAGAGGCGATGATACCAAACAGAAGCAGTAAAATGCCACCCATTACAGGTACGGGAATCGTCGCCAAAAGGCCGCCTAGTTTTCCAACAAATGCCAAGAGAATCGCAAACAGTGCCGCCCATGTCATGATAGCAGGATTGTACGCTTTGGTAATCGTCACAGCACCCGTGACTTCAGAATAGGTCGTGTTAGGAGGGCCGCCCAGCATCGATGCTGCTGTTGTTGCAATCGCGTCACCCAACAGCGTGGTTTTCAAACCGGGCTTTTTCAAATAATCGGTCTTCGTTACATTGCTGATCGTCAAAATACCGCCGACATGCTCGACTGCTGGAGCAATGGCTATCGGCAAGATGTAGAGAATCGCTTCAAAATTCCACTCAGGTGTCACAAAATTTGGCATCGCAAACCATGCCGCTTTTGCGACCGAGTCAAAACTCACAATGCCCAAGATCAACGAAACCGAATACCCAGCGATAATCCCACACAAAATAGGCAATAATTTGAGCACACCTTTACCCAAAAGGGCAACCAAAAGCGTGACGATGAGTGCTGACATCGAAACCATCATCGCTTGATTCAGAGGCACTAAAACAATCGCGCCATCGCCTGTTTTTCCCATCGCCATATTGACCGCAACGGGTGAAAGAATCAAGCCAATTGTCATAATCACGGGACCCACAACAACGGCGGGAAAGATTTTATGCAGAAAATCTGAACCTTTGATACGGACGAGAACGCTAAGAAAAAAGTAAAAAAGTCCTGCCGCGGCAAGACCACACATCGTGCCTGCAAGTCCCCACGTTTTAAGCCCGTAAATAATCGGCGCGATAAACGAAAACGAAGATGCTAAGAAAATCGGAGGAATCTGCTCGCGCGCGGTCAGTTGAAACAGAAGCGTTCCAAAACCTGCGGTAAAAAGCGCAACGTTAGGATCAAGCCCTGTAAGTATGGGAACTAAAACCAACGCCCCAAAAGCAACAAATAAGAACTGCAACCCAATAATGCTGTCCTTTAGTCTAAAATTGTAGTCTGTTTTGTGTAACATTGACACCTCACTATAGAAATTTTGTGTGTTCGGAAACGCTTTACATGTAAACCTAAAACGATACGCAGTAACGCCTTACTTCGCGATCGATCTCAAAAACCTCATCCAATGTTTGAGGAATCGCATCTTCAAAGTGTCGATACGCTTTAATCGTTCGCTCCGCCAGTTCTAAAATCGTAATTTCTTGGTTAAAAAACTTAGCAATGCCCACTTCATTGGCAGCATTAATGACAACACCGCGCGTTGGATGAGCGAGGACATCGTCTTTGATCTCCCAAATCGGATAACGTGCTGGCTCAATTTTTTGAAACGAAAACGAACCAATAGAAGCTAAATCAAGCGAAGGTAAGATCGGCTCTTCGATTTCACCCAAAAGGGCAAACGCGATGGGAAGTTTCATATCAGCTGCGGCTAAGTGTGCTGTGGTACTGCCATCTTGAAAATCCACAAAGGCGTGAATCAACGACTTGGGCTCAATGATGGCATCCAGTTTCTCAACACCAAACAGCCATTTGGCTTCCAAAAGCTCAAACAGTTTATTGGTCATCG
>DBTO01000149.1:19128-23294 GCA_002307095.1 Sulfurospirillum sp. UBA1314
CAAACAGTTTATTGGTCATCGTTGCACTGTCGATGGTGATTTTGGCACCCATGCTCCAGTTGGGATGTTTAAGCGCATCGTGAAAAGATTTTTGAGCAAGTTCATTGAGCGGCGTGTCGCGAAAAGCTCCACCACTAGCGGTAATCGTCATGCCTCGAACGGGACGTTTTCCCAACAGATACCACAGACCAAAATGTTCACTGTCAATCGGCGTAATGCGCGCGGTATCGAGCAGATGTCCTGCAACAACCAGAGATTCTTTATTGGCAAGGGCTAAGCGTTTGCCAAGGCGAAGCGCTTCGATGCTAGGGGAAAGTCCTACAAAACCGACCAGCGCATTAACGACTAAAAAACTCTGCGTTTTTTGCAAGAGTTCTAAAATGCCTTCTTTGCCCACAAAAACATTAGGATGATTGACTAAAGCGCGGTCGTTTGCATCATGGATCGCGACGTATTTGGGTTGGTGCTCTTTGATCTGCGCGTTTAAAAGTGCGATGTTTTTTCCTGCAACCAACGCTTCTACCGTAATACCAAAACGTTTGGCGATAATGAGCGCATTTACGCCAATGGAACCTGTTGAGCCTAGAAGTACCACTTACGCAAGCCCTCGAAGCAAGATGACCATCACAACGCCTCCAAAAAGGTAGCCATCCAGCCTGTCTAACATGCCACCGTGTCCTGGGAAAAGGTTGCCGCTGTCTTTGAGTCCTGCTTCGCGTTTGAGATAACTCTCAAACAGATCACCAAAGACGGATGAAACCGATGTAAGAAGGGCAATAATGAAAGAGAGCCATAAAGGAATCAAAAATGTGCCATACAGTGCCCCAACCACCGTAGCGATGAGCACACCACCGATGACACCTTCGAGTGTTTTATTGGGAGAAGTCGGAGAAAAAGGCGTTTTGCCAATGCTTTTGCCTACAAAATAAGCTCCCGTATCGCTCAAGGCTACAACGATAACCAGCCACACCAAAACGGACATGCCAAAATCGTGGTAGAGTGCATAGAGAAACAGCATCGAAACGGAAGGGTATAAAAAAGGGGCAAGCAGTTTATACTCAACCTTTTTTGTATACGCCATAACCGCTAAAAAGCCGATCAGTGCGAGATAAATAAGATCATCAGGATTGGGATAAATAAAAGCCAACAACCATAAAAGTACCGCATACACATACAGTTTGTTATCGTTGACATCAAAGAGGTTCATCGCCTCATAAAAAGCGAGCAAATACATAGCACCTAAAATCAGCCATGTTAAAAATGCGTTATTTAGAAATGCGACCACTAGCGCAAATGCTGTCATCACTAAGCCCGTAAAAACGCGCTGTTTGTTTGATTCGTAGAGTGTTTTGAAGTACATGAAGACTCTTTTAATGATGGTGTGTTACAAAGCAATCATAGCAAAGTCAAGGTGAGGCTAAGCTTTAATGTCTAAATGTCCATCATGTACTGCAGGAACTTCCTCTTCTTTGGTCTCATGATGCTCCGCAAGCTCCTCTTTTTGCTTCATTTGCTCTTCGGATGCGCCATTTTCTTCTTCACGTCTTTGATGTTCATGCTCGTGTTCAGGGTCGATCTTATAGGTCTCTTCCGTAGGTCTAACGTCCTCAATGATCTCTTCTTTTTCGTTTTGCATGGCAGAAGCTATCGCACTTTGCATTTGAACGCTGTTTTGATAGTCCATCTGTTTTCCCGCTTGCACGGTTACCATTTGATTCGCATAAATTACATTTCCAATTGATCCTACAGGCATGATACACTCCTCCTTTTTGAACAAGTTGGGAAGGCTAAAAAAAGAGCTTTGGCTCTACTCCTTGTATCTATTTTAACACGCTTCTTAGGCAAAGCCCAAAAAGCTACGTTGCACTAGGCTCTAAAGCTTGGCTCTAGGAGCCAGAACGTTTACTCTTTGTAAATTTTAAGCGTTTGATACTCTTCATAAGCAACATTCGCTCCATCAAAAGGTTTGACGTTTTTGCGTTTGGTATAATCGACCAAATAGCCACCTTTTTGAGAGAGGCTAAACTCCACACACAGTTTTGCGGCAAAAATGAGAACGGATTCGGGGACATTCTGTTTTTCGGTGCAAATAATCACATGCGAAGAGGGCATATCTTTTACATGTAACCATATATCATTCTTTTTTGCCTCTTGCAAGAGGGCGATATTGCCTTTTTCGTTTTTACCGAGCAAAATGCGGTACCCCTCTAACAAAAAGGTCTCGTAAAGATTGCTCTCATCGCCTTTTTGCTTTGATTTGCGCTGTTTGGGGACTAAAATCTGAATCTCCTCAGGATCGTGCGCGGCGTTAATCACCCCAACCATGCGCTCTAAAAAGAGTCGTTTCTCGTCTAAATTCTCTTTTTGACGATGCACGGAGAGCGCTTTTTGGCGCAGTTTCTTCGACTTTTTAAAGAGCATATTCGCCGCCATCTGAGGCGTTTGGGCTTGAGGTAACACAATAGTAACAGCGTTACCTTCAAAATCTGGCAATGTCACGCTCTCTTGATAACCCTTGATCGCATTGGTGTGCAAATGTGCCAAAACCAACGATGCCTCTTTTTGCGCCTCGTCACTTTTGAGCATCAGCTCCGCTTCATTTTCGAGCGCATCGATTGCTTGGGTAAGCTTCGTGATCTTTTTTTCCACCTGCGCGATTTTCTGTTTTTTGATCTCTTCGAGCTTTACATGTAAACGTTTTTCGTACGAGGCTTTCAAATACGCTTCAATGCTTTCACCGACGTCAAAAGGCTTCTCTTTAAGCTCTTTGGAGGGTAATTTTTCCAAGACTTCATTCACCTTAACACTGCGAAACGAAACACTCGCATCAATATGTCGCATTGCCTCTAACACCACTTCATTTTCATCTAAAATGATCGCGTTGGTATTGCGCCCCGTAAATTCTAGCTGCAAGGTTGTGCGCATCGCTTTGTAACTCGAACTCGCCAGCACCCCAATACGCCAAATACGATTTCCCTCTTCCACGTCCATCGACTCAATCTTCGCATTCGAAAATCGCTTGGCAAGAAGAACATCAAAGGGTGCGGTGTAACGCTTGGCTTGTTTAAAATCCTCTTTAAAAAACATAAAAGAGTCCCCACGCCCAAGGTCAACAAACAACGGCTCGCCCACTTCAAAAATAATGCGCAAAACAGAGTCATCCACACGGTAAATCGAGGAAATTTTACGGTATTGCTTTAAATAATCATTTATACAAACAAGTTCTGCGTGTTTCATACATCTCTTTTTTCATTTTAATTGGAGTTCTTAACAGAACTCTTAACACTGGTTTTCCTTGGCGGAATGCCCACGCACCTGTGATGCTTTTGTTTTCTACAAAGCAGAATTTTTCAAAGTTTTTATGAGCCTAAATATCTCTTTTACACTCTGTTTGACCAGTTTTTCAGCCCTTGGTTTTTCCATCGCCTCTTCCAAACTCATCGGGTAGCGCATAATCGAAAACAGTGCGTCTACACCTTTGTGAACTTCGAGTTCATCGGCGATACCGCCCCCTAAGGCGATGAGAGGCACGCCTGCTTTTTGAGCGCGTTTGGAGACGCCACTGAGCACTTTACCCATTAAGGACTGCTGATCGATGCGCCCTTCGCCTGTGATGACGAGCGTTGCGTCTTTAAGATGCGCATCAAAGCCGATCTGATCTAACATAATCTCAATACCTGAACGAAGTGTCGCATCTAAAAAAGCTTGCATACCGCCACCCATGCCACCTGCTGCACCGGAACCTGCATTCATCGCGACATCTTTTCCCAGTGTGTTTTTAAGTACCTGCGTCAAATGCTCCATTCCAGCATCCAGACGTTCGATCATGGCAGCATCTGCACCTTTTTGAGCCGCATAAATGTGCGCTGAACCACGAGGACCATACATCACGTTATCGACATCGCACGCAACGGTAAATTCGCATCTTTTAAGCGCTGGTAACACCTGACTCGCGTCCACATGATGCACGCTCTCCAAAATCACTCCGCCCAAACCTAATTCATTGCCAGATTTATCCAAAAAGCGATACCCAAGTGCTTGAAGCATGCCAAGGGCGGCATCATTGGTTGCACTACCACCAATGCCCACGATAAATTTGCGACACCCTTTTGAGATCGCATCTTTTACCATCTCGCCCACGCCAAAGGTTGTGGTCAAAAGCGGAT
>DBTO01000149.1:23542-31258 GCA_002307095.1 Sulfurospirillum sp. UBA1314
TTGTGGTCAAAAGCGGATTGCGTTTGGCTGTGGGAACGAGTGGAAGTCCCCCTGCTTGTGCCATTTCGATGATCGCAGTTACACCATCTTCTAAGATGCCATACTGCGCAGTGATCGGATTCATCAACGGATCATGCACTTTACATGTAAAGATTTCTCCACGTACATTTTGCATGATCGCGCTGAGCATTCCCTCGCCTCCATCGGCGATAAAACATGCAGTGACGTTTGCTTCTTGATAAACCTCTTTAATACCCGCTTCTATCCACGCTGAGAGTTCCTGAGAACTCGCACACCCTTTAAAGGAATCAATGGCTAAAACTACGTTCATCGATATTTCTGCTCCAATGCTAATAAATATTCTTTACGCCAAAGTCCTCCACTGTACCCACCAATACCGCCGTTTTTAGCGATCACACGATGGCAAGGAATGATAATAGCGATCTTGTTTTTGCCATTGGCATTGGCAACGGCGCGCGTGGCTTTGGGGTGTTTCAGAAGTTCTGCCTCACGGCTGTACGAAATGGTCTCGCCGTAGGGAATACTTTGAAGCACATTCCACACACCTTGTTGAAAGAAGGTGCCTTTGGGGTGCAACGGCACGCTAAAGGTTTTGAGTTTGCCCGAAAAATAAGCCCCTAACTCTTTTTTTAAGAGCTCAATGTGCTGATTTGAATCTTTCATGATTTCGCCATTATCATCAAAATCCAAAGCGCAAATGCCACGCTCATCCGCTGAGATCAACAACAATCCAACAGGCGATGAGAAGGAACAATACATCATGCTAACTCCTTAATGCTTTGTGCATACAGACGCTGTTTTCCATTCCCACATAAGGTTCATAATTGGGAATGACCGCATACCCCATCTTTCCATAAAGCGCAATCGCTTCGGGTTGTCCTTTGCCTGTCTCCAAACGCGCGTCACTAAAGCCAAGCTCCATTGCCCACGCTTCTAATTCACCTAAAATCTGTGACGAAAAGCCATGTCTACGATAGCGTGGCGCAACAAACATGCGTTTGATTTCAACCGTTGTGTCATCAATTTTTTTGAAACATCCGCATGCCACGGGTAATTCATCTTCATACCCCACCAATGCGGTTTTTATAAGATCAATTACATTGTGTTGATCATACGCCGCTTGTGCTTTGCCATAACGCGCATTCAGTTCGGTGTCCAACGCTTGGGTAAGGGCATAAAAATCTGCATGCGTGTTGAATACTTTACATGTAAGCATGAAAAACCTTAGATGATTTCTTATTATTATACCCTCATTTGCATAGTTTTTGAGCACCCAAATGGTTACAAAGCGTGGTATGATTTTCACTAAGGAGTAGCACATGGCACATCTTTTTACGTATGGATCATTGATGTTCGAGGACGTCTGGAACAGGCTGGTTCGGGGTCATTATCTTTCACAACACGCAACCCTCAATGGCTTTGCAAGGCGCTCGGTCAAAGAAGATGAATACCCCGTTATTTTTCAAGCCAATGAACAGGTTGAAGGCGTTGTTTATTACGATATCAGCGCGGAGGACATGGTCATCTTGGACGCATTTGAAGGCGAATATTATGCGCGTCAAGAGGTCGAACTTTGGGTCAAAAATGAGCCGATTCGAGCCTGTGTGTATGTCCTAAAAGAGGAGCACTTTGATATTATCGACCCTAAACCATGGAGTGAAGCGCTGTTTGCGACCGAGGGTATTAAACGCTTTTTGGCACACTACAAAGGGTTTTCAATCTAGACTTCTTTTGTAACCTTAATTGGGATATAATAACTCCAATTTATAGTCTAAGGAGTTTACAATGAAATGCAATGTAGGAAAAACAGACCGCATGCTTCGTGCCATCGTCGGTATTGCCGTGATTATTTTAGGGGTTATCTTTAACAGCTGGTTTGGGTTGATTGGTATCGTGTTGTTGGCAACGGCACTGTTTCGCTTCTGCCCAGCGTACCTTCCTTTTTCCCTCGACACCTCTAAAAATGACGACTCAAGCTCATGCGGTGGTGGCGGTTGCGGCTGCGGTAGATAATCTTTCCTAAGAGTCTCCTTTTTTAGGGGACTCCTCTGCTCTTTTTTTTTCTTAAACCTTTTTTCGCTAAAATACCCTTAATTCTTACATGTAAACAAAAGGCATACCATGGGACAAACCATCACTGAAAAGATTTTTAGCGACCACGTAGGTCACGCTGTTCACGCGGGTGAAATTATTAAAAGTAAAATCGATATGGTCATCGGCAATGACATTACCACGCCAATCTCGATCAAAGCGTTTGAGCAGAGTGGTGCGACCAAGCTTGCCAATCCTGATGGCTTTAGCATCGTGATGGATCACTACATTCCTGCCAAAGACATTGCCAGCGCGAACCAAGCCAAAATCAGCCGCGAATTTGCGTACAAACACGACCTTAAACACTATTTTGATGAAAAAGATATGGGCATTGAACACGCACTTTTACCTGAAAAAGGGCTCGTTGTTCCAGGCGATGTCATCATTGGTGCGGATTCACACACCTGTACCCACGGTGCGCTTGGTGCGTTTGCCACGGGCATGGGCTCTACGGATCTTGCATTTGCAATGATTACGGGTGAAAACTGGTTTAAAGTCCCCGAATCCATCAAAGTCGTCTTCAGTGGAAAGCCCAAAAAATACGTTTATGGCAAAGATTTGATCCTTGAAGTGATTCGCATTTTAGGGGTAGATGGCGCGTTGTACCGTACCCTTGAATTTACAGGCGACACCATTGGGTATCTTAGCATGGATGATCGTTTCTCTTTGTGTAACATGGCGATTGAAGCGGGTGCTAAAAGCGGTATTGTAGCAGTTGATGAGACAACCAAAGCGTTTTTAAAAGACAAAAATCTTGCACGTGAGCCAAAATTCTTCTACTCGGATGAGGATGCTTCGTATGTTCAAGTCTTGCATATCGATGTTGCCAATCTTGAACCCGTCATTGCGTATCCGTTCTTACCGTCGAATGGAAAATCGATCAACCAAGCGGTTAAAGATGATTTGAGCATCGATCAAGTCTTTATCGGCAGTTGCACCAACGGTCGTTTGGAAGATTTACGTATTGCGGCTAGCATCTTAAAAGGTCGCAAAGTCGCGCGCAAAACACGCCTTATCATCACGCCTGCCACGCAGAAAATTTCATTGCAAGCCCAAAAAGAGGGTTTGGTGGACATTTTTATTGAAGCAGGAGCGGTCTTTAGTAACCCAACCTGTGGTGCGTGTTTAGGTGGTTATATGGGCATTTTGGGCGAAGGGGAACGTTGTGTCTCCACGACCAATCGTAACTTTGTCGGACGCATGGGCGCACGCACAAGCGAGATCTACCTTGCCAACTCCGCCGTAGCCGCCGCAAGTGCCGTTATGGGCAAAATCACCGATCCAAGATCATTGTAATGCCTTTGATCCCGCTGCCTTTAGTCATCATCGCAGGGGGAAAAAGTTCGCGCATGGGAAGCGATAAAGCCTTGCTTCCCTTTGGCGAATTTAAAACACTCACCGAGTTCCAACTTCACAGGCTCAAACCTTACTTTTCTCGTTTACATGTAAGCGCCAAAAACAGCGAAAAATTTGCGTTTGAAGCCTCGTTTATTGACGATAATGAAAGCTTTAGTGACCATTCACCGCTCGTTGCACTGCTCTCCATTTTGGAACAGTTACAAACGCCTGTGTGCGTGCTCAGCGTCGATACCCCGTTTGTCACGCCTGAAATTTTTGAGAAACTGTATAAAAATTTTGAAGAGGGCGATGAGGCGATTGTTGCCGCCTCCCCGTGCGCTTCGCATCAACTCTGCGCGATTTATGCTCCCTCTATTGCGAAAACTATTCGCGCGCAACTTGCTAAAAATGAGCACAAAATCCGCTCCGTTCTGAGCCAAAGCCGTACCAAATTTATCTCCTTTGAATCGGATGAACCTTTTTTCAACCTCAACCATCCGGATGAATACCAAAAAGCACAGGAGCTTTTATGATCGACTCACTGACCAACGTCTCTTCCCTGGGCGCGTTTGAAGCCAAACTGCTTACATGTAAAAGCCCCAAGCTCTTTTTAGTCGACATCAAACAGTTTAAAAATATCAATCTTGAGTTTGGAGATGAAGGGGGGAATTTCGTATTGTGCGCATTTTCTATGACCCTTCGAAGCTTTGCCAAAGCCAAAGAGATGGATCTTTTTCGCATTCAGGATGATAAATTTGCCCTTTTGCTTGACACCCCTTTTGAGCTCTCCAAAATGGAGAACCTCATCTTTGCGTTATGCGAAGAGGTGGAACGTCTAAGCTTTGCGTATCAAAACCGCCATATTGAGGTCGAAGTTCATATCGGAATCAGTTTTGATCACTTTGAACCTTTAGAAAAAGCACAAAAAGCGCTCTTAGTCGCCAAAGCGGAAAATCAACCCTTTGTCACCTACTCTGAATTTGCCAATGTTTTGATGAGTGAAAACGAAGAAGCGATGGAAGCGCTGATGAAAAGTGCGATTGAGAACGGGCAAATTGTGCTGCATTTTCAAGCGATTG
Organism: Sulfurospirillum sp. UBA1314; assembly: GCA_002307095.1. Taxonomy (GTDB): domain Bacteria; phylum Campylobacterota; class Campylobacteria; order Campylobacterales; family Sulfurospirillaceae; genus Sulfurospirillum. The sequence goes on from DBTO01000149.1 coordinate 28,072, forward strand.
TTGATCAGACTGAAACGCCTTTTTACTATGAAGCGCTCCTGCGCTTAGCCTATCACCAAACCCTGCAATCACCCAAACTCTTTTTGAAAATCGCCAAAGAGCGCAATCTCTACGATGCACTGTTTGAAAGTATCGCCTCTAAAGTAGCCCAACTCTGCAATCAAACAGGGCTTCGCCTTGCACTCAATCTCTCTTCAGAAGATCTTATCAACCCCAAGCATTTAAACTTTTTGAAAACGTGTTTTACAGGAAAGATGATCGTTCTAGAGATTCAATACGATCCAAAAACGCCTCTTGATGATTTAAAAAAAGCGATGCGTGAACTCAAAGAGATAGGTGCGATCATTGCGCTTGATAATGTCAATAATGTCGAGCTTATCAACGAGTTTGAAGCTGGACTCATTGATGTGGTCAAAGTACATGGCGAGCTCATCCGAAACTTAGCCCTTAATACCCGAGCACAGTTTACATGTAAAGCAATGGGCGTGTTATGCAAGAGTAAAAAAATTCAAATTGTAGCCACACAATTGAATGCTAAAGCAGATGTTGAGGCGGCTCGAACGCTTGAATACTCCCTCTTCCAAGGCTATATCTTCGAGCAACCTCACTCATTGGTCTAACCTACTTATCTTGCGCGTAAACCAGCGCTTCATCGATCTTAGAAAACTCGACCACTTGAAGTCCCTTATGATCTTTCATAAAGGTTTGAGCACTGCTGAGCGTTTTAAAGGGGATAAACTCTTTGCCCATCGGTCCCACCACATCGCTTCCCACGACATAAAACGCTTTCATCCCATCAATCGCATCTCCGGTGTAGTAATCCGTGACCAAAAGGGTAAGCTCGGAGTCTTTATGTTTCGTGTAATTGCCCCATTTTGAAGGAGCATGGTAGAATTTCAACAGATCTTTCACACCATCAAACGCATGCGTAACGGGTTTGCCATTTTCAACATAATTCATACGTGCTGCCCATTTAGGGTATTTGTAAACAAACATCCCACATACAGGGCATTTTTCATCTTTTTCAACGTGAATCGTTGTTTTATGCTCATGCGCTTCTAAACGTACAATTTCCCAAAGATACAGCGAAACCGCTTGAAGTTCTTGCTCATTCACCTCTCCACATACCTGCGTTTTTTTCACACTCACTTTGAGTTCCGAAATGGTGTTAAAATCATGCAAATGAATCTTCTCTTTGTCACATTTGGCATTATAAATTTTCTCACCCATCGGGTACATGCCCTTTTGCTTTTTCTTGATAAACTCGTCGACATCATTGGCTAAGGAGGCTTTGGCTTTCGCAAAAGCGGCGTCAAAATTCATCACTTCACCCCCATTTTCAGCGGCAAAGGCTTTCGCATCGGCTTCCGTACTAAACGCGAGTTTGCTTACCATACTCATCGTTCCAGGTACTTTTGAGCCGACCACATAAAAAGCATTTTTGACATCGATGAGCTTTTCACTTTTGACATCGGTAACGAGAATTTGTTTGACTTGAGGCTCAATAGACTGCCAATCAGCCGCAAGACAACGAATCGAACAGTACTGTTTTGCAGTGCCATCTTTTAAAATAACACCGTGCGATGTTTTATAGAACATTTTCAAACTCATGCCACAAATGGGACAATACGCTTTTTCATCCCCTTTTTGAATCAATTCTGGCTCACCCGTCGCCATTTTATTGAACTCTTCTGCGTGTAATCCCAATGCTAAAAAGATTGCGAAAAACAGCGCCCATAGGCTTTTGTGCATACCTCACTCCTTTTGGAAAATATCGTTGAGTCTATCGCCAAAGTGTTAAATTAGTGTTAAATGTCACACGAAATCGTATCATTTTTTTACCATAAAGATGCGCTATAATGTACCAAAAATTAAGGAGCAATGATGGTTAAGCATATTGTATTTTTTAAACTACCGGATAATTCAGAGGCAAACAAACGCGCTGTAAAAGAGCGTATTATGAGTATGCAAGGCAAACTTGATTTTGTCAAACATCTTGAAGTTGGCATCAATTTTTGCACCGAAGAGAGAGCGTTTGATGTCGCCCTCATTAGTGATTTTGAGACCAAAGAGGACTTACAAACCTACGCAACCCATCCCATTCATGTCGAAGTGGTCAACTTCATCAAATCACTAAATACCGTCTCTAAAGTGGTCGATTACGAGTACTAATCTTTGAAACGAACCTTTTAAAAAAGGGCAGTGACGAGAGGAGAGAACCAAGGACGATTAGGGCACATGCAATCCAAATCGCACTGTTTGGAGCCGATCGTCCAAAGAAGACTAACATCAATGTTGAGAGTAGCGGGGTAGCATAAGCAAGTGAACCAATCAGCTTAATGTCACCTTGCTTCATCCCATAATCCCAAACAAAAAAAGCCAACCCAACAGGTCCAAGTCCCAACCCAATCGCAGCGATACACTCTTCAAAAGTAGGCATATAGGTCTGCTCAAACACTCCATGTGCGCACAAGGAGAGCAGCGCACTCGCACCACAAAATCCTCCAATGCTAAGGGTAGGAATTTCTCCAAAATAACGTGAGAGAACCGAATAACTGCTCCAAATAAATGCACAAAGCAGTGCGTACATGTAACCACGTGCATACTGCGAAGCAAAAATAAGCTCTTTGCCAAAACCCAACAGAACCAAGGCGCCCATAAATCCTAAAAGTGCTCCCAAAAAATGAAACCATCGTAATTTTTCATTCGGTAAAAAACCACTCAGAAGCACAATCAGCAACGGCCAGAGATAATTAAGGAGGTTCGCTTCCAAAGCAGGCGCACTTTTAATCGCTAAAAAGTAAAAAAAATGGTAACCAAAAAGACCGTAAATGCCAAGTACCCAGACTTTCCATGGCAATTTCAGGTGAATGATAATGCCTTTGCCTTCTTTGATCCACAATCCAAGACCAATCATAAATGCCACACCAAATGCCATAAACGTCAGCTGAAATGGGGGGATTTTAGAGGTAAAAACCGTAAAAAGTGCCAATGTTGCCCACAATAAAATGGCAACAAGTCCTGCAATGTTTCCTTTTTGTACACGATTCATTTTATATCCATCATTATTGCGTTATAATTTCACTTTTTGAAAGGTAACGAGTGAAAAAAATACTATTGGGTGCTATTCTAGCACAAATTCCTTACATGCTATGGGCGAGCGACTTAAGTGTTCTTGAAGATCAAG
>DBTO01000023.1 GCA_002307095.1 Sulfurospirillum sp. UBA1314
TGTTCTAAATCTTCAATGGCATTGAGCGACGTTAGAAAGATAGCAGGCGTTATATTTCCCTCTTTGCGTACTTTTGAGAGAAGATCAAAACCATTAAGGGAGGGGACATTGACATCAAGCAAAAAGAGATCAAAGTGATGCTCATACATACGCTCTTCAGCCTCCACACCATCGTATACGGGAGTTACTTCATAGCCCTTTGATTCTAAAAATTCACACACCGTTTCGCTAAGATTCGCATCATCTTCCAAAAGGAGAAGCTTAGTCTTGGGCATGGTCTCTTCTTTGTTTGTCGGCTTCATAAAGTATTTTTTGCGCTTCGCTCATCTGTTCAATGCGACGGTCTAGCTCTTTATAAAAGTGCTCCTCTTTGCTTTGTTCCACATAGCCAATCAAGGCTATAAGCTCTTCCGTACTCATCTCGCTAAAGTCAGCCTTCGCCCAAAGGAAGGCGAGAGTGAAGCAACAGACGAAGAGGATTTTTCTCATTTTTATTTACGAATCTCGTTAACCCACAGAGCGAGACTTTTGATGACCTCCGCAGTGGCTGCATTGAAGGCTTCAACGGCTCCTTCTGCCCCATGCGTATTGGTAACCTCTTTTTTGGAAGTGAGTTTGATACTGCCTAATACGTTACCACTTTTGATCTCAACAATGCGAAAACGTAGGCTAACATGAACATAGGATGTTCCATCTTCTTTAAAAACCTCTTCAAAATTTTGAAGCACAGGTTCCAAAACAAGGTTATTGGACGCCATGGAAGTTCCTGAGATAACGGAGCCAAAATGGTGTTGATCCATCAACGCTTCGGTGATGAGGTGTTGCAGTTTTAAAGGCGGTGTCTCACTCCATGTACCGTATTTATAAGGTTGCATTGCCCCCTCTTTTTTGTACAAAATAGCTCTGGTATTTAGCCCACTTGGCGCATCAATGTAAGCAACTTTTAGAACATCTTGATTAGGAGTTGTAAAATGCTCCAATGCTAGCATAGGTTCTAGTGTATAATTGTAAGGCTTTAAGGCACTCTCTTTGATACTACAACCACACAGAAGTAGTAGCGTAAAAATGGCAAGAATCATCTGTTTCATAGTGTTTCCTTTATCGTTCATTTGGCGCGGGTTTGATGGTCTCTTCTTTAAAAAGAAGATCGCTTGGACTATCTTTGAGATTACTGACAAGGTCTTTGGTCTCATTTAAAAGGACTTGTAACTCTTGGAGTGATTTTTGAAGAGGCATGATGTTTTCTTTGACAACAATGTCGATATCAAATGAGCCTTTTTCTAGCTTTTGATTGAGCCCTCCCATGGTTTTTGTGACGCTTGTGGCGGCTTCCTTGACTTTATTCATCGTATCAACACCCGTGTTATCAATGGCGGAGCTCAAAGAGTAGGACATCTCTTTAATCCCTTTGGCTGCAGCTGCGGCTTCTTGCAAAAGTTGCGTAATTTCTTTGTTGTGCGCTTCGATATTTGCCATAGTTTTGCTGGTAGATTCGGATATTTTCGCACTGTTCTCGATGATACGCTCAAGGTTTTGAACATTTTTTTCACTCATAACATTTTCAGCTCTTTCAAAAATCATCTCAGCTTTGGTGCTGAGCGAAGTAATGGTTTTATCGAGCCTTGAAAAGGTCGATGGACGTGAATAAATAATGCCATACTCTTCAACTTTACCGCTGGTTTTAAGCTCTTTTGCCTCGTTAGTCCCCCCTTGAAGCTGAATAAAACTAAGTCCCGTAATTCCTTGCGCTTCGATAACAGCGTAAGTGTCTTCTTTGATAGGCGCACTCTCTTCTACCCGAATAGTAACCAAGACCTCTTCCGCATTTTTAGGATTGATCGTGATAGTACGTACTTCACCTATTTGAACACCTCGGAGTTTAACAGGTGCTTTTTCATTGAGCCCTGAAACGGACTCTTTAGTAGCTACTTTGTAAAATTTAAAGGTTCCCTCATCGGAATAATTTCCCAACCAAAGAATTGAAAAAACACCTCCGATAAGCAGTACAAAAACAAATGCACCCACTAAAATATAACTCAGTCTATTTTCCATCTTTGCCTCAACTTAAGAATTTTTTCAACTCATCATCACGCGTCTGTTTTAAAAGTTCCATATTGCCTTCAAACAGCACTTTTTTATTGCCTAAGATAATAAAACGATCAAGTACATTTGCCATCGTGTCTTTATCGTGCGTAACCATCACAACCGTAATGCCCAAAGTATCACGCAAGGTGACAATTAGTTCATCAAATGTTCTCGCACTTTGAGGATCAAGCCCTGAAGTTGGCTCATCTAAAAAAAGAAGCTTTGGATCAAGAGCGAGCGCACGGGCAAGAGCGGCTCTTTTTTTCATACCACCACTAAGCTCAGACGGGTACATATTGGCTACTTTTGGAGGAAGCCCTACCATAGAGAGTTTCATTAAAGCAGATTCTTCGATAATCCAGTCGGGTAAATTAGTGTATTCACGCATGCCGATCATCACATTTTCTAAGATGGTAAGCGAAGTGAAAAGTGCTCCAAATTGAAACAGAACGCCCCATTTTTGCCGTAATTTTTGAGCCATCTTGGATGATATTTTCATCACGTCGGTTCCTAAAACAAGCATTTGCCCACCACTTGTTTTTTGAAGCATGATCATTTCACGAAGCAGTGTGGTTTTACCGCTGCCACTTCCTCCCAACAGCCCAAAAATTTCTCCTCGTTGGATTTTAAAGCTTACCTCATCGTGTATGACAGATTGTCCAAATTGGGTCACGATATTTTTCGCTTCAATTGCAATGTAGTTTTTCATAATCCCATCTCCGTTAAAAGAACAGAGATGATTGCATCAATGGCAATGACCCAAAATATCGCATTAACCACACTGATCGTAGTGTATTTGCCGACACTCTCTGTACTACTATCAATCTGAAAACCACGGAAACAACCAATGGTCGCAATAACACAGCCAAAAATAGGTGCTTTAACCAACCCGATAATAAGATGTTTGAGCGCAACGGTCTCTTTGATACGGTCAATAAATTCAACAAAACTGACATCCAATTGGGTTGTCGCAATGACCATCCCTCCAAAAACAGAGACAATGTCACCAAAAAAAACGAGCAGTGGCAATGAAATCATTAGTGCAAAAAGGCGAGGTAAAACTAAAAAATTCCAGGGTGAAAAGCCCATAGAGCTCATTGCATCGACCTCATCGGTGATTTTCATAACACCAATTTGCGCAGTGTACGCTGAAGCACTTCGTCCGGCTACAACAATAGCGGTTAGCAGTGGGGCTAGTTCGCGCACAGCAGAGATCGTAACCATCTCAACGATAAAAATATTAGCACCAAATTTTTCCAGTTGTGTTGCTCCTTGATAGGCGATAACAATACCAATTAAAAAGGAGGTCAATAAAATAATCGGAAGGGCTCTAGCGCCGCTTTGTTCGATGTGATAGAGGGTTGCTTTAAATCGAATCGTGAGAGGATTTAACAAAGAGGTGATCACATGTTGGGTCAGTTCTCCCGTAAATGCAAAAAAATAGGAAAGTGTTCTGTAGCCTTCAAAGATGTCTTTTCCCACATTTTCAAGGAAAGAGAGAATAAAAATCTCTTTAGGTGGTTTTTCTTTTTTTTCGGGGTAGTGTTGCTCACAAACGGTGAAAAGTTTTTCCAATGATTCACTCGCACCCACTTTTAAGACGATGCAATTTTGTATTTCCAATTTTTTTGTATAGTGCAAAATCAGCATAATACCATGCGTGTCAAATTCACGAATGCCTGAGAGATCGAACGTATAGACAGTTTTTGGGTTACATGTAAGTGCGTTAAATGCAAGATCAAGCGCTTTGACAGTCTCTTTGACCCAATTGCCCTGCAACGTTACACTCAAACCATCGTTTGTTTGTGTTACGTGCAGTGAGGGTTTGTTTTTCATTGTGGCATACACCCTATTTTTTTGGTTATTATAACATAATTAGATTACTCAAAACGGCACAGATTAGGTTTTATCAGTAGATGCTATAATCTTTCGCAAAAGGGAGTTATTCATGAAAAAAGTACTCTTTTTAATGCTACTTTCACTGAATGTTATCACTCACGTGAGTGCAAAGGAGACCGATATGAAATACGAAGTTGCCACATTGGGTGGAGGTTGTTTTTGGTGCTTGGAAGCGGTTTTTGAAGAGACTCGCGGCGTGATGGATGTCGTAAGCGGTTACGCAGGCGGAACACTTCAGAGTCCAAGTTATGAACAAGTCAGCAGTGGTTCCACTGGACACGCTGAGGTAGTGCAAGTGACGTTTGATCCTAAGATCATTTCGTATGAAGCACTGCTAAAAATCTTTTGGCTCATTCACGACCCCACAACCCTCAATCGCCAAGGAAACGATGTCGGATCCCAGTACCGTTCGGTCATTTTCTACCACGATGAACACCAAAAAGAGCAAGCTGAAGCATCGCTCAAAGCCTTTTCAAGTAAGTTCACAAAACCTCTTGTCACTGAAATAAAGCCTTTAGAGACATTCTACAAAGCCGAAGCCTACCATCAAGATTACTTCAAAAATAACCCAAATCAAGGCTATTGCATGTTTGTCGTTTCCCCTAAAGTAGAGCATTTTAAGCATGAATATAAGGATTTGGTGAAGTAGCCAAATCCTTTACATGTAAAGAATAGTAGTTTAAAGTTTAGCTTTGCATATTAACTTTTTCCTACCCTTCTAATGCTTTACATGTAAACCTAAAACGTGTGAACAAGTCCTCGTATGCCGTCTATGAACATCTGCACCGACATCATCAACAGTAGCATTCCCATCAAGCGCTCAAGCGCTGAGAGTCCTTTTTCGCGGAGTAGTTTGTAGAGTAGGGGGGAGAGGTACATAATGAGTGCGGAGATGAGCCATGCTAAAATCAGTGCGGCAAAAAGTCCACTTAGATCGTGCGTGTGGGATTTGCCAAGCACTAAAAGTGTTGCGAGTGTTGATGGTCCTGCGATGAGGGGTAGGGCGATGGGTACCATAAAGGGCTCTTTGGATGAGCCATACAGTCCACTGCTACCTTCATCACCTGGGAAAATCATCTTGATGCCGATCACAAAAAAGATCACTGCACCAGCGATGCGAACTGATTCTGTTTCTAGGTGAAAAACACTCAAAAAGAGCTCTCCGCCAAAGAGAAAAAGCATCAAAATTGCCAGTCCAAAAAGCATCTCACGGAGGATGATTACCCTTCGGCGCGCGATGTCTACAT
>DBTO01000185.1 GCA_002307095.1 Sulfurospirillum sp. UBA1314
TAATCATCACGGTTTTAATGCCCATGCCTCTAAACTCAGCAAATTTCTCTTTGATGGAGGGTTTGATGATGTCTTTGAGATGAATTACGCCTAGCACAATACTTCCCTCACATACAACCAAAGGCGTGCCGCCTTTTTTACCGATTTGCGTACACATATCGTGTGCCTCTTTGGGGAACTTTCCACCCAATGCAATGACACATTTTTCAATGGCATCTACCGCTCCTTTGCGGTACTCCTTGCCATCAAGGTCAAGCCCGCTCATTCTGGTATAGGCGCTAAAAGGGATAAACTGGGCACTTTGAAGATTGGCTGGTTCCTTAGCCCCATAATGATTTTGGGCTAGCGTAACCGTACTTTTTCCCTCTGGCGTATCATCACTCAGCGATGTTAACAACGCCGCATACGCCAAGTTATCAATCTCCTTGATGTCAATGGGGAGAAAAACGCTTGCCATGCGGTTACCAAAGGTGATCGTGCCTGTTTTATCCAGTAGCAACACATTGACATCCCCAGCAGCTTCTATGGCTTTACCGCTCATCGCAAGGACATTCTTTTTAAGCAGTCTATCCATCCCCGCAATACCGATGGCACTTAAAAGCCCACCAATGGTTGTTGGAATCAAACATACCAAAAGCGCAATCAAGGAGACAATAGAAATATCTGCGTTTACATGTAAAGCCATTGGCTTAAGTGTCAACGTCACGACAAGAAAGATCGCAGTCAAGCCCATCAGCAAAATGGAGAGCGCAATTTCATTCGGACTTTTTTGCCTTTTCGCCCCTTCAATGAGGCTAATCATACGATCTAAAAACGTCTCACCCGGATTTTTCGTGATCTTAATCGTAATCTCATCGCTTAAAACAAGCGTTCCGCCTGTAACCGAGTTGCGATCTCCTCCTGATTCACGAATCACAGGAGCAGATTCGCCTGTAATAGCACTCTCATCAATACTCGCAATACCTTTAATCACCTCTCCATCGCTAGGAATCACTTCGCCTGCACTGACAACGACCACATCGCCTACTCTCAGGCTCTCAGAGCTCACTTTTAAAAGACTACCATCTTCACTTAACTTATTGGCACTGCTGCTTTTTTTACCCGAACGCAAGGCACTCGCTTGCGCTTTACCCCTGCCCTCAGCCAATGCTTCTGCAAAATTGGCAAAGATAACCGTAAAAAAGAGCCACGCAAAGACCCAAAATTCAAATCCAAAAAGCGGAATAGTGCCACGACTGCTCTCGTAAAGCCATATAAAACCGGTGATAAACGTGCCCAAATAGACCACAAAAATGATCGGATTTTTGAGCTGTTCTTTAGGGGTTAATTTGCCAACGCACCCTTTGAGCGCATCGTTGATAATCGCTTGGTTATAGCTTGAATTAGATTGTTTTTTCATACTCATTCCTTAAAAAGAGATCTGTTCAAGCATCATCAAATGCTCAATAACAGGGCCAAGTGCCAGTGAAGGGAAGAACGTAAGTGCTCCCGTTAACACGATGGTTGCTACCAAAAGGGTGATAAAAAGTGCACTTTGGGTATTGAGCGTGCCTTTGCCAAAAGGAACGACTTTCTTTCTCGCCAAGCTTCCTGCAATGGCAAGCATCGGGATAATCACGCCAAAACGCCCAACAAACATACAAAGAGCCAGTGCGTAGTTATAGTAAAGCGTATTGCCGCTTAGTCCTGCAAAAGCACTGCCATTGTTTGCACTGGCTGAACTAAAGGCATAAAGGATTTGAGACAGACCATGAGGTCCAGGGTTGGAGATGGAGCTGGTAGCATCTGGAATTAAAAGCGATAATCCCGTAAAAAGAAGGATGCACAGACCCGGAAGCAAGACGGCTATGACGGTATAAGTCATCTCCTTGGCTTCAATTTTTTTGCCCATGTACTCAGGGGTTCGACCTATCATCAGTCCTGCGATAAAAACGCTTAAAATGACATACGCCATCATGCCGTAAAACCCTGCACCCACGCCACCGATGACGATCTCACCAAGCATCATCTGCACCATAGTAACCATACCTGCAAGTGGAGTGAGGCTGTCGTGCATACCATTGACCGCACCGCACGATGCTGCGGTTGTGGCTACGGAGAAAAGCGAGGTTGAGGCAATGCCAAAACGCACCTCTTTACCTTCCATCGCACTCTCTCCTACAATGCCCGAAATTTCAGGATTGCCAAATTTTTCAGAAGCGTAATGCGAGCCTAACATCAACACAAAAAGAACAATCATCGCGATTAAGATGGAACGACCCTCACCGCTTTTTTGGCTCATCTTTCCATACACAAAAAGAAGCGATACCGACAAAAAAAGGATGGAAAAGACCTGCACAAAGTTAGAGAGTGGGGTTGGGTTTTCAAAAGGGTGTGCGGAATTGGCATTGAAAAAACCCCCACCATTGGTTCCTAACATCTTAATCGCCTCTTGTGAAGCCACAGGCCCCATCGGAATGCTCTGATTGGCTCCTTCAAGCGTCACGGCACTAATATAAGGAGCAAAGTTTTGAATGACGCCTTGAGAGATCAAGAAGAGCGCATAGACCAAAGAGAGCGGAAGCAAAACATACAACGTTACGCGTACCATATCTGCCCAAAAATTGCCGATGGACTCACTCTCTTTATAGATAATACCTCGCATAAAAGCCACAGCTACGGCAATGCCTGTTGAAGCGGAGAGGAAATTTTGCACACTGAGCACAAACATCTGTGAGAAATAGCTCATCGTACTCTCACCACTGTAATTTTGCCAGTTGGTATTGGTCACAAAACTCACCGCTGTATTGAACGCTAGCTCAAAGGGCAAAGCAGGCAAGCCTTGGGGATTAAGCGGTAAAAGATGTTGGCTCAGAAGTACGACCAACACAAGCACGATGCCCGCACCATTAAAAAGCATGAGTGCTAAAGCATACTTTTTCCAGTTCATCTCCAACTGTGGATTGATGCCACTCAAGCGATAAAGACCATTTTCTAGCGGTGAAAGAAGTGGTGTCAAAATGTTTTTTTCACCCACCACCACTTTGGTAAAGAACCCACTGTACGCTTTTGCAGCGCCTATGAGCAAGATCAAAAAGCTGATAAAAAGGGTTATATCTGCAACCA
>DBTO01000022.1 GCA_002307095.1 Sulfurospirillum sp. UBA1314
CAAAACTTCCAACCCTCATCCGTGAACATCGTGGCATCTATTGCAAGATCGTCCAAAGCGGTGTGGTCACGAAAGAGTCGAATGTCGTATTGCTTTAAAACCAATTATTCTCTTTTTACATGTAAGAATAGAATAATTGGTTTTATAACAATGAAGGCTTTATTGTTTGTATAAATGACCCTTTTCCCCAGATCTCTAAAAATCTATAATATTTGAATCTTTATAAACACGCATTTTCATTGTAGGATACATGTAAAAAATTAGAGGAATAAAAATTATTAACCTATTTTTAAAACAGCCTCCCTCCTTTATCTTCTTTGTTAGGACGACCAGGTGGAGTTGGGATTCTTGAAGTTTCTATTCCCTTTTTTATCCAACCAGACCATTGGCTCAATATTCCACCATTTCTTATTTTTGATCCTTCTGACCAATTCAATTGGAATTCATCTGATATACGTCCAGCCAAATCTTTATTAGAAATATTTGGTATTTGATTTAGTATTTCAATACATCGCAATAATGAATCTTCATTTTTTGCTACCGACCAAATAGCTTCCAATGCCCCACCGTATTTATTAATTGATTCACTGTTAAGCGTGATAATATTTTTTGTTACTGAAATAAGTTCTAATCTTTTTAAAACTGATAATGCATTTCTGCTAACATTTTCTACTTTTTTAGATTCCTGTTTGATAGCTTCTATTAGTTCGAAAACAGCATATGGTGAAACAGAAACAGAAAATACCTTTCCTCTTTGTTTCCCTCTTCTTGCTAATCCTTCTATATCAGCAATAGGTGATCCTAAATCTTGAACAATAACATTTTTACCTGCTCTCGAAAGAAAACCAGCATATGTGAGAAAATTAGTTAACTTATTTGAATATGTTAACCATGTTTTTTCATCAAAGTTTGCTTTTGGTAGACTTTCGATTAATGTTTCTTGAATTTGGCTTTGTTGAATGGTCTTTCCAGCATACTTTTTATATAGAAGTATTTTTAAAGAATGTTTATCCAATTTATTTCTCAATAGTTTAAGTATTACTTCTTGTGTATAAATAGAGATACTCTGGTGAAGCTTAAATGTAGTACCATCTCTTTCAGCCAAACCGAACATTACTAAATCCGCACCTATATTCCATATAGTTCTCTCATTTAAAGAGACTTTTTTTGCTAGTTCCGTTGAGTCGATAAATTGATTATTTACAAGTCTTTTACAAATATTTAGCATAGAAGATGGATCGGAGGTAGGTATATAGTTAAACGGAATAACTGGTACTCTTCCTATTAATAGATAATCTTTAAATATATCCCAATATATATTAAGTCTATCGCCACTTTTTACTACCAATCGCTTATGTACTAGAGTATTTAAAATCACAAGTCCTGAAGTCTCTATAATTTCACTCCAATCGGCAGGCGCTTTTTGTGCAATTAGTCTAAGGCATGTTAATTCTTGTGGTAATAATGATTCCAAATCTGATTCAAATAAACGACCAACATCTAAATCAACAAGTATTGATTTAGAACCTTCACCTTTAATTATTCCCTCATATAAATTAATACATAGTTTTTTTAGTAGCCAAGGGAAACCTTGACTAGACTGTGTAATTTGATGTCTAGTTCCAGCATTAACTTTCTGATTTATTTCTTTTTCAAATCTAGTAATAGATTTAGAAATTTCTCCATTGTCAAAAACATCAAGTCTATATTCTCGCCTGTGATCTGAGAGTTCATGCCACATGTGATAGGCAGGATGATCTTGCTGGGTAGTACTATCCGTTTTCCATGCAAAACCCAAAACAAAATTTCTTTTACTACCCGCAACATCTAGCAGTAAATCTTTTGCAGTTTTAAAGATACCAAATAGCTCTGGTTTTGAGTACAGTTCTTCAAATTGATCAAATATCAGACAAATTACTTGTCTTTTTTCATCCAAAGAGTCAAAATATTTTTGAATATTTGGTGAATTCAATGGTGCTGAAGGATCTGTTAAATTTAAATCCATTCTATTCCCGAATCCATTGTTTTGCGCTTCTTTTAAGCATGTAAGGAAAGATGATAAAATGTAAAACGGAGCCCTAGCCCCACGTATATCAACTGCATATACAAAGTATTTATTTTTATAATGGTTGTTTCGAGACCTGTCTCGAAGTTTTGCAATTAGTGAGCTTTTTCCTAATCCTGAATTCCCAGTAATAGCAAATACTCTACTACCATTATTGCCTTTTGCTGATTCTAAGAAATTAAAAATTTCTTTTTGTGTGGAGTCTCTTCCGACAAAATCTTGTGGTCTTGCAGGTCTATAATCATTCCAAGATTCACCCGTTTGTACTTCTACAACGGTAGGAAATATTGATGGAATTGTTATTTTCTCAGCACTATCATCTTTTAAGCCAATACGTAAATTGTAATCTGTTAGTGTAGTCTCAAGGCTTGATAGATTATTTAAAGTTGCTTCATCTTGTATTTGTTTTCCATTTGTGGCATTATATACAAGGACACCATAGGGTGATCCACCATTTAACGTATATACGCACCAATACATTCCATATTGACTGACCAATAAAATCCATTCACCTAGAAATTCTTTGCCATTAATAAAATTTTCTGCATGAGAAATAGGTGGACGAGTAATTATTGAAGAATCTTGTAACGAATTTATTAAGAGATCTGGTGAATAAAAGCTGAGTTTAGATGACTTATCTTTAGGCTTTGAATTCCAGTTTTCAACAAATCCTTTTGCATCCTTTGTAAAATTTGATGTTGATATTAACCATCCCTCTGAATATTCCTCAGAATCGACTGTTCCCCAGAGTTGTCTCAGGATTGGTGCTGAAATTGGATCTTTTTGAGCTTTACACTCAACATAAATGATTTTGTTATTAACTTTATGTTGGCATAATAAATCTAGTTCAGCTCCTATTATTCTAATCTCTTGTATAACGTTGTACCCTTGTGCCTCAAGAAGTTTTTTTGAAAGAGATTCTAACAGATCACCTTTTTGCTTATTACTTTCATCATTTTTGCAAGCAACTTCTATTTTCATTATTTCTTACTCTCAGCAGAAAACAAGTCTTATTTTTTCTTTTTATAGCACTCTAAAATAAATTTTCCGTCTATATTACTTTCTTAAATGAATCGTGTTAATGAAGAAAAATGAAAATATAAGGGTGTGATTTTTATTTTGACCCAACAATCGCCTAAATTAGGCTGTAAAATTCTATCTAAATTCCGTTCATAAATCTTTAACATGACAAGGATAAAAGAAACCATTTTTACTTTTATATTCCTTATTTATTTGTCAAGAGAAGCACACAACCAAGCTCCTTTCTAAAATATATGTTTAATAGAAGAGCTTTCTTGGTCAATGAAGGTACGACATTGACAATGCAATACGCAGATGGCAAGTGAAAAATTTCTCCATGAGAATTCTTTTTTATCAAAGACTTAGAGACTATTGTCTCTAGTAGCTAATACATTTAAAAGATTATGAAAGACTGCTAATGAGGTTAGAATATAGCTTGAAAAGTGCTTTTTTTTCAGCGGGTACACATCGCGGTATATTTACAAAGATGGCTTGAGAAATGGTAGATTAGGGACGATTGAATTATAATTTAAAATGTCTGCTTATAGGTGTTTTAAATATATTCTATATTATTTTTTACCGTAAAAATCATTGATTGTATTTTTTAAAATCGGTAAATTGTACCTAATAACATCTTCGATAATAGAATCATCAGTACTATCATAATCATGTGCTATATAGTTTCTTACGGCACCAATACCTCTTAAATCCCTATCTGAAAAATGTTCTAAAATTTTAAATTCATTTTCGTCTTTTAGTTTGGCAAACTGTTCTGCTATTCGAACAATGTTCATTCTAATTGCAGGCTTTATGATTTTGTCATTGATGGATTCTGTTGTTTTTAAACTATTCTCATTCAGGATGAAATCAATGTTATCTATACATTCCAAGATTTTATCGAGTCTTGTTTGCGCTTTAGACATACAGAGCCTTTTGCAATAAAGCTTTATTGCTATCGGAGACAAAATCTACTCTTGTTTTTAAGTGGTTTTCTAAATCTTGTTTAATTTCATCAAGCCTTATAAGCTTTGAAAAGCCATCTTGATACTTTTGAGAAAATTTATCATAATCAAGGTGATAGATAATGTCTATATCACTAAAAGGCGTTTGTTTGTTTTGGGCATAACTACCAAATAAGCCCAATAAAACAATGCCCTCACTCTCATAGAGAGGTTTTAATTGTTTCAGCACGTTCAAAATGTCATTTTTAGTTTGCATACACTAACCCCTTTCTCAATCGAGTATATTATAGCATACAAGACTGAAGACCAAATGTTTCAGAGATTTTTGAAGAGTTCTAAAAAAAGCAAGTGTTTACATGTAAAGCATGGTGCGTATTGAAATAATGGATTGTTTAGAGAGAAGAATAAAGAAGCTATTTTGAAGAATGGTGGAGCATAGCGGGATCGAACCGCTGACCTCGACGCTGCCAGCGTCGCGCTCTCCCAGCTGAGCTAATGCCCCACACAAAGTGGAAATGAGATTCTAACCAAGCGTAGCTTAAGAAAAGCTCTAAGCGGCGATCTTTTTTGTTTTTTCTGCTTTGATGCTCTCATACGCTTCATGAATCTGTTGAAATTTTGTTGTGGATGCTTTCACGGTTGTTGCATCTTCGTGAGTGATGGTGTCGGGGTGAAACATTTTGGCAAGGGTGAGGTATTTTTTGCGAATGGAGGCTAGACTCTCTGTCTTTTTAGCATTGAGCAAGCTATAAGGATCTATTGGTATCTCTTTGAAAGGGCGAATCAACCTTTTTTTAACAAGGCGAATCGGTTTTTGCGAGGCTAAAAGCAGTTTTTCTAGAAACGAGGCATTGTGTGTTTTAGAGATAAATGCGCAGCTATAGTATAACGAAGCGAGAAAGGCTTGACGTTTTTCACTGGTATGCGGCGTGACAAAGTTGATAAGGGTCTCATTGACCCAAAAAGAGCGTCCTAAAATATGCGTTAGAACATGGCTTACATGTAAATAATGTGACGAGTTTTCTGCAATATGAATGGTGATACAATCTGCTCTTAGACGAAGTTTCATCTTCTCCTCCTTTGCTTAAGAGTGATTAAAGCAAAAGTGATTCCTTCTCTTAGATTATCCTTCATTACGGTTAACGCATCTTTAATATTCTTTAAGCTATATTTACAAAAGTTACTATAATAATAGAGTGTAAATGCCTCAATATAAGGAGATTATGTGAGTAAACGAGTAATTTTAGTCGATGATTCTAAAACGATTCTTGCAACAGCGCAAATGGCTCTTGAAGAGATGACTAATAAAGGCGTTATTCAGCTTGCCACGTATCTTAATCCTGCAGAACTACGCAATGCTCTTCTTAGTGGAACCGAAAATTATGATCTTTTGATTAGCGACATTAATATGGCGCAAATGAGTGGGCTAGACCTTGCGGAAGAGCTAAAAACTCACGATAAATTTAAAAATAGGCCTATTTTAATTCTCACAACAGAAAGCTCTCCAGAGATGAAAGCCCGTGGAAAAGCCATTGGCGTAACAGGCTGGATGGTCAAACCTTTTAGCGATGACAAACTTGTCAAAGCCATTACAATGGTATTGGGGTTATAAACGATGGAGGCAAACAAACGTAACGATAGGACGAGCAATCGTTTTTTGACGTTTTATTTAGAAGATGAAGTGTATGGGGTCCATATCTCGGATGTGAAAGAGATCATTGCAATGATGAAAACGACGCCTGTGCCAAAAACTCCCAAATTTATTCAAGGAGTGATGAATTTAAGGGGCAATATTATTCCCGTTGTGGATATGCGTCTTAAATTTGATATGCCCTCTATTCCTCCACACATGTACACCGCGATTGTCATTATTCAATTAGCTGAAAAACTGATAGGGTTCATTGTGGATAAAGTCGAAGAGGTGATTAATGTGGATGATGAACATATCAGTATTCCCCCTGAATTTGGCGGGCATATCGATACTAAATTCATTAAAAATATGGCACAGTACAAGCAAAAAGTCGTCATGATTTTGGATTTGCTTGCTTTGTTTGGTGAGGACGAGCTTTCTATGGTACAAAATTTAAGTAAAACAGCTAGCGAAGCGTAAAGGAGCAGGGTAATGAAGAAAAATGCGACATTAGGGTATAGAATTTCACTAGGATTTGGTGTTTTAATTGCCATTTTATTGGTCATCGGGCTCATAGGTATTATCAATATGCGAAGTGCATCTTCTGATGCAACACGCCTTTCGGCTGTGTATGTTCCTGAGGTTAACCTTGCCAATAATGTCATGCAGAACTTTAGCAATGCACGCTATAACATTTTAGGCTATGTCTCAAATGATGATGAAGCCTCTTTGAAAAAAGCAAAAACAAATTTTGCAGATCTTCAAGCCAATTTTTTAAAAGTTGAAGAGTTAGGTAAAAAATACAATCTCAAAAAATTATTAGAACATGAAAAAGTAGCAGCAAAAGCATTGGCTGAATATGTCGCTACGGTAGAGCAAAATGAAAAACTTTTAGCACGTAAAAAAATATTTGATGAAGCTACGGTCACCAATGCCGCCCTTTTTCTTAAAAGCATCGAAGCGTACCGTACCACCCAAGAAGAGCTTCTTTTTAAAGAGATGACGGATCGTGTTTCACCCGCTGATTTAAGAAAACGTTACGGAACACTTGAAAAAATAGATGATATTTTAAGTATTGCAACCTATTCAAGGGTTTATGGACAACGTGCGCAAGTGAAAAATGATTCAACGTTATTGGAAGGTGCGGTTAAAAAGTTTGATCTGCTTTACCAAGAGCTCAATGGACTTAAAGCACAAACAACCGATACGACAGCCTTGGGCTATTTAGGCTCCGTCGAATCAGCAGCCAAAACCTATGAGGAGTCGTTAAAAGGCTTTATTGCCGTGATGCAAGAGACTGCAGAAAATCAAAAGAAGCGTTTTATTATTGTGAATGACCTTTCATCTGCGATTGATGCAATTACTGATGAGGGCTTTAGCGCGATTGTGACCACCGCGGAAGAGACAAGCAGTTCACTCTCTAATGCCTCATGGATGATGATTTTTGGCGTCGTTGTTGGATTAATCATTAGCATTATTCTTGCGTTTTTATTGATTCGAAGTATTGTGAAAGTGGTCGTTGACTCTGTGAAATCGCTCTCTGAGGGAACGGCTCAAGTGGTGAGTGCAAGTGAGCAAATTAGCTCCGCTTCGGTCTCTTTGGCAGAAGGTGCCAGTTCCCAAGCCAGCAGTGTAGAAGAGGTCAGTGCGACCATCGAGCAAGCAACCGCCAGCAACAATCAAAATGCAGACAACAGTCGTGAAGCCAATCTTTTAGCGCAACACTCCAATGATGCCGCACGCATCGGCAATCAACAAGTGGGTGATCTGATGAGCGCGATGGAGAAGATCACCGACTCCTCTCAAAAAATTGCCAAAATCATTAAAACAATCGATGAAATCGCGTTCCAAACTAACCTTTTAGCCCTCAATGCGGCGGTTGAAGCAGCGCGTGCAGGTGAGCATGGTCTAGGCTTTGCTGTCGTTGCGGAAGAGGTCAAAAACCTTGCAGAACGCAGTGCAGGAGCGGCGAAAGAGATTACAGGCATTATCGAAGCGAGTATCGATCAAGTGAAGATGGGAACCGAAGTGGCGAATCGTACGAAAGAGTCGTTTACGGAGATATTAACGAGCATTAAAAAAACCTCTGATTTAATTGGTGAGATTGCCATTTCCGCCAAAGAGCAAGCCGAAGGAATGAATCAAATTGCTACAGCAATGGGTTCAGTTGATCAGATTACTCAACAAAATGCTTCAGCGTCTGAAGAGACCGCAGCTGCGGCAGAAGAACTGAATGCTCAAGCGCTTTCAATGCTCGAGAGTGTCGCTGAAATTGCAGCACTTGCAGGATACGATGTGGGCAAAGAGAGTGTGAAATCTTCTGCGGCGAAACGTGCGTCAACGACAACACTGAGTATGCCTCCTAAACGTTTAGTCATGGCGCCTAAAAAAGCAAAACCAGCTTCGTTCTCAAGTACATCAAAACGTAGCAATGATGAGGTATTTCCTTTAGATGAGGATGACTTAAAAGAGTTTTAGTTTTGTGCGTTTACATGTAAAGCATGGCATGAAAGATATTTTCAGTAAGGGTGTGTGATGTATATAGATGGCGATGTTCTAGAACTGGATATTGAAATGGATTTAGAAGAGGTAAAGGCACTTTATCTCTTCATCCAAGATCGTTTGGTGTATGTTGAGGAGATTGTCTTATTGCGCTCCAAAAATGGTATGCCTTCAACGTCAGCACTCTTCTCATTACTCTTTTGGATTAAAGCAAAAAAACCTTCGATCAAGATTGAGTTTATCGAAACAATGAATCTGAACCTTGAGGCATACGGCATGATGAATTGGATGGCGCATGAGTAAAGAGAAACTAAGACAAATCTTCATTGAAGAAGCAAACGAAATCATCGAAAAGATGGACGTTGATATTATTAATTATGAAGAATCCCCAACAGATAAAGCGCTTCTGAATGAAATTTTTAGAGGTGTACATACCCTCAAAGGCAGTGCCAATGCCTTTAATTTTGTGCGTTTGGGCGAGTTCGTTCACCATTTTGAAGATGTGCTCGATTATTTTAGAAACAGCGCAACGATACCCAAAAGTGATGATGTTGACCTCTTTTTAGAGAGCGTTAATGTCATTAAAGAGACACTGTACAGCGAAGTGGAAGAGCGCCAAGAGTTGCCTTCCGCGTACGCGCCGTGTTTAGCCAAAATCCAACACATTCTTTTACATGTAAACAATAATGTTCTCGTCCCCGAAGCAATTTCTACCAATGATCTTGGTTTGGAATTTGGCAATGATGTTTTTGTTCAAGTGCCTCAAACGTGCAGCGAAGACGATTTTAGGAAAGAACTGGACAAGGGTGAATCGCTTTTTAAAATTGTTTTGAACCTTGATTCTGATATCTATCTGCGTGGATTTGACCACTTTTTATTTTTCAAAAACCTTTTACATGTAGGAAAAATTTTAGCTTCGTATTGGAGTGTCCCTGAGGATTTAGATACCGAAGTCTTTGATGTGGAGCGCAACGTTATTCAAGAGGTCACTCTTTATTTGGCGAGTACACATGATGCCCAAAGCATTGCAGATGTTTTTGCCTTTTTAGAAGAAGAGGAGTTTCGCGTTGAACCTATCGTAGCCCAACCTCTTGAGGTTGTTGTGTCCGTTGACGCGGAATCAAAAGGTCTTGAAGCTTCCAAAAATGTTGAAATTCACGAGAAAGAAGAGAACAAACGCAGTACCCCTGTATCTAAAAACTTTCTCAAAATTGACGCGCTGAAACTCGATGAACTCTTTGATTCGATTGGGGAATTAGTCATTGCTCAAAATTATCTGGGTGAAAATGCAAAGATCAAAGCGATTGCCGATGCTGAGGTGAGTAAGACGATTGAAAATCTTTCCAAGATTACGCGTTTGATTCAAAATCGTGTGATGGGTCTTCGTATGATCCCGATTCGCGATACGTTTGATAAGATGAAACGTGTTGTGCGAGACTCCTCCAAAAAGGTCAATAAACCGATTCATTTAATGCTTGAGGGCGAAGAGACAGAAATCGATAAAACGATGGTGGAAGCGCTCTCCGACCCACTCGTGCATATTATTCGTAACGCGATTGATCATGGCATTGAAAGTAGCGTGGAAGAGCGTATCAAAGCGGGTAAAAGCGAAGAAGGGCAGGTTCATCTTCGTGCGTATCACCGTGGCGGCAATATTATCATTGAAGTGAGAGACGATGGTCGAGGGATCAACAAAGCCAAAGTCTACAGCAAAGGGCTAGAGCGTGGTCTGGTACAAAAAGATGAAGAGCTCAGCGATGCCCAGATTTATGGGCTCATCATGCAGCCAGGTTTTTCGACCGCCGATGTTATCAGCGATATCTCAGGGCGTGGTGTGGGGCTTGATGTGGTCAAAACAGCGATTGAAGCCGTGCGTGGCAAGATCGACATCAGCTCCGAAGAGGGCAAAGGAACAACATTTTGTATTGTGCTTCCTTTAACCTTAGCGATTATTGATGGCATGATTGTCCGCGTGAAGGAGAAAATTTTCATCATTCCAACGCTCTGCATCACCGAATCATTTAGACCCAAAGAATCCAGTGTTCACAGTGCAGGAGGCAAAGAGGAGTTTGTTCAATTGCGCTCAGACCTTCTTCCCATTGTGCGCCTGACCCATGTGCTAGAGTTAGAAGATATCCACAGACCCAATCCTTGGGAATCCACATTGGTCTGCATTGAAAATGCTAGAGGAAAATTTGCACTCTTAGTCGATGAATTAGTGGGCAGACAACAAGTGGTCATTAAAACATTGGGTGAATTTTTAGCCAAAACTGAAGGAGTCAGTGGAGGCGCTGTAATGGGCAATGGCGAAATAGCCCTCATCCTCAATGTTGAAGAGTTATACTGATGATGGAAAGGCTTGTTCTTAGTCGCAAAGAATTTACGCTGTTTCAAGCCTATATTTACCAACATATCGGCATTTCGTTGGGAGATCACAAAATCTATTTGGTACAAGCAAGACTCGCCAAAAGAGTTAAACATTTGGGGTTAGCGAGTTATAGAGCATATTATGACTATTTAGTTGCCGATAAAAAAGGTGCGGAGCTTGAATACCTCTCTTCGTTGATTTCCACCAATGTCACCTCTTTTTTTAGAGAGCAAAAACAGTGGGAATTTCTCAAAGCCCACCTTCCTGCCATTTTAAAATCAGCCGGTGGAAGGCTTCGTATCTGGTCTGCGGCGTGTTCAAGCGGCGAAGAACCGTATAGTATCGCTATGTTTTTAGCCGAACATCTCCCCAAAGACAGAGAGTACGATGTCAAAATTTTAGCAACCGATGTCTCCTCCAAAGTGCTTAAGATCGCCATGAATGGGCTCTACAGTCAAAAAGCAGGGGAGTCGTTGGGGGAAGAGTATTTACGCAAATATTTTAAGCCTGAAATGATCGGGGATGAGGTACATTATCGTATTAGTGATGTGCTTAAAAAACAGATTGTTTTTCGAGAGTTCAATCTTGTAACGGGTGATTTTAGCCTTTTTGAGAAAAAAACATTTAACATTATCTTTTGCCGCAACGTCATGATCTACTTTGACAAGCCAACCCAAAGTGCTCTTGTGGATCGTTTTTATACGATTTTACCCAAAGAAGGGTATCTGTTTATAGGAAGTTCCGAAGCACTGACCGACATGAAACGCGATTTTAGATCTCAAAGTGCTTCAATTTATCAAAAGGGATAATATGACTGAAACTAAAAATTTTGATGATGTGAGTGATGCCATTTTACTTGAAGAGGTAAAACGCAGGTTTGATCAGAAAAACAGTACACTGGAAGAGATGGCATTTTTGACCAAAAAGCTTTACGTACTCAATGAAAAACTTAAAGAGCATGATTCTATTAAAGGCGAATTTCTCTCATTAATCAAAAATGTTTTCAATAACCCTTTGAGCTCTCTTCTGAATCTCTCATCCATGATGCGCAAAAACGAAGATACACCCAAAACGCAGACCATGAAGCTGCTGTTAGATATGGAATTGCATAAACTTGATTTTCAACTCAATAATATTTTTACTGCCGCAGAGATCGAAGCAGGCGAGATTGCCAATTATTGGAGTGAAGTCAGTTTAAATCTGATTATTGATGAAGCAAAAGAGGCGTTTAGTTATCTTATTGAAGAAAAAGAGCTGACATTTGTGCGCGAAATTAATGTGGATCGTTTGATTGTAAGTGATGCAAAGAAATTGCATACGATTTTTTCAAACCTTATCTCAAATGCGTGCGAATACTCTTTGCCTGTGCACAAAGTCCTGATAAAGGCATCTGTAGAAAACGATAGGCTTTTGATCAGCATTGCTAATACGGGCGATGTGATTGTCAAAGAGCCCAATAAAGAGATCTTTAGTCGGTTTAAAAACGTGGGTGTTCATGTAAGTAAAGCCAAGACATCGGTTGATGGGCTTGGGCTTGGACTGAGCATTGTAAATGCGTTGGTTGAATCGCTTGATGGTGAAGTGAATTACACCTCAAATGAGCAAGAGACAAAGTTTACGATTTGTCTCAAACTGCAAGATACATCCAAAGCCGAGGCACTTATGAGTGAAAGTGCGAATGAATTTATGTTTGAAGATACCCAAGAGATGAAAGAATTTTAATGGTACCTCGTAAATTTATCCATGTGGGTGAAATTTTTGTGGGCATTAAACCAACCGAAATTGTTACCGTGCTGGGCTCATGTGTGAGTGTGTGCTTGTACGATAAAGTCGAACTCATTGGTGGAATGAATCATTATTTGTTGCCACTGTGGAATGGTAATGGACTGGAAAGTCCAAAATACGGCAATATTGCGATTCCAAAATTGATCGAAAACATGGAAAATATCGGCTGTCTGCGGCATAATATGGAAGCAAAAATTTTTGGAGGAGCAAATATTCATCGTTCAAACTCTGAGGGTCAACTGATCGGGCAGAAGAATGTTTTAATTGCCAAAGAGATTTTAAGACAATACACCATTGCCATTAAAGCAGAAGATACGGGTGGCAATAATGGTAGACGCATTATGATGATCAGTGATGTCAATCGCATTATCTTAAAATACGTACAAAATGAGATTATGGAATGATTCGTGTCCTGATTGTAGATGATAGCGCCACTGCCCGGCATATTTTACGTGAAATCTTAGAAAGCGATGCGCGTATTGAGGTGGTTGGTTTAGCCGCCGATGCCTACATTGCCCGTGATATGATCGTTTCGCTTAAACCCGATGTCATCTGCTTGGATGTGGAGATGCCTCGTATGGATGGCGTCACTTTTTTACAAAAATTGATGCTCTACTATCCTACGCCGGTGGTGATGGTCTCTTCGTTAACCCGTAACAGTGCCAATACCACGCTTGATGCTCTTGAAGCGGGAGCTGTGGATTATGTGACAAAACCGCATTCGCATATTTACGATGGAAAAGAGGAAATTAAAGAGGAGCTCATTCAAAAAGTAGTGAATGCCTCGTACGCACGCGTGCAAAAAAAACTTCCCACGGTGAAACGCAGCAGTAATTTGACAAGTCTTTCGGAGACGACCCTCAAAATAATTGCGATTGGTTCGAGTACAGGAGGAACGGAGGCGCTTAAAGTTGTGCTTGGCGGACTTCCTCAAAATATTCCTGCGGTATTGGTGGTGCAACATATGCCACAAAGTTTTCTTGAATCCTTTGCCCATAGACTCAATCAAGCCTGTGTCATTGATGTCAAAATGGCGCATAATGGGGATTTTCTTCAAAAAGGAACGGCGTATATCGCGCAAGGTGGAAAGCATATGGTTCTCAGACGATCGGGTGCAAATTATCTTATTGAAATTGGCGTTGGTGCAAAAGTCAGTGGGCATGCTCCCAGTGTCGATGTGCTTTTTAACTCTGTGTCTAAAGTAGCGGGTAGCAATGCTGTGGGTGTGCTTTTAACCGGTATGGGAAGCGATGGTGCCAAAGGATTGACGCATATGCACGATGCTGGAGCCAAAACGATCGCCCAATCGGAAGAGAGTTGTGTGGTATTTGGGATGCCCAAAGAGGCGATCAAACTGGGGGGTGTAGATGAAATTGTGCCGTTGGGTGAAATTGCACACACGATTGTTAAAATATTATCCTAAGGAGTACCGATGACAGAGCATTATTTTTACAAATCTCATGCTGTTTCAGCACTGCTCCTTGGGGAAATCGTACATGATGAAGCGTTTGTAAGAGCTGCTAAAATGCTTTGTAATGGTTTACATGTAAGCATGGATCCTTTGGATATCAGCAAAATTATGGAAGCAGAAGAGATTCATCTGATCTTTGGATCGCTGAGTGCTGCAAACGAACATCTCTATCTTCCTGTACTTCAACAACTTAAAGATTGCTATCCTTTGGTCAAAATTATCCTTTTTCTGCAAACCGATAATCTTTTAATGTTGGATGAAATTTTAGCGCTTAAATGCGATCGATATCTGAGCATGAAGAGTGAGCAATGGGCACTATTGGAGCATTTTAAACAGAGTATTAACAAGATAAGCCGTGACGTTTACCTTGCCGAACACCACTATTTTCAAACATTGATTGATAATGCGATTGTCTCACAAACAGATGTTGAAGGGAACATTACTTATGTCAATGGCAATTTTTTAAAGACAACAGGATTTAGTCTCGAAGAGCTCATAGGGCATAATCACCGTATCATAAAACATCCTCAAACCGCACCCGAAGTTTTTACCGATATGTGGCGTACGATTACTCAAGGTAAAGTATGGCGAGAGCATGTACTTAATCGTAACAAAGACGGCAGTGACTTTTGGGCTGAGACGATGATAATCCCTTTTAAAGACGAAATCAGTGGCAAAATTCTTCAATACCTTGCGATTCGCCATGACATTACCCAATTTTTGCAAAAAGAGCGTATTGCCAATGAAATCAGACGTAAAGCACAGGAGCAAGAAGAGCTCTCTGAAGCAAAAGATGCTTTTTTAGTCCTCTTTACGCATGAGCTTAAAACACCGTTGAATGCTATTTTGAACTTTTCGCAGTACTTGTATAAACACATGCCACACATTGAGGAAGTTCCCAAATCTAAGCGTGTTTATCTGCTTGAGCAGATCTATAAAAGTGCCTCTTCGATGCTGGAAAATGTCACCAATATTTTAGATCTTGGTAAATTACGTCATCAAAAATTACACTATAACTTGACTATTTTTAGTGTGAAAGAGGCTATTTTGGATGTTCTTGAAAAACATGGAGCCTTGGCTCTTGATTATAAACGGATGCTCTTTTTTCAAAGCGATGAGAGTGACCCTTTCATCACGAGTGATGAGTTTCGGTTTAAACAGATTCTCTCCAATATCATCTCCAATGCGATCAAATACGGGCGCTCTATTGTTGAAATTTCATTAACATCGGACAATGAAACGATTGAGATTATTGTGCAAGATGATGGCAAAGGTATTCAAAATAAAGAAGAAGTTTTTGCCTTGTATACGCAAAGCTCTTCGGTGCCTAGTGGCGTTGAAAAGAAGGGAACAGGCATTGGGCTTCATTTTGTAAAGCTGCTGTGTGAAGGACTTAAATTTGAGTATAAAATTGAAGATTCACCTCCACTGGGTGGGGCAAAATTTATTTTAACCAAGCGATTAAAGGAGCAAAAAAATGTGTAAAGTATTGATCGTTGATGACAATGACAATAATCGTCTCACGCTCAATCTTCTCCTTGAAGAGGTCGAAGATATCGAAGTTTACGAAGCAGAAGATGGGCAAGTTGCCGTAGAAATGTGTGTCAAGAACCATTTTGATCTGATTTTTATGGACATTATGATGCCCAATATGGATGGGTTCGAGGCGACACAGTTTATCAAACAGGTCAACAAAAAAAGTATGATTATAGCCCTCAGCGCTTTAGATGATGAGGGTTCAAAAAACAGAATGCTCGCTTTGGGTGCCGAAGATTACATCACAAAGCCACTCAATGCGGAGCACTTTTTACAGCGACTGAAGCAGTATTTGCGCATTATTGCACAGCGCAATCAGCAGATTCCAAAATACCCACGCGCCATCAATCCTTTTAACGCGCATGTGTTTCATCGTTCGACGATGTTTCGCATTGACAATAATGAATCGTTGGCGCAATATTGGGACTATTGGCTTAATGGTGAGAAAAATATCATCAACCTCAGTGACTGCGTGAGAATCATTTACGGCTTTGCGTTGTGGCTTTTAAAACATGAGTATGAGTGCAGTATTGTGGTGGAAGAAAATGACGAAAAACTCTATATGATGCTTTTACATGTAAAGCCACTTCGGAGCAATATTATTAAAAATATCCTGCTCAAACATTTTGCGAGCGCCAAATATATTCTCTCCTCTGAGATGTTGACATTTCAACTCGATAAAGAGATCAAGGAGATCAAACAACCTTCCAATAATGCCGTGATGGAAGTGAGTGATGAGGCGAAAAAGATTCTTTCCAAAACGCATGATAACGTTTTAAGTGCCGTAGAATATGTTAACTCAACAGCCATCTCGTTCTTCTCAAAAATCGATGGTTTAGAGATCATCAATGATGAGACCGATAAAGCCATTTTAGCCTTTGAAAAAGAGCCCAATAAACGTCATTTAACGATTATTTATGAAAATTTCCAAGAGTATGCGGAGATTTTGGCGGAGCTGATGGAGTTTGAACACTTAGGCTTTGCGGTAAGAACGCTCATTAATTTCTTAGGAACATTAACAGAAGAGCAGTTTGATGTTGAAAAATCCAAACGGCTTGCGGCAATGCTTTTGAACCTTTTACATGATCTTTCCGCTTGGCGGGAAAATGTTTTCATTACGCAGATTGCTCGGGATATTCACTATCTTGACTCATCCCTTTTAAGTTCGTGTATTCAGATTGAAGCCATTTTTGAAGAGAAAAGTTTGGAAACCAATGAGGATGACGATATCGAGTTCTTTTAAAAGAGGTATACCACTTCAAGAAGTGGTATAGCCTTAAGCGCGGTGAATTTTATAGGTATTTCGACCTTCTGCTTTGGCAACATACAAGGCAAGGTCAGCATTTTTAATGAGTTGATTAAAATCAATACCATGATTTGGGAAGAGGCTAATGCCAATACTGGTCGTTACATGTAAATCAAAGTTTCGAATGCGAATGGGTTGCGTGATGGCTTGAATCAGCTTGGTAGCAATGTGATTGAGATTTTTTTCTTCTTCAATATCATCCACTAAAATGATAAACTCATCCCCTCCAAAACGTGCAACCGTATCACTCTTCCTCGTTGCCAGTAGCAGTGATTTTGCCACATGAATCAAAATCATATCGCCCACATCATGTCCGAGTGTGTCATTAATCTCTTTGAAGTTATCCAGATCCAAAAAGAGCACACCAAATTTCTTACCGCTATTTTGGTTGTTTTCGATCAAAAGCTGCATGCGTTGTGTTAGAAGCGTTCGGTTGGCTAAGGAGGTCAGATGGTCATAATGCGCCTGTTTGTAGATGATCTCTTTTTGTTTCAGCAGTTTGTTTTTAGCCGTTTCGAGTTTTCGAATCGTCGCATTTGCCACTTTGTTAGCATTGGCAAGCTCTTCGCTCTCTTTATTGCATTTGGCTTTTTCTTCCATCAAACTGGTTTGATCGTAAATAAGGATCGTGACCTGTTTTTGCTCGCTATTGTAAGGCATAATCGTGATATCTTGTTGCATAAACTCAAAAATGGATTTCGTCGTAATGGAGTTTTTCATTGGAAAAAGATAGTGGTTTGCATCTGCGGTAAAAAAAGAGGGACCGCCCAGTGTGAGCGCTGCTTTGATATGGCGTTTTAGAGATTTGAGGCTCTCAGGTGAGAGCTCAAACAGATCAAGAAGATTTTTCCCGATGGTCTGTTCTACATCAATGTCGCTGTGTACGGCAAACCATTTGTTAACAGAGTAGATCTTAAGATCAGCATCAATCGTCAAGATACCCACATTGATAGAATCAATAATTTTTTCGCAGTTTATCATCGTTATATCTTATCAATTGTATTTTTAAGGTGATCAAGCATTTCGTTGTTCAGAAGTATAAACATATGCCCCAAGATATTCTCTTTTTCGATATCGAGCGCGGTTTTGATGACGATGACATTGTCATAACCTTCGATTTTGTCATATTTGTCCATTTCAGAAATTTCACGTTTTTCGATGGATGGGACTTTAAAAATGGTCTCACCATGAATGATTTCACAAAATTTTCCAATACATGCGGAAGTGATAATGTTGGTGAGTTCCAAAATAGAAGATTTGATATCGTTCTCATCACTCATCTCTTGTTTGAGTAAAAGATCACAAAAAGCACGGGCAGAATAGCTATTAAAAACAAAAAGCACTTCGCCATTAAATGAGCCTAGAAAACGCTGTTTTGTGAGATAAAATTCATACTCTTCTTCCAAGACTTCGATGATTTTATCGTCTAAATTATGGATTGCAATGTTAGAAATATCGGGAATGTGCAGTTTGGCATGGTTGTCAAGCATATCGCCAATTAAAGAGGCGGAGAGTCCGAAGGAGACGTTAATTAACTCTTTTAAAATATCTTCTTGTTGCGGGTTAAAATAGGGTGTCGTCATTTAAAATACCAACTTTAAGAGGGTTGTACGAAATTCTTGTTCATCGACAGGCTTTGAGATCAGTGCCGAAGCGCCAAGGCTTAAAACTTTCTCTTTCGTGCTTTTTTGACGATCGGCTGAGACCATCACCACCAGTGCATCTTTATTAATTGCGCGTATAGCTTCCAACGCTTCAAACCCATCAATAATGGGCATCGTAATATCTAAAAAAACGACATCTGGTTGATGCTCTGTGTAAAGTGCGATCGCCTCTTCACCGTTGCATCCTTCGATGACTTCAGCATTTTCAAGGATTTTTTTCGGAATCATTTCGATCAGCCATCGCCGCGATATTTTGGAATCATCCACGACTAAAAAAATCATTTTGTTTGATAAGCCCATCTCATAATCCTAATATTATAATTCTATAGCCCAATATGGTACAAAAAATATCTTTAAAAAACTATATGAGATATTTTTTGCTCTCTTCTTTGCTTGCATAAGGTGTCGCATGAAGAGTGCGTTCGCCAAGACTAAGTGCATAGGTTTGCTCTGGAATGGCTTTGGTAAAACTAAGCACCATTCGACACGCAATCGCTTCATCTGATTCGGAAGCATTTTTGGAAAGAAGGGAACTTGGTGCATTCATTTCACCGCTTACATGTAAAAGATTAAACTTGGGATTGTGCAAGGAATCAAGAAAATCGTTTTCGTGCTCATTGCGCCCAATGACCAGTTTTGCACCATCAGGAAGTCTAAAATGCCTTCCATTTTTGA
This sequence comes from Sulfurospirillum sp. UBA1314, assembly GCA_002307095.1. GTDB lineage: Bacteria > Campylobacterota > Campylobacteria > Campylobacterales > Sulfurospirillaceae > Sulfurospirillum. Next base: position 18,985 of record DBTO01000022.1, read on the forward strand.
GCACGTCAATGTCCTCTTTGACAAAGGTGTCGTGTGCGATGAAATCGCGCATACGGGCACTAAATTGCACATCGGTCAGCAGACATCCGCCTGCAGGGGTGGGAAAATCTTCCCAGCCGAGCTCTTTGGCAAGAGCCAGTTGTGCATGACGTCCTCTGCCATTGAGTCCTAAAAGTCTGCTTCGATCAACCCAGCCTTCCCGTTCAGGCTTGGTCTCTTCCATCACAAGCGCGCAAAGGGGACGAAGAATGATGTCTTCATCGATGTCATTGGCGATCTTTTTCACAAGGCGCAACGCGTCTTTGTTTTGGCTCATAGGGCGTTGTCCGACCACTTCACCGGTTGCGATAAACGAAGCGCCATAGCGCGGAAGCAGAGATTTTGCGACCGTGAACATAAACCCATGACAGTCGATGCACGGATTGAACTGTTTGCCATAGCCGTGTTTGGGGCTAAAGAGAATTTCTTGGATATATTGGTCGCGAACATCGATCACTTCGAGGGTTGCGCCTGCAATCGCGGAACGGCGTTTGAGCGTTTCATAATGGTCTTCTTTGATACCAAATCCAATGTTAATGTGCAGAGCAATGACCTCAATGCCCTGATCGCTTAAGAGTTTCATTGCGAGCATGCTGTCAAGCCCGCCACTATAGAGTACTAATGCTTTCATACGGAACCAATTCACCTTGTTTTAATTTCATCATTTTTTCTTGTATCTTGCGGATCAAAAACTGCTTTTTATCGTAACTAAGTTCACGAGCCGTTTTGATCTCTTGGAACTTTTCATTGTAGTAATGGTACAAAAAAGCGACCATCGAGGCAATGAGTGACTTCTCATCGTAAATTTTAATATCTTCCCAAAGCAGAATACGTCTGAGTTTGGGGTGTTCGAGTTGATTTTCCAATAGAAGCGTAAACTCTTCATGATGGGTTTTGAACATCGAACTATCGATGGTGTCGAGCACCGTGTCGATCAGGTTTGGCTGGCTGAGAATTGTTTTAATGATGGTCAACTCCAACATGTCTTCAAACACACGCTCTTTTTTATCGAGACGTTGGGGTTTATGGCTTTGGATTTTGACCAAATTGTGATGCAATCCCAGTTTTTCGGAAAGCATGCCTGTGTAACTCTCTTGAATCGCTTGAGGCAGTGTTTTAAGGTAACTCATCGCCTCGGTTAGGGCTTGTTGTTTGGCTAATGGGTCTTTGAGATTGTACTTTTTGACCATGCGCTCTAGTGCAAACTCGATGAAGGGTTGCGGGGTTCTAAAGAGATGATTGAGTGCATCCATCAACCCATTTTGCACCATATCGGCAGGGTCCATGCCATTGCCAAAGAGCACAACGCCCCCTTTAATGCCATGCGCACTTAAGAGAAACGAAGCTTTGAGTGCGGCATTGATGCCTGCATCATCGCCATCGTACGCCACAATCACTTCAGGATCACCCCTCGTGATGAGCGGAACATGCTCGTTTGTAAGCGCGGTTCCAAGTGTTGCAACGGCGTGGGTGAAGCCTGCTTGATGCAGCATGATGACATCAAGATACCCTTCGGTGATGATGATGGTTTTTTTCTTGTAAATGCTCTCTTTAGCAAGCTGATAGCCATAAAGCAGTTGGGATTTGTTAAAGTGTTTGGTTTGGGGCGAATTGACATATTTGGCAGGATGATTGGAGAGGGTTCGTCCTCCAAAACCAACAAGTCGGTTGCTCGGTGAATAGATGGGAAAGGTCACGCGTTCGATAAAACGCGCATACGGCTGATTGTTCTCCCCCACACCGGCGACGCCGTACTCCATACTCTCACTCATCGCATACCCTCGACTGCTTAGAAAATCAAGCGTGGCAAAGGAAGCGGGTGCGTAGCCGATCTCAAACTTCTCGATGGAAGCCTCAGAGATGCCTCGTTTTACCAGATACTCTTTGGCAAAAGGGGTAAAATCAAGTTGTTTCACATAAAAAAGATTGAGCGTCTCCATCAACTTTCGATCTTCTTTTTTCACCCCTTCATTGGTGGTGTAGGAGAGTGAAAAGTTGACCATATTGGCGAGTTTTTCGATGGTTTCGGGGTAGGAGAGTTTTTCGTATTCCATCACAAACTTGATGCTATCGCCTCCTGCGCCACAGGCAAAACAGTGGTAAATTTGTTTCGAGGGGCTCACCACAAGGCTTGGGCTGGTGTCGTTGTGAAATGGGCAGACACACTTATAGTTGGCACCATTTTTTTTCAGCTCTAAGTACGAGCCTACGACGTCGACAATATCAAGGCGTTGTTTGAGAT
>DBTO01000267.1 GCA_002307095.1 Sulfurospirillum sp. UBA1314
ATCAACTCTTCTACTGTCATCTCTAAGCTCCTTCCTTCAATCTCAAAATAGCTCGCATAGCGAAGCTCTCAGCACCAATCGGTGTAATTTCTTCAACGTCTAGCACCTCCGCATCTTCCTTGCCTTTCTCATAAGCGAACAAGATAGCCGCTTCAAATGCCTCTGCGCTCATCGCCAAAAGGGGCTTTGCCTCTTTCAAAAGCGGTGTTTCTTCTTTTACATGTAAAGCAAATCTAAGCGCATCGGCAGCATCGCATGCATCTTCGGGGAGGGATAAAGGTTTACTTTCAAGAAAGGCTAATTCCCCTTCATCCATAAAAAGCTCTACGTCTTTAGCTCGCACGATCTTAGGTATAGGAGGCGTTGCGATCTCTTCTTTTGTCTTCTTGCCAGCTCTTACTTTCTTACCCGCACAGATCTTGCAAACATTGCCAATCTTTCCACCACGGAAGCTCTTAAACTCGCTATCTGCTTTCATCTCATTGCACTCTGCGCATCGTTTCCATTCGACCTTTTTCACGTCTCCCTCCTTTCGTCTTTTCTTCGCATCTTCTGCAACCTGTTCAAAGTCTTCCAAGTCCCCAACATCAATGTTGTCGACACCTTCCTCAAATGCGTGCCATTCTTCAATATCACGTTTAGGCGCAAAGTCATCTGTACTATAAGGCTTCGGAGGCTCGTTCATCGCTTTTGCAAACTCCTCGGCACTCTCATAGCGGGGGGGTAGACCTTTTTCAGAGCACTTTGCCACGTAGGACTTCCAAAATTCGTTATTCGTCATTTGTATCCTCCTCCTCAAACTCTAGTCTCTTAATCTCTAGCTCTTCAGAGAGATCATTTGCATCATCTTCTATGTCATCATCATAAATACAATTCAACATATCAACACTGTATGCAAGATCATTAAAAGCTTCAGCAATTTCTACTTGTCGCGCACTTTCTTCGCCATAGTTAGCCATGCTAAGGATTTGTACATTCAGCACCTGTTGCAACACATTCATCTGTGCAGTAGCGGTTCTTCTCATATTGTCAAAGTTTGCTTTCATCTTGCACCTCCGATTCTTTCAACTTTTGCAATAGAAAAAGCACTTGTTTATAAGCCTTCATCTGTGCATTTAAATCAGCTTGTATCAATGCCAAAATCGCATTACTAAAGACATTCGCAGGCTCATAATGGAACCTCTCATCTTCATCTATTCGCTTCATTGCATCTTCGATCATTTCGATCACATCATCTAGTTGCATAGGTTTTCCTTTCCAAAGTCATTAGCGGTACGTTCCATAAACCACTTCATCTCAAGGTAAGCTTTTGGGTTAATCTTTTCCATAGCGGAGATATAAACCCAAGATGCTTGGCGAGCGATTGTCGCAGTTTTGGAACCGTTGTCTATTCTAAGGACAATGTATTGTTCACCTGTATTGTCCCGCCCATCTGCCCTAACTACTAGGTATTTACCGTCAACACCATTTAGGTCACATACATACAGCACCCCATCACGATGTTTAAAGCAAAACCAAATAATGCAAGCTAATCTTTTTAAAAACTTAATCATCGTCCCCATCCTATTGCTTTGCTTATCGCAGGCGTAAAACCGCCAAAGTGGTCGTATAGCCTCGCACGAAATACCTCGTAGTAAGGCAAGTCCTCATTAAAGTAATCATCACCAATCGGTGCATATCTCCATTTACGCGCTAGCTCTTCATGTGTCATCGCGTTTATCTTGTCGATTTCTCTTTGTTGTGCTAGCAACGCCTCATCCACGTCATGCTCTGTTTTTGTGTCGTGCATCATCACTCCTTAAGTGCCGCTCGAACAAGCTTTACTATCGTAAGTTCAGGGTTGATACCATTTAACTCTTCCCCCAGTTTTTGCATCACCTCAAAGCTTTCACGGAACGCTTCAAGTTCCATAATTGCGTCTGTAAGTGTTTTAATCTCATCGTCAACAAAAGAATAGTTTGAAAATAACACCTTCTTAGCTTTTGCTTGCTCAAGCTGATTTGTCAATAGTACGTATGCTTTTTTCATCATTTTCTCCTTTCAAAAACTCAATATGGCGCGAATTAGTATCTGTCTTAATGAAAATAGTAGGGCGTTTCCCATCTTGACAGATAATGTCGCACACCATTAAATCTAGCTCATAAGTCGGCTTTGCTTTTCCCATCATCTTCTCCTTTCTTAAATCCAAGAACGCTTTTGATCGGTTCTAAGTTCTCCGTTTTAGCCCTAGGCTTGCGCCTTAGCACCACATACAATACGACAAATATTGCCACCACTGGGAGTATCGCTGTCATATCAGGCATAGGTATCTCCTTAAATAAAGTACAAATAGCCTCGCCCTGGGCGAAGCTCCATGTTCCAAAACTCACCGATGCCATCTTGTAACCATCTCCTCGTGCGTGCGCTGGATGGGTAGTCACTTTTCGATAAAAGCATTCCTTGAAAAAGTCCACTGGGGTAACGCTTGAGTATCTCAACGACATTGACCGTAAACATCTCTCGCTCTTCAGGGTTATCGTGCAGCTCAGGGTTGAGGCAGACGAACTTTTGCTTCTGAGACTCGCTGATACCAAGGCGTTCGATGCGTCCCTCATAGCGCACGGGTGTGTTACTTTGCAGTTGCGAAATAAGCTCGATGATCTGCATCTGCCCATCACTAAGACTCTTAAGACTTCCCGCCATAATGGAAAAGCCCTCAGCCAGTTGTTTTTGAGAGTTGGCAAGAAGCTCGAACGCCTCACCAAAACCACCACTACCTCCCTCAAGCTTACTTTTCATAGCGTAAAACGCTCGAACCAACGCCATCTTAAACATTCTCGCTTGCTCTGAGTTACGCATATAGGTCATAGCAAGCGTGGCTTGTTGTTCATTGAGGTAGTAAATCTTTCTCGGCTTTGCATCAGGATTTTGTTTCAGTTTTTCTTCAGAAACTGCTGTCGTTTCAAACGACACCACCCCAAAACTCTCGAAATCTTCGCAATGTGCGTCGATTAGTTGCCTGACATTTTTTGCATCTACACCCATCCCCTTAGCGATCAAGTCATGGCTGACCCTCGCTTCTCCCTCCACAAATTCCAGTTTGATTAACTCATTCATTTTGACTCCTTAAAGTGTTGATTCACAGATAGATCCTTTTGGTATAATTGCTTATCAATAAAAGGATGTATCTATGGATGTGACATGTATTTCATCGATTGTTGCGGCATTGCTTGGCGGTGGAACCTTGGGCTACAAGATAGGAAGAGGGCAACTCAACCTTTTTGAAAAAGTCAGCTGCCATAAAAAGCAAAACAGCAGAAGCATCACCGTCAAAATAACCCAAGGCGTATTGCGTAAAAAAGTGTACTGTCATCTTAAAAGAGGCACTATCTGCACCCTTGATAACACTCCATGCGACATCAAGACTTAGGCTTTTTACCTGAGTTTTGCCCCACCTCATGCCCCATAATGGCGGCAATCA
>DBTO01000127.1 GCA_002307095.1 Sulfurospirillum sp. UBA1314
TCGAATCCTTTCGCCCCGACCATGTCATATTAAAATGATGGTGGGTGTAGCTCAGTCGGTTAGAGCATCAGGTTGTGGTTCTGAGGGTCGTGGGTTCGATCCCCATCACTCACCCCATTGTTTAGAGCGGTTTATGCGCTCGTAGCTCAATTGGATAGAGCAACGGACTTCGGATCCGTAGGTTGTAGGTTCGACTCCTTTCGAGCGCACCACCTAAACCGAGAAGATGCGCTCTTAGCTCAGCTGGATAGAGCAACGCCCTTCTAAGGCGTAGGTCACACGTTCGAATCGTGTAGGGCGTACCACCTTTTAAGACGAAGCTTTAGCTTCGCAAAATTTACTACTGTTGTGTGCGGATATGGTGAAATTGGTAGACACGCCAGACTTAGGATCTGGTACCGCAAGGTATGGAAGTTCGAGTCTTCTTATCCGCACCACCTTTTCTTCAAAATAAATTCTTCAACATGTTACAATTCAATATTATTTACGTTTTTTATCTTTCAAGGAAATTCTCATGCAAAAAATTTATCTTGCTGGTCCTGAAGTCTTTTTAGCCAATGCGCTTGAAATAGGCACTGCACATAAACTTCTTTGTGAAAAATATGGGTTTGAAGGGCTTTTTCCACTTGATAATATCATTACAGGCAATCATCCTAACGAGATAGCCGAAGCAATTCGGCAGGCGAATCTGAAGATGATTCATGCGTGTGATAATGTCATCGCTAATCTCTCGCCTTTTAGAGGACCAGAGCCTGATAGTGGGACGGTTTGGGAGGTAGGGTTTGCGCAAGGGTTAGGGAAGAAAGTGGTTGCCTATTCAGCGGATCTGCGCACACTTAAAGAAAAAACGCAATCCATTCTTCATTTAGGAGATGCTAACTGCGATGCGTTGGGTATGGCGATTGAAGATTTTGGACTGACACACAACCTTATGTTTTCACACAATGTCATCGCTTCAAGTTTGGAAGCGTGTCTTGTCTATCTGAGTCAAAATGCGTCGTTGACTCATCTGTCATAATGGCGGCATGCCCAAGATTGTAAGGCAGTTTGGCGCGATACGTTTGAGGTGCCATGCCATACCATTGTTTAAAGATTCGTGTAAAACTACTCAGATCGTTGTAGCCCAAGTAGATGGCTATCGTTCCAATGTCAATCGAAAAATTTTGGAGATAATACACCGCCAATTTTTTCCGCACATCTTCTAACAATTTTGAGTAGCTAAATGCCTCTTGTTTTAAATAGTGCTGCAACCTTCTCACGTTTACATGTAACAACGAGGCAACGGTTTCAATATCGACAGGCTCGTTGCCAAGACGGACTAAAATGAGCTTGCGCACTTTATTGTTCCAGCTGGCGTCATGAAAATTATCGATGATTTTTTCTGCTTGCGATTCAAAGTATTTCAAAAGCCCTGGATAGGCATTTTTAAGCGGAATCGACAAGGTTTCTTTTGAAAAAAACAGTGCATTTTCATACGCATCAAATACCAAATGTGTTCCAAAAAGCTTCTCATACTCTTTAATAATCAAAACTTTTGCATAGTGAAAATGTGTAGCCTTTGGTACAATTTCTTGCCCACAGAGCTGACGAATCAGCGTAATGATCGCACTTAAATGAATTTCGACTTGATGTGTAGGTATGGGAATGAGAGGATTTTCCCCAACGGTGAAAAGCAGTTTTGTCTGCTCTTTTTCAGGGAGAAACGTAAAGTGAAGATTTTTCCCGATCAAAATTGAAAAATTGCATAACCGTCTTAACATCTGCTCAACATTGGCGCTATTGGCAAGCATATACCCGAGTAATCCTAAAGATTCAGACGATGATGTTGTTCCTAGATGTAACGCGAGGCAAGGATCTTGGCAAAGTTCGGCCGCTTTTTGAAACAAAGCTTTGATTTTATCACTTGGGACATAGCTATTTTCTTCTAAAAAGATGTCAGCATTGATGTCAACTTCTTCTAAAAGCGCCTTGGTGTCTATTTTGTATTTCGACTCTAAGACGCGTAAGATAAAATGCAATGTCACCGCAGAAACATATTCCAAAAAGATCCTTTTTCAAGATGTATGTGTATCGCCAAATTATACCGTTTCAGAAAAGACAATTTTTTATTTTTTGTATACATTTGACACAATACATCAAATGAAACGCGCCTTTTGTCAAATAACTTTTGCGCATAATAGGGCATAATCTTCCTATGATTTGGCTACGTTACTATATAGATTGTGTTCCAAAGATCACACGATAAGGAGAAAAAATGACGGAAGAAGTTCGTGACCGCTATGTCACATTTGCAAATATCGACTGCTACGAAAATGCTATTTTCGTTTTGGATGCGATGTATGAACTTTTCACTCTACATCCGGAGGCGAAAAATGAACTATGGATACGTTTTGAAACACTCATTCCTAAAAATTATAAAGAGGTTTTTGCCAAAAAAGATTCTAAAGATATTTTGTACCACATCTGTTCGCACATCTTTTACATGAGTAGTCTTTTTGAAGAGTACAATTTTGAAAAAGGCATCGCATTTATGGACCAAACCGAGTTAGAGTGTTGCTAAAATTATCCCACTCACATCTTTACATGTAAAGTGTTTTAAAACGATATTTTTGTTATAAATTAAATATTTTGTAAAAAATAGAGTTAATTTTTGAATTGTCTTTGTTGTTAAAGCTTGCTGGAATAGAGTTACCAAAGAGATAATTATTATCTTTTAACTTTATCGAGAAAGGTGCAAAAATGGCATATTCAAGACCTACGTATAAACCTCGTTATGAAAACTTTATTGGTGGAGAATGGGTTCCACCTCTTAGTGGTGAATATTTTGACAACCTCTCACCCGTTGATGGTGAACTTTTAACGAAAATTCCACGCTCTTCCACCGCTGATGTTGATGCCGCCGTTGCAGCAGGCGTTAAAGCGTTTGAAACCTACAAACATACTTCCGTCATCGAGCGAAGTACACTCCTCAATAAAATTGCAGATAAAATCGAAGCTAACCTCGAAGCACTCGCGATTGCAGAAACACTTGACAACGGTAAAGCCGTTCGCGAAACGTTAGCAGCAGATGTTCCTTTAGTGGTCGATCATTTCAGATACTTTGCTTCGGTCATTCGTGGCGAAGCAGGAACCGTGGCAGACCTTGATGAAAATACCATTTCGCAAGAGATTCACGAGCCTTTGGGCGTTGTCGCGCAAATCATTCCGTGGAACTTCCCTCTTTTGATGGCAGCATGGAAAATCGCTCCTGCAATTGCTGCTGGAAACTGCGTTGTTTTAAAACCAGCAAGCGCAACACCGATGTCTATCTTACTTCTAATGGAAACCATTCAAGATGTGTTACCAAAAGGTGTTGTTAACATCATCAATGGTGCGGGTGGAAAGATCGGAAAACACCTCTCAACGCATCCTGATATCAAAAAAGTAGGCTTTACGGGTGAGACGACGACTGGTCAGCTCATCATGCAGTATGCCACTGAAAACATCATTCCTTCTACACTGGAACTCGGTGGTAAATCGCCTAACGTTTTCTTTGAGTCTATCATGGACAAAGACGATGAATTTTTTGACAAAGCCATCGAAGGACTTGTACTTTTTGCCTTTAACAGCGGTGAAGTCTGCACATGCCCATCACGTGCCCTTATTCAAGAGTCTATCTATGAGCCATTTATGAAACGTGTTTTAGAGCGCGTGAAAGCCATTACGCAAGAAAATCCACTTGATCCAACAACCAAAATGGGAGCGCAAGCTTCGGTCAATCAAAAAGAGAAAATCTTAGAGTATATTCGCATCGGTAAAGAAGAAGGCGCTGAATGCCTCATCGGGGGAGCTGAGTACAAAAACAAAACCTTCCCAAAAGGCAATTACATCCAACCCACCATCTTCAAAGGTCACAACAAAATGCGTATCTTCCAAGAAGAGATTTTTGGACCAGTGCTATGTGTGACAACCTTTAAAGACGAAGCCGAAGCGCTTGCCATCGCCAATGATACGATCTACGGACTTGGTTCAGGCGTGTGGTCAAGAGACGCGCATCAACTCCACAGCATGTCACGTGGCATTGAAGCCGGACGTGTGTGGGTCAACTGCTACCATCTCTACCCATCGCATGCCTCTTTTGGTGGGTATAAAAAATCAGGTATCGGTCGTGAGACCCATATGATGATGCTCAACGCTTACAGACATACCAAAAATATCTTGACGTCTTACAATAAAAATAAACTTGGATTTTTTTAGACTGCACTAACGCATGGGCACCAAGCCCATGCACCTCTCTTTGAAAGGAGCTCGCATGCGCATCCATCGTCTTACCGCGACATCTGAAGCGCTTAAAGTCATTGAAATGCTTAAAAAAGAGTATGGCGAACTGGTCTTTAACCAAAGTGGTGGCTGCTGTGATGGCACGGCACCGATGTGCTATGAAAAAAAAGATTTTCATGTTCCTTCCCGCAATGTCAAAATGGGAGAAGTAGGAGGATGCGAATTTTTTATTGATAAAGACCAATTTGAATACTTTCGTTACTCACAAGTTATTCTCGATGTGAAAGAAGAAAAAGCCGCTTTTGGAAACTCTTTTTCATTGGAAATTGACGAAGGGTATCAGTTTATCACACGTTCGCGTATCTTTAGCGATGAAGAAAATAGGCTTTTGAAAGAACAAGAGAAGTGAAATTCACTTCTCCACTCTGTTAGAGTTTTTCTTTGAAATCAATCGCAGTAACGCTTAGATTATCAAGGCTAATCACCGTTAGTTTATCCTCTTTTTTAGGAAAATACGCCGCATCTTTTTCGTTGTCAATAATGCCAATACCATACGTGTATTTCTTAAATTTTGGCATCATAAACATGCTCATAACAAGACTTGGCACAGCAGTTGCATCCATAAAGTACAACGCACTGTTCTCACTAAGGTAATTTGGATTGGCTTCAAAAAAAGCTTTCATCACATCGCCTTGAGATTTGGTGTAAGCAATGATAATCTGCTTGGTTTGTGGTGTAATGTTAACCGTTTTTTCAAACTGATCTTTAATGACAGGCGCTTCAATCACTGAGCCCTCTTTCAACGTGTCAGCAAACAGTCCAAAAGG
>DBTO01000164.1:0-3924 GCA_002307095.1 Sulfurospirillum sp. UBA1314
GCTGTAATCCCGCTATTGGAGGACTCGCCAAAGGACACCTCGTCAAAGAACTCGATGCACTTGGCGGACAAATGGCACTCGCAACCGATGCAGCAGGCATTCAATTTCGCACCCTCAACCTTTCCAAAGGTCCAGCTGTCAGAGGCAGTCGCGCACAAATCGATATGGACAGATACCGCATCTATATGCGCACCATCATCCTAAACACGGAGAACCTCAGTGTAGCCCAAGAAGTTGCTGAGCAAATCCTCACCGAAGAAGGCAAAGTCACCGGCGTCATCACTGCGATGGGCAACCATTATCATGCACAAAAAATCATTATTACCACGGGAACCTTTTTAAAAGGGCTCATTCACATTGGCGAATACAAACACGAATCGGGTCGTGTGGGCGAATTTCCCTCCATTAAACTCTCCGATTCCATCAAATCGCTGGGCATTACGATGGGACGCCTTAAAACAGGTACCTGTGCGCGCATCGATGCTAAAACGATTGATTTTTCCAAAATGGAGCTTCAACCAGGCGATGAGAATCCTCTGCCGTTTAGCTTCAGAACCGACCGCGCAAGTTTTAAACCGTTTCAACTTCCATGCTACATCGCTTATACCAACGAAGAAACCCACACCATTATCGAGAGTAATTTCCACCGAGCACCTCTTTTTACAGGACAAATCAACGGTATAGGGCCACGTTATTGCCCGAGCATTGAAGATAAGATCAACCGTTTTCGTGACAAAGAGCGACACCATCTCTTTATTGAGCCGCAGACACGCGAAGCGACTGAGTATTACATCAACGGTTTTAGCACCTCGCTTCCGACCGATACACAGCTGGGTATGATCCATTCGGTTGAAGGAATGGAAAATGCAAAGATTGTTCGCTTTGGGTATGCCATCGAGTACGATTATGTCGATCCAACCGAACTCAACCATACGTTAGAGACCAAAAAAGTCTCAGGTCTGTACTGTGCAGGTCAGATCAATGGAACAACAGGCTACGAAGAAGCGGCAGCGCAAGGATTGATGGCAGGCATCAACGCTTCCTTGGCACTTAATGATGAAGAGCCATTGATTCTAAGACGCGATGAGGCGTATATTGGTGTGTTGATTGATGATTTGGTCACCAAAGGGACGAAAGAGCCGTATCGTATGTTTACAAGTCGTGCAGAGTATCGTTTACTGCTTCGTGAAGACAATGCCGATCTTAGGCTCACCCCCTATGGTTACAAAATTGGTTTGATCGATGAGCAAACGCATGAACATGTCGTTCGAAAGCAGCTGCAACTTGAAGAGGGACTAGCTTACCTTGAAGAGACAATGCTGACACCTTCCAATGACAACAATGCCTTTTTAGCAAGCATTGGTGAGGAAAAAATCACCGATAAAGTAACGCTTCAAAAGATCGTGGCGCGTTCTGAATTTACCGTGGAAAAACTGGAAAAGTTAGCACCCATGGTGAGTACGTTTAGCGAAGAGGCTAAAGAGCAGATTTTAATTGAAGCGAAGTATAAAAACTATATTGAAAAGCAAAAAGATCAAATCGATACGATGAAAGAGATGATCAACGTTAAAATTCCTCCGATGATGGATTTTAGTACCATATCTGGGCTGAGTAACGAAGTGGTAGAGAAGTTAAAACGCTTTACCCCTCCAACACTTTTCGCGGCCAGTGAGATCAGTGGTATTACACCAGCGGCACTGGATATTTTACATGTCTATATCAAAATGTTTAATAAAAAAAATAATTGATACAATATTGACGCAAATCTGTCATAATTGACACACGTCATAGATTCTTAATATAAGATGCGATAAAATTGTCACAAATTAAACTACACGAAAGGAACAAAGAATGGCTGTTGAGACAAGCAGAAGAGACTTTATAGGCATGGCATTCGGCGGTTTTGCAGCAGCAGGTGGCGTAATAGCCCTTGGTGCTATGAAAAAAACTTGGGACCCACTTCCAAGTGTACAATCTGCTGGATTCATCACCGTTGATCTCTCTTCGATGAAAGAGGGAGAAGTCCAAACGATCCAATGGAGGGGCAAGCCGATTTTCATTTTGAAAAAAAGTGCGGATATGCCAAAGAATGAAAAACGGGATGTTATCGCTGCGGGCAATACCTATGCTGTGATGATAGGACTTTGTACCCATCTTGGGTGTATTCCAACATGGGCACCTGCTACGAAGCAATTTAAATGCGCCTGTCATGGTGGTCAATTTGATGCAAGTGGTGTCAACACATTTGGACCACCACCAAGACCAATGGACATTCCTCCTTTTAAAATAGACGGAGCGAAACTTGTTCTTGGTGAAGAGGGACCAGAGTATAAAAAACTTGTTCCTAAGAAAGCGTAAAGGAGACAAACGTGGCAGAAATTAGAAAAGCGACAGGCTTCATCGATTGGCTCGATCAGCGATTAGCAGTGAATAAGTTCATCAAAGTGATGATGACGGAGTATTGGATTCCTAAAAACATCAACTTCCTTTGGGCGATGGGTGTTGTTTTAATGGTTCTTTTTATGGTTCTTATTGTTTCGGGAATCTTCCTTTTAATGTACTACAAACCCGACATTAAACTGGCATTTGACAGTGTGAACTACACGATTATGCAAGAGGTAGAGTACGGCTGGTTGTGGCGTCATATCCACGGTGTTTCCGCTTCCGTCATTTTCCTTGTCATTTACATTCATATGTTTACAGGTATCTATTACGGTTCTTACAAAAAAGGTCGTGAAATTATCTGGTTAACAGGTATGGCACTTTTTGGTATGTTCTCAGCAGAAGCGTTTAGTGGTTATATGCTTCCATGGGGACAGATGAGCTACTGGGCAGCACAAGTTATTACCAACCTTTTTGGTGGTATTCCTTTCATTGGCGAGTCTTTAGTTGTTTGGATCAGAGGTGACTTTTTGGTTGCTGATGCAACATTAACACGTTTCTTCATGTTACATGTACTCTTACTCCCATTGGTCATTTTACTTTTAATCGCGGTTCACTTCTACTCATTAAGAGTTCCTCACGTCAATAACCAAGAAGCAGAAGTCTTTGATTTTGAAGATGAAGCGAAAAAATATCTTGATGGTAAAAAAGTTGAGTCTAAAGTCGTCCCTTTCTGGCCAGTATTTCTCTCCAAAGATTTCTTTGTTGTAGGTGTTGCCCTTACCATTTTCTTCTATTTGGTCTGTTTCCACTATGACTTTGCCATGGATCCGATTAACTTTGAGCCTGCCAACAATATGAAAACACCTGCACACATCTACCCTGAGTGGTATTTCTTGTGGAGTTATGAAGTACTTCGTGGTTTCTTCTTTGACATTGGTGGCGTTGCTGCTATGGACATTGGTTTGGCTGCGTTTGGTTTTGCAAACGTAATCTTTATGCTTTTGCCATTCCTTGATAGAAATACCGATCATGTAGCGCCTGCGCATAAACGACCTCTGTTTTTCGTTTGGTTCTGGTTACTGTTAATTGATATGATCGTTTTAACTGTTTATGGAAAACTTCCTCCAACAGGCAATAACGCATGGGTTGGCTTTGGTGCGACCATTACGTTTCTTGTCCTCTTTATTCTACTTCCGATCATTACGAAAATGGAAGCGAACTGTAAATGTAATACTGGAGGTTGCAAATGAGAGAGTTAAAAATATTAGCCGTTGTTATCTTCTTTACGGCGGTTGTTTATTGGGGTGTTGAACCTTTCGCACATTCCCAAATGCACCCTCATGTTGCTCCTGCTGATTTTGCCTTTAAAGATTTAGGTGCGACGAGTAAAAAAGGCGATGCGATCAAAGGTGCTGAAACCTTTTTAAGTGCTGGCTGTATTGGTTGTCATGGTGTAAGTTCACAAGGGATGGCAGCTCCTATGGACCATGCCAGTGCTTCTGCTTCATTTGGTGTTGTACCACCTGATCTTAGCACTGC
>DBTO01000164.1:4259-5077 GCA_002307095.1 Sulfurospirillum sp. UBA1314
CACAAGTTTAATGAGTCTCGTCCTCATCCGATGATCGCGTTCTTTGGTCTAGGTGGCGATATTGACCAAGAGATAGCCGATATTGTGGCGTACCTTCAAAGTATCGCTCCTGTTGCTCCTATGAGTGATAAACAAGTCTTTATCGATGCGTGCCAACGATGTCATGATATTAAATATGATAAGCTCATGAGCACAACCGATAAAGAGGCACTTAAAGCCTATATGGGAACCGTTCCACCGGATCTTTCCATGATGATTCGCTCCAAAGGGGCAGAGTATCTTACAACGTTCATCAACAATCCACAAAAACAACTTGCAGGTACATCAATGCCTCGCGTTGGCTTGAGTGAAAAAGCTCAAAATCAAGTGATTGCGTATATGGAAAAAGTGGGCGATAGTAAAAAAGCTGAACGCGAAGACCTTGGGTATAAACTTATTGGTTATATGGTTCTCTTCACACTTCTAGCGTATGCTTGGAAAGTAAAAATCTGGAGAGAAGTTCACTAGAAACTATTTTACATGTAACGCCACCTTACGGGTATTAAGGTGGCGTTTTTAAAAGGAGGAAATAATGAAACGCCTTCATATCACACTCTTACTCGCTTCCCTTTCTCTTATCTCTTCTCTCAATGCTGCCGATCAAGTTGAAAAAATAAATGCTGTTGTTATGCTTAACATGGAAAATGGCTTAGCCAATATTCAAAAAGGCTTTTTATACAACAATATGAAACTCATTCAAGATGGCATTGAGCAGGTTGAGAGAGAAAATAGCACGTATGATAACCGCGATGCAATTAAATCTTTTTTGCCTGAAGGTA
>DBTO01000216.1 GCA_002307095.1 Sulfurospirillum sp. UBA1314
CATTGATCGCTTCTTTGGCATCACGCTCAGCCAATGATTGATTATACTCCATATGATCACTGATCACTTGGGTCATCTGTTGTGAAATTAATCGATTTTCAAGAGCTAAAGCTTTAGCTTCGGCATTTTTATTTGCATTGGAGAGTGCAAAGAATTTTTCAATAAAAGCAGAATACTTGGTAAAATATTCTCTCTCTTTTTCATAAAGCTCTTTATCTTTTGCATCTGAGAGTAACGCTTCATAGGATTTGAAATCTTTTTCAAAATCCATCTTATACTTCCGATATTGTTCCTCCATCTTTTTCATTTCGGCGTTGTCATCGGTGCTTATATGCTCCCAAAGAATAAGCCTAATGCGATACATACTTTTTTGAAGGTCTCCCATTATGAGGACACTTGGCAATGAATTGACATTGCAGGTATTGGTCTTTTCATAGACTTGATCCATCTTTGAAATACCAATCGTAAAAACGGCAAAAATCCCTAAAATGGCAATAGTAAGCATTGTCATCAACTGTTTTGAAATACTCATAAATTTCTCGCTCCTTATAATGTGATAGTCTTTTATTGTTATGAGAAGGCAAAAAAAATTATTTGATTATTCCTAAAAATTTAATCGTTTATAGGTAATTTAATATTAAGTTTAGTAATTGTATTCAACGACGTATAAATCGTTGCTTAAAGTTGGTCGTTGCTCTAACATAAAATAAAAAAATGGAACAAAATATTATGGACAAGAATGATGATCTTGAAAAATACAGTGAAGAGATTTTAAATCGTGTATCAAAAAATGTGATGCGCATTCGAGTTGAAAAAGGGTATAGCCAATTAAAACTTGCATTGGAAATGGGATTAAATGGTGCAGCCTATTTAGGTCGGATGGAGTTGAGAAAACAAGGGTATCATTTTAATATTGAGCATCTAGCGAAGATGTCTCGAATTTTAAATGTAGAAATCGAAGAGTTCTTTAAAGAAAAATATTAGATGTTGACGTGTTCTGATAAAGAAAGTTGTGCCTTACATAACTTTCTTTATTTTACATGTAAAGTTCTTTTAGAAAAACAACCAGACCAGTAAAACGACTCCAAAGCCAAAATTAACCCAACTCACACCCTCTTCAAAGAGGTAAATGAGCAGTTCGTAGTTGTAGCTTTCAAGTGTTGTTGGGTGCATTGCCAAGCCATTTTGTGCAAAATGAACAATATCGTTGGCATAAAAATAAGCGATGATTTCAGGAGCGATAAAAAAAAAGACAACGCCTAAAATTCCCCAGAGTGTTTTTTTGGGCTTCATATCCATTAACGCTTTTTGTGTGGCAGGATGGTGTGCGATTTTGTGGAGTTTTTCTCTCAATAAAGACCTTTGGGAAGTATGAAATGTGGAGCGGGTGACGAGAATCGGACTCGCTACTTTCAGCTTGGGAAGCTAACACTCTACCAATGAGTTACACCCGCATTTTCAAGCAGGCATTATACCACAGGAAACGCTTAAGAGGAGTATAATTCAGTAGAAAATCCAAAGGAGTTGTGATGGAAAAAACCTTACATGTAAACAAAGCATTGAAGCAGCAGCAAAATGAGATGGATGATTTTACGATCTATTCGATGCTTTCCCTCTCCGATAACAACGAAGCCAATCAAACGATTTTTCGTAAAATTGCCAAAGAAGAGCAAGGGCACTACACTTATTTGAAAACCTACACGCATCAAGAGTTAAAACCTCGCCGTTATGTCGTTTTGTTCTATCTTTTTCTCTCAAAAATTGTGGGTATCTCCTTTACGCTCAAGTTTTTAGAGGGACGCGAGGAGGGCGCAAAGGAGTTTTACAAAGAGCTTATTACGATTGATTCCAAAGCGAAAGAGATTTATGAGCAAGAGGTTCACCATGAGATAGAGCTGATCGACATGCTTCACGACAAAAAACTGCTTTACGCAGGAGCGATCGTTTTAGGAATGAACGATGCGTTGGTGGAGCTTACCGGCACACTGAGTGGCATCGCATTAGCGTTTGATAGAAGCGTGGTAGTGGGTGTTACGGGGCTTATTATGGGTATAGCCGCTTCACTTTCGATGGCAGGATCTGCTTACTTAGAGTCCAAGGAAAATGTGGGGGAAAATGTCAATCCTTTGACTTATTCGCTCTACACAGGCGTTTCGTACATTGTGACAACCGCCATTTTGGTGGCACCATTTTTTATTTTTGAGAAAATTTCTATTGCCATCGTTTGGATGTTTGTTTCCGCACTTGTGGCAATTTTCCTCTACAACTTTTACATCTCCGTGGCAAAAGATTTGTCGTTGTGGAAACGGGTGCGCGAGATGTCTTACATCACCTTTGGGGTTGCACTCATCTCGTTTGGCATTGGTTATGTGGTCAAACACTATTTTGGTATCGAGATCTAAAAAGGCTAGATTAGGTTTTACATGTAATTTAAAAAGTGCTATTTTTTTCAAACTCTGCTGTGCCATAATGACTCAAATGAACTAAAGGAGTCACTATGGAGTATAGGGTTGAAAAGGACACCATGGGCGAAATTAAGGTTCCCAATGAGCGTTATTGGGGAGCACAGACCGAGCGTAGTTTGGAGAATTTTAAGATTGGCACTGAGAAGATGCCCAAAGAGCTTATTCGCGCTTTTGCACTGCTAAAACGCTCCTTAGCAACGGTCAATCAAAAGCTAAACAAACTCGATGCCACCAAAGCAGGGGCGATCATTCAAGCGTGCGATGAGATTCTTGCGGGTAAGTTTGATGGCGAATTTCCTCTGGCTATTTGGCAAACAGGCAGTGGCACTCAGACCAATATGAACCTCAATGAAGTGATCGCCAACCGCGCTACGGAAATCCTTGGCGGTGATTTTAGAAAAGAGAAACTGATTCACCCCAATGATCATGTTAATATGTCTCAAAGCTCGAACGACACGTTCCCCACAGCCATGCACATCGCCAGCGTCATTGAAATCGAAGAGCAACTGCTTCCCTCATTAGAGAAGCTCAAAGAGACACTCGAAGCCAAAGAAAAAGAGTTTGGTGGCATCATTAAAATAGGTCGTACACACCTTCAAGATGCAACACCACTGACACTTGGGCAAGAGTTTAGTGGGTATCGCAGTATGTTGGAGCACTCGTCTTCGCACATTCTCTTAGCGCTTCAATCCTTGCGTGAGCTTGCCATCGGTGGAACGGCTGTGGGAACGGGCATCAACGCGCATCCAAAACTCAGCGAATTTGTCAGCGAAGAGCTGAGCAAACTCACAGGCAAAACCTTTGTCTCCTCGCCCAATAAATTTCACGCTTTAACCTCGCATGATGCGCTTGTCTTTGCGAGTGGGGCAAATAAAGGATTGGCGGCGAATTTGATGAAAATCGCCAATGACATCAGATGGCTCGCATCAGGGCCAAGATGTGGCATCGGCGAGCTGAACATCCCCGAAAATGAGCCAGGAAGCTCCATCATGCCTGGTAAAGTGAACCCAACGCAAGCCGAAGCGGTCACAATGGTCGCATGCCAAGTTTACGGGGCTGATACGGCGATTGCCTTTGGTGCAAGTCAAGGTAACTTTGAGCTCAATGTCTTTAAACCCGTCATCATCCTCAACTTTTTGCAACAAGTCAGGCTACTTGCAGATGTGATGGAGTCGTTTCGCATTCATTGTGTCGAAGGCATCGAAGCGAACAGCGAGAAGATCGCTCACAACCTTCACAACTCGTTGATGCTCGTGACCGCACTCAATCCGTACATTGGCTATGAAAACGCAGCAAAAGTGGCAAAATTGGCGCATAAAGAGCATCTCAGTCTCAAGGAAGCGTGCATCAAACTCTCCCTTCTCACGTCTGAAGAGTTTGATCGTTATGTGATTCCCTCAGAGATGATTCACCCCAAAGCGTAAAAAGCAGACAGGTAGCGATCAAAATACGGTCGCTACGCTTTACATGTAACGCTTTTGTGACGCATGGTATAGCTTTTGCATAAACTCCTTAAAATCTTCAAGGAGTTCTCTTGGAAACAATCGTTAAAGGTGTCCGTAAACCCTTACTTAAAAATGAGCGCAAAATGGGCTCCGAAGCGCCAGCTATCAGCCTTATAATGCAAGATGGTGAAAGTAAAGTCATCGGCATGTTAGCAACCAAGGTGCAAGTGATGATCACCTTGCCGTATCACGATTCGTTAAGCTCTGCACTGTTAGAGACCATCCAAAAATACCATGAACAAGCGTTTATCTACTTTATCAGCCCAGCACCGTTAGATCAAGCGATCAATCCTGCTTGCACTTCGGTTGATTTTGAAGAGCTTACCAAGAAATTTGGTGTTTACATCGATGAAACACTCTGTGCAAAATCCATCTTCATCATCAACAAAGACGGGCAATTTGTCTACAAAGAGATCACGAGCGATGTGGAAGATGCGCTTGATCTTGAGATGTTTGAGACAAAACTCCATGAAGCGATCCATTTTAAGAAAAAAGGGCATGTGCACGAGAATTGGATGGGCGCATGAGTGAGCTAACCTTGCTTTGGCTCTCTTCCAATGATTACGATGCCAATGATTTGAACCGTGTGGGAAAGCATGGCAACTCAGCCTTGATGAAAGCGGTGCGCGAAGCCAATGTGACTGTGAGTCAAGAGCTCATCGAAGCAGGTGTGGATCTAGAGCTTAGAAACATCGATGGCAACACCGCCATTTGGAATGCCTGTTTTGGTGGGGATTTTACCTGTGTGGAGCTTTTGGTGAAAGCGGGCATTGAACTCAACAGTCAAAATGACAATGGCGTAACGGCGTTGATGTACTGTGCGAGTTCGGGAAAAGAGGCGATGACACGGCTTTTATTGGACTTTCACGCCGATGTGTCTATCACTAATTTGGATGATTTTAGAGCGATTGATCTTGCAAGTACGCCTACGATTTACAAGATGCTCAAAGCGAGCAGCTTGTAAACAGAGCGTTACATGTAAAGCTTAATGTAAAAAGTTTTTAATGCCTGTAAAGATAAGTTGTGCCGAAAGGGCTGAGAGCACAAGCCCTGTCACTTTACTGAACACGATGAGTCCCGTTCGACCGATGAGCCTTTCAATATGCCCAGAGAGATAAAGCAACACACCAATACTTAAAATCGCCCCTAAAAGCGCGCTAGAGCCTAAGATGAGATCTTCAAGCCCATCCATATCGGCACCCATGACCATCAGTGCACCCACGGTTCCAGGCCCCACGGTGACAGGAATCGCCAAAGGCACAACGGCATGTTTGAGGATGTCGGCTTTACATGTAGGCTCCGCATTAACCTCTTTTTGTACCAAATCAACGGCGGTTAAAAACAAAAGTGCGCCTGCACCAATGCGAAACGCATCGAGGGTAATGCCAAAAAGTTCAAAAATGTACTTGCCAAAAAAGAGAATAATCATACAGCTAATCGCAATCGCCAAGGTCACTTTGATCGCAAGGCGTCGTTTGTCGCTCTCCTCAATCCCTTTTGTCACCGATAAAAAGATGGTCGTCACAAAAAAGGGCGTCATAATAAAAAAGAATTTGACATAAATCGCAAAAAAAGCAGAGAGGTGAATCATGGTGTCTCCTTAAAAAGAGTTGGCATTATAGCACTTTTTCAGTTGGGCTTTGGCAGAATAGAGGCATGAAAAAAGAGATACTTTACCTAACCGAATACTTAGCTAAAAGTGACAATGAGCACGTGAGTGCTTTTTACGCAGTGTTGGTGCAAACCCTCGCAACGTTCGAGCTTTACACGCCGACTAAGTTTACACAACCACAGATTGGCGCACTGATGATGCGTCAAGACCTGTGCGTACCTTCTTCTATGGAAGAGGGCGTTAAGGCGCTTGATGCTGCGTTGGAACAACTGCTTCCATCCACACTGCAAGAGGCGAAAAAAAGTCTTTTCATAACCCTTTTGAATGCGAATTTTCCTAAGAAAAAAAGCTTTTTATCGGTCTCATTGGAGTTTTTTCTTTCCCAACTTGAACCCGTGGAAAATAGCATCTATGAAAATCTTTTAGCCTACGTTTCAGGACTCAATCGCGCTCTTGCACTCTTTTTTGTCTTAGGTAAAGAGGAGGCTTCCACCTTTACGCCAGAGCGTTTAGTTGCGTTTGGAGAAGCTTTACATGTAAAGCTTTTGGCGCTTGTTTTTAACGAAGAGGAGAACGCTTTACTGAGCCAAGGGCTTAAAGAGTTGCTAGGCGTTTATCTAAGTCTTTATGGTAAATACCTTTACATGTAAAAAGGATTTTGGATGAAAGAAGAGGAAAAAGAGCTCAGTTGTGCTGAGTGCGGAACGCTAAATTGCCATAAACATGAGAGCCGTTATCCTAAGTTTTGTTTGACCACGAATGTCGATGATGCGATGCTTGAGGAGTCTCTTGAGTGCTACCAAGAAGAGGGAATTGATCGTACAATTGCGATGGCTGCGGCTGAGATCGAAGGCAAATACTACGGACAGTTAACACGCGTAGAAGAGATTTTAGCGTTTGCACGACGTATTGGTGCGAAAAAAATTGGCATTGCATCCTGTGTTGGACTTGTAGCTGAGTCGAAAATTTTTGCAGAGATTCTCAAAGTCAATGGCTTTGAGGTTTTTATGGCGATCTGCAAAGTAGGCTCACGTGATAAGGTTGAGATAGGACTCAAAGAAGAGCAAAAAATCCGTCCCAATACCTTTGAGCCGATGTGCAATCCCGTACTTCAAGCCAAATACCTAAACAAAGCCAAGAGTGATCTCAATGTTATTATGGGTTTGTGTGTTGGGCACGATTCACTGTTTATCAAATACGCCAAAGCGACGACGACCTACCTTGTCGTCAAAGATCGTGTTTTAGGACACAATCCAGTTGCGGCACTGCATTTAACTCAGGCCTACTATAAAAAACTTCTCACACCTAGAGAGCTTTAATTGCTTCGAAAGTCATTATATATTTACCAATATAACGCGTAGTATTCTTCAATATAGGTAAAAACTTTTTGATCGTTTTTAAGATATGCTAAAGTTGCATATAACTATAATGACAACGTTGTTCATGATAGCATGCTTACGTTGTAAGCCTACATATGTATCGTGAAGGATATATTTTCTCAAAATTATATAGACTTCATTACCATACCTCTGTGTCTTTTTTATTCCCTATAACAACATTTTTTGTTCATAAAACGTTCATTGATGGTCAATGATACATTACCGTTTTATGTCTATTTTACATGGAACTTTTTACATGTAAGCAAGATGCAGGAGGCAATCGTGCACGAAAACAGAAGGGACTT
>DBTO01000036.1 GCA_002307095.1 Sulfurospirillum sp. UBA1314
AGATGCTAAGGCAGATTTTAGCGCACAAAAAAAAGCAGAAGCCAGTAAGTTTTTTAAGAAGATCGATGCCGATGGATTAACGAGCGGTCAACGTGCAACACGCATGGTTAAAGGCTTAGAAGCAGATGATGAAAGCGCGCAGTATGTGCTCTCACGTCTGAGTGCAGATCAGAGAGAAAAACTAGAACTCACTGCCATCAATGAAGTTGTACAAAAAGAGCTTTACGGAAGTTCAGGCGGTGTGAAAGCCATAGACTATGAAGATGTTATCTCAAAACTCCAAGAACTCTCACCAAACATGAAAAGTGAAAATGCCAAGGGTACCATTCAGTTTTTAGAGAAGACGGAAAACTTCTTTGCAAAAGACAGAGAACTCGTCGGAGCAGTCAAACCAATCGCCTCAGTGGGAAACAACATCGCAACGGACTATGTTGGTAAAACACATATGAAACTAGCAAGCATGATGTTTGAATTTGCACAACGAAAAATCCCTTTTACCCAAAACTCTAAACGGCTCGACATTTACTATCGCTTAGGTAAGTACATGGAACAAAGCCACAATACGAAAGAGCTGATGCTTAAAATGTACAACGATCCACTCAGTGATGTTACAGATAAAGCTTTCTTTGGCAAAGCCATCTCATACATGAGTAAAGGCGATGACGATGCACTTGGTTCTCTGATCGACACACGTCGCCCACCTGAGTCACCAAGCGGTGGAAGTGGCAGTGGGCTCAGCGAAGATGAGATCAAAGATATTGAAAAGCAAGTCACCAAAGAGAAGCCTGAACCTAAAGAGGTCAGCGTAGAAGACATCAAAGCGAAGATCGAACAGAACGTCAAAGCGCAGTATGAACCCAAGCAAATAGAGCTTAAAAAAGAAGATACACCTTTACATGTAAACGATGAAGACAAGCTCATAGGCGAAGGTAAAAAAATAGCACACGAGGTTCAAGATATAACGCCCGAAAATTTAAAAGGTGGATACATCAGCGATATGGGTGCAAAAGTCATTGTTAAAACGCTAAGCGGTGCAGGCTTAGGGGCTATTCCCGAGCAAGACTACAATGGCGATGGAGTCATCGATGCAAAAGACAAAGCCATCGGTATGGCTCTTGGTATTGTGGCATTTCATTCGCTTACGTCTAAGCCTGCTTTTGCACAGTATAAAGCGTTTGCAGAACATGGCATACGTTCCCTTGAGAACAAAGCCATGAGCGGTGATCCTATCGCCAAAAGTGTGCTTGGAGTTAATTATGCACAACCTTTAGAAGCGCGTTACATCAAAAACAATATGGTTGATGAAAAAAAGCTACGCAGTGATGCAGATGAGTTACCCACATCGATTAAAAGCTATAAGGACTTTAAGTCCAACTTTATGGGTTCCTATGAAAGCAAAGGAACATACTTTGTCGAAACACCTATTGGCGCTGTTAAAGTTGATCCAAAATATGCCTATGGTCATTTTGTAGACAATACACATTTTGATAATAGAGGCTATATCAGTGGTGCATTTGTTGATACGCTGAAAGACCCTTTATTTGTGGTTGAAAAAAAGTATGGTGACAAGATAAGCCAGGTCTTTTACAAGCCATACAAAAAAGGGGATGACACATATCATCTTGCTAGTTTTAGCATTGACGAAAACGGCTTAATGCACAAGACATTTTATGAGCTTGATAATCTTGGAAAAGTGAAGGGATTGATAAAGTCGTTAGAGAAAGACTTGAAGTATTTTAAGCACTCCAACCTAGAAGGTTCGACTGAGCAGCTTTCACTGTCAAAGAGTGCCGTGAATGAAATTATACCACAAAAAACAAAAACTGATGCAGAGTAAAGGCAAACAATGACCAAAGACCCAAATATCATCACCAAACTTCAAAGTAAGTTTAACGAATCCAAACAGCTCAATAAAACAAGCATTAGCGAGTTTGAAGAGCAAAAGCGCTACTGGCATGGTGACCAACTCCCTTACGATATCTTAGCCACGCTTCGCGCACGTGGTCAGCCAAAACACTGGGAAAACATCTACCAAAAAATGGGCAATAAAATCATCGGCTTTAAAATAGCCACGCGCAAAGAGATCAAGGTCAATGGCAGACAAAGAGCCGATAAAAATGTGGCAGCATTGGTCACGGACATCTTTCGTACCATTACCGATGCACCAAACTACAATACAGAAAAAAAGCTCTGTGATGTTGACTTACTTTTAGGGCTTGGTGTTTTTAAAGTTAGTATCAAAGAAACCGATGAAAAAGATGACTTGGGGAAAAGCATCAAAGAGGCTTATATAGAGCATGTATCAGGCTCACGTATGTTTATTGACTATTATAGTGTCAAACTCGATGCAAGCGATGCCAAAGACCTCCATGAAGTTCTCTTTGTCGACAAAAGTGAAATAGAGCTTTATTTTCCTGACAAAGTTAACTCCCTGACGTACACGACCTATGGCACAAGGGAACGCACGATGGTCATAGAGAGTTGGTACGAAGTCATCGAAAAAGGTAAGCGTATATGGAAAAGAACACTTTGGGGAGGAACAACGGAACTGCTCACAGAGGAAAGCCCCTATAAGCATGGTAGACACCATTATGCCATTCGTAAGCTTTTCATTGACGATACACCGAAGAAAAATGACTATTACGGCTTTTTTAGAAACATCAAACCGATCCAAGATAGCATTAACTTTGCGGTACTTCGTACTCAAAACATGCTGAGCGGCAATAAGCTATTGATGGAAAGCGATGCCGTTGATGATATAGATACCTTTCAAGAGGACTACTCGAGAGATGATGGTGTTTCTATGGTGAAGTCGGGGTCTATTGCCAATAATAAAATAAAAGAAGTCAAACATGGCTCAGAGATAGCACAGCTTTCCAACCTAAAAGTGGACTACATACGTAGCGCCACAGAAATTGGAGGTTTAAATGATGAAACCTTAGGCGCTGCGGTCAATAGGCTTAGTGGCTCAGCCATAGAACAACGCCAAAACGTAGGACTTGTTGGACTTCAACAGTACATGGATGCGAGCGATGAACTTGATATGCAAGCATTTAACCTGGTATTGTCACTCATCCAACAATACTACACCGCAGAACAGGTCTTTAAGATAGTCGAGAAAGACCAAGCAGAGCGCTACTTTACGGTCAACGAATACGAGCGTGGGGAGTTTGGTGAGGTAGAATACGAGAACGGCAAGCCAAAGATGAAGAATAAGATCACCGTTGGGCGTTATGATGTCACGATGACCACCATACCTCAAACACACGGCAGCAGAAATGAGCGCTATAAACTCAACATAGAGCTTATGAAACTCATCGCACAGTCTGTACCTGACACCGTTAAACCGATGCTACCTCTCATCTTACGCGACTCAGAAAGTCCAATCGCCGATGATGTCATGGCAATGCTACAAGCTCAAAACCAACAACCAAACCCTGAGCAAGAACAAGCAGCAGCCATGTCTCAAAAACGTATGGAGCTCATGCTTGAAAAAATGACGGCTGAGATAAAACTACTCAATGCCAAAAGCATCAAAGCCGTTTCAGAGGGTGCTGAGGAAGCGGGAAGGGTTTCCACTACTGACTAGCGTAGCCTCTCTTTTTTAAGTGTTTTTAAAAGCTCCATCGCTTCACCCATTGTTTTTATACCAAGCATAGATGCTATACGCATCCATGCTTGCATATCTTTGGCTTTTAGAAACATTTCAATCTACCTCTCAAAGTGAGCATTATCAAATGTTTTTCGATAGATAACATTTCTCAAAATAGGGTCAGTAATCGTTAAAAACTGCTCCAACTCATCTACGATCAATGTCAAAGCTCTTCCAAAAATAGCCGTATCAATGCTATTATCTGTCGATGTCAAACACATAAGTGTCGCATGAATATCTTGTAACTTATCTGCTGCTGTACATGTAACACTACTAATTTGTTGGTCTTTTCTCATTTTAAGCTCCTTGTGCTTCTAAAAATTCTAATTCATCTCTGAATGCACTGTAATGTGTCCACATTTTTCGTGCAAAACCATCTACTTTTGTGCGAATACTATATGTCCCATAACCATTAGGGATGTTGTCTATCTCTTTGCATATTGCATAAAACTCTGTGGCATACTCTTTCATCTTGGCTAAAAACTTTAACTTCTCTTGGTGCAACCAAAAGTTATCCCATTGAAGTGAACGGTTTTGGTTGTCTAACTCTAAAGACTGCTCACCAATCGTTTTAAGGCTAGTGGTGATTTGAGCGTTCAACTCTCGTTTATCAAGCTCTAACTGAAAAAGATGTTCTTGTAATTGCCTAAACGCATCACTACTGACAAAATCAGCTTGTTTCACTTCCCCTTTTGTCCAATACTCATAGATAGCCCATTCTGTTTCATCTTGAAAAGCTATAAGTTTGGCTCTGTTCTCTTCTTTGACTTTTGCAGGGTTAATTGAAAATAGAAAAGCAGGAAGTTTTTTTGCATTAATACAAAGCATATCTCTATTTTGTTTGTTGTTGAGATATATAGAATGCCTAATAATTTGGTATCTATCATTTGCAACAATTCTTTGATATTGTCTTTTCCACTCTAGCCCTAAAGCATCAATAATTGGTTTTAAAGCAACATATATTTCTCCATTGTCTTCTTTTTTGAGAGTAATAATAGATGCTTCGTTAAAAGATATGACGCCAGTCTTAAATTCCATCTTTTCCCCTTTTATGCAAAATATGTGTAATCTTAACGAAATAAGTGTAACATGTCAATAGATAAAACACATATATTGCAAAAAAAACACTAATTATGTATAATTTTGATGTTTATTAAAAGCTGCGGTGTACTTATGTACCATGCAGATGATTCAAGGGGTTACATGAACGATACAGAAATAAGTAAAATTACAACAATTCCATATAGAACTATTCAAGAATGGAAAAAAGCTCCTTTAAATGACTGGAGGGCGAAAATATATACTTTATTTTCGTTAAAATCGATT
This sequence comes from Sulfurospirillum sp. UBA1314, assembly GCA_002307095.1. Lineage (GTDB taxonomy): Bacteria > Campylobacterota > Campylobacteria > Campylobacterales > Sulfurospirillaceae > Sulfurospirillum. Next base: position 4,979 of record DBTO01000036.1, read on the forward strand.
GAAGAACTACAGCCTGAAATAGAACGAATTGATAAGATATTAAAAGCTCGAGAAGAAAATCAGAAATAATCTTTACATGTAAAGGGTTTTGGCTATACTTTTGAAATACTTTTTTCAAAGGAGTGGGCTTGAACTGGTTAAATTCTTTACCAAGAGCTAGAAGATTTTTTATTGTTTTAACTGCTATTTGGATAATCATTTTTTTTGGTGTTAATCTTCATACAGAAGACAATACTGGGTTAATAGCGACTTATGTACTCACATGTCTCATAGCTTTTTTGTGGGGTATGTGGTGGACTTTTAAAAAGGAAGAAGCATGAAACAAATAATTCTTCTTTTAGCAGCCATCCTACTTTTTTTTGGCTGCGCTCAGCTTCCTGATGCAAAAGCTTGTTATGCTACTATGGGATTTATTAAGCCGACCCAAGGACAGACCCAAAGCAGAGTTTACATTCTCAAACCCCATAGATCATTTGGTCAATCTTTATCGCTTTTTGGTACATACAAAAACAATATTCTCCTTAGGGCTAAAACAGATATTTTGGCAGAAGATATGCAAACAGTCATAGCACAAATTGATGAGGGTGAAATAGTTTATTTTGATGCTCCCGCAAAAGACTATGTTTTATATGCTCGCAATCAATCTCAAAAAGATGATGTCAATGCTACAGAAGCCTCTAAAATCGAATTTACAGCCACAGGACAAAATGTATTCCTTATCGTTAAAAATAGAACGTCTCTTGGTACTGTTATGTTTGCAGACTATTATGTTAACTATTTAGAGTCTATAGACATGCCAACTATGAGCAAAGAAATAGAAGAAAGTTGCGATAATATTAAAAAGATGAGATACAAACAAATATCTTTACCAAAGAGCCTCTAAAACCGTTTTAATCCCTCAACACATACCTAGACATACCGTAAAGCTTGTTTGTTCATTTTTACCCCCAAAGCTTTACAGTATGCCCACATCAAATCAATTTATCTTCACATCATTTGCACAACTCAACCAAAAATGGCGCCACATTTGAGGAATTTTTTTTGGATTATGGCTTTTTTCAATGGAAAGTTGACTTTACTCCAAGATGCTCTAAGGTCTTTTTTAAGAAGGGTGGTTTTTGGTCGTTTTTTGCATGGAAATGGAGCGAGTCGTCGTTTTTTTGAGAACTCACGGCAATAATGGCAGTTTTGCCAAAAAAGCACAGTCACACTCAAGGTCTAAAAACAGAGATAATCCCCTCTTCATATTGGCACAAATTGGCACACGAACAGAAAAAACACGACTAAAGCCCTAAAACAAGGCATACACTTTCGGGTTAATCATTCGTGAGTCTTTGGAATTGGCACAAGATTTTACATGTAAGAGTGCGATGGTATAGGCTCCGAGAAGTATCGAGTAGGGCAAGTGGGTATTTTTCTTGAAATTTGAGGGGGTACCAAAGCCCCAACCCCCTCTATCTCTATTTGCACCTTCCATGCAAACGCTTTGAATTTTATCAAAATAGGGGTTTCATGGCATGAGTAGCAAGAGCACCGACCAACCACACATACGAGCAAAAGGCAATCCTCCAAAATTTCCAAAAAAAAATTTTCAAATGTACCGCAACTTCCAAGGCTCCCCCCCATGGCACGGGCGATCACCTTGCAGCTTATCACATACATAAAATTTTATGTAAAATTTTTAAATGTTGTGTGGAGTTTGCTCATTAGTATATTTTTCAATGATAATAGATAATGGGATGAGGTATTGTTTTGTTATTTCTTCTGTAAGAAAAGTTATTTTTGCATGTGCCCTTTTTGTTGGGTCTTCTATATCTTCTAAAAAATCACAAGTTTTTTTCATTTCTTCTATAAGCCCTAATTTATCTGCTAAATTCAAACAAGTATTAAACATTTCCAAAGTCATTTTAAAACATTCCTTACATGTAAAACTCTCTCGCGTATACGTGCATATATTTAAATTCTCTATCTTCTTCTTTATATATAGGAAAGATTGTGACATAGTGTCACGATAAAAGACCAATTTTGTCACGATAAATTTATTGTGACTGTGTGTCACGATAAAAAAATACGATTAAACTATTTTAAAAATGCCAACAACTTTACCAAGAATAATGAAGTTATCATTTTCTCCGATTGGGATGTCATCATAAGACTTATTGTCGCTTATGAGTTTCAGAGCAGGGCGCTTTTGAAGTCTCTTGATGTAAAGCTCACCATCAAGCAGTGCAGCACAGATCGCACCATCAGGAATCTCACTTTTTTGGATAAATACAACCGAGTCGGAAGGAATGGTCGGAGACATGCTATCGCCATAGGCATTGATAAGTGATAGGTCTTTGACACAGTAGAGTTTATAGATTTCTCTCAGCATAGTAATGTCAAAAGATATTTTTTTAACACTGCTCTCATGGTTTAATATACCATTACCCATAGATGCACGAACATCTTCGTAGTATGGAACTTCCACTAGATCAAATCCTTGTTTTATAATTGACATTCTTATATCAATCGCTCCTCCCAATATGTCCAAGACACGGTCCATATCTGTCTTTGACAATTTTTCTGGTTCTTTTTCCCATCGTTGGTATGATCTAGGGGTAATTCCTAGCTTTATAGCCACGTCTTCTTGTGTCATATTTAATGTTTTTCGCAAAGCTTTAAAATCTTCCATATCCGAATCCTTGTATTAATGTGAAATTATTTGTCGTAAACTATTGACATACGACATTTAATTTCGTATAATTGTCGTATGTGTTTTTAAATATCGACAAAATAAGAGGTATCTTTATGATTGTATTACAAAAAGAAAAAATATATGCTGATTTTAAAAGCATCGTGGAAATGGCTAGTCATTTTGGTACGGTTCAAAGCACTATTTATAGTATTGTCGGGAGAACTAGGTTGCATCCTAATTCTCAAAAATATAAACTATTTTTAAAGCTTTTAGAAAAAGGGTATGTTGCAGAAGAAGAAGATGGATTATATTTCGATACAAGTGATATACCTGAGGATGCTTTTAAAGATTTTAGCTTAACACCGATTCGTGTTAGTATGGATTTTCTTCTTGTTTCTTCATTAACAAGTAATGAAAAAATCGTATTAGGGGCTATTGAATCATGGACTGCAAGTGATGGGTGGTGTTATCTATCTGACGCATATATTGCAGATAGGTTGACAGCAACTGAATATAGTATTTCAAAGGCAATATCGCGACTTGATAAAAAAGGGTTTTTAGTTAGAAGAAAAAGTGTTAAACAAGATTCTCTTCGTCAAATGAAAGTAGTAATCTGATGGATCTCTACTATGTTACCACACCAATCTATGTAATTGACAGCGATCTTGGTGATGGTGAAAAAATAGTCCTCGGTATTTTGATGAGCCTATCAACTAAAGAAGGCTATTGCTACGCTAAAAATGATTATCTAGCATTAAAAACAAATAAAAATGAAGATGCAGTTAAAAAAATCATATCACGCCTGAAACAGTATGGAATTATCCGTGTTGAAGAAGTATCCCGCAAAAATCGTGAGAGAAAAATATATATCAATGATCTTAAAAAACTACATGAATTTAACAAAAAAACATACGCCAAAATCACATCTGCACCCTCGGTAGAACCACAAGAGCCTGAGGTGCAAGAGCAAACCACATCAGAAGATCGTTTCGCTAAATTTGCACCTAAAAAAGCCAAAACAGCCACAACCATTACTATCAACAATATCAACCAATTCACCCTTACACCTCGTATGAGTGAGTTTGCTCAAAAACAAGGCTTCAATGAAGCTGAAACAGCCAACATGTTTGAACATTTTTTAAGTCACCACGCATCTAAAGGAAGCACATTCAAAGATTGGGATATGGCGTTTAACACGTGGTGTCACAATGCCAAAGGCTACCAATCTCAAAAAAAATTTTCAAATGCGCACGCGCGTGGAGAGAGTTCTTCATTGTCTCCTGCTCAGCGCATCATGACCGAAAACATGCTTTTGGAAGACCATGCGCGCATTGAGTCGTTGCTTATCGCTCAGGGTATTTTTATGAACCGTGTTACCTATGGAGAAGTTGAACTACCTTTGGCGCTTGCTCATGTTCGTATTGTCACCATGAGTACCCTCAAAAAAGGAACTCAAAAGATATGGTTTGACTCACAAAGATGGGCAAATATCAATACATACGACATTATTACCGTTGAAGCCATCGAACATAAGGCAGCACAATGACACCAAAACAAACACTCATCGCCACTGAACTTATAGGGCTTTATGCACAGCAAAGTGAAACCATTACAGAGATCACCCATGAAGTCATCGGAGCCGTAGATGCAGAAGACCTAGACAAAGTTTTCAG
>DBTO01000161.1 GCA_002307095.1 Sulfurospirillum sp. UBA1314
AGTCTTTTCGCTCTTTTTTGGTAGCCGTTGGAAGGTCAAAGAAAACAAGGAGTCGCATAAATCTAACCTCCGTCATATGAAACTCACGGTTTCGATGAGTGTTGCATCTTTTGCTTTAGTTGCACGAAGCAACGATTCAGCACATAGTTCACATGCGTAGGATAAGGTTGTTTCTATATTTCCAAGTCGGCATGGTAGTGTGGGAAGTTCGAGTAGTCTTTGTTTGTATCTCATCGTAAGATTTAAGGGAAGTTCATCGCCATCTTCATCTAAGAGTTCTCGTGTAATGGTATCCACAAAAGGGCGAAATGGCTCTATGATGTCATCTGCAAGATTAAGCGCATTAAGCTCGTTGCAGTGATGCAACCCAAATGCGGGCAAAAATCCTACGCCCACTAAAGCACGTGCAACCATACCTCGCAAAATTGCATATCCGTAATTAAGAGCAGAATTTCGTATATCTTGCTCATCCATATGGCGAATAAAATTTTGAAAAAGCATACTCCAGTACGCCCTTGCGGCTTGCGCTTCTATGTTGGTGCTATCACCTGAGGTGATGCGACTACGAAGAGAGCATAAATAGGCTATATCTTCATTAGCTGATGAATCAAGAACTTCGGATTGGTTAGTAATTTTGGCATGAATAATTTTTTGCCAGCACCGCTTTTTAAAAGGTTCGCTCCAAAGCACTTGGAGCTTGGCAACACCTGCTTGACGGGAATGTGCATGAAAAGGGAGTATGACACTAGAGGGTAGATGCTTTTCATCACAAATATAAATAACCGCGCCACTGTTGGCAAGGGCATCAATAAGTGGTGAAGTCAATGTCACATGCCTAGTCTCAACCACCACACAGGCAAGGTCATTTAAAGGAATCGTGTACTCTTCACCGTTGTTGAGTATCAGTGAGTTGTGTAGAAGGCTTAATTTGGCAGGTTGGGTAATAAAAAGCGTGCGCCATCCCATTTACTCCCTCCTAAAATCAAGGATGGGAGTAAATCGGCATATTTTATTATTTTTGACGTTTTGAGTGTTTTTTTACTTCTTGAGGTATGGTTCCGAGTCGTTTTTCACCTTTGACCTCGTGGTAGTAGCTGAGTGGGTCAATTTGCAATTTTTTAAATGATAAAGCTGTTTTTACCCCAAGACTTTTGAAAATTTCTTGTGTTTCAATAGCCTTGATAGCAATATTTGCAGTTGCACTATCTGTCCCAGCAAAAAAACCAAGCAATGGGACTTTCCCTTTTTGATGCAATTCTATTAAATCATCTTTTGCAAGTGAAAATAAAAACTTATAATTTTGATCCATTTCAATCCACTCTTTATCTCTACCTTGAACAATTGCTTTATTTGGTAACTCTCCTTTAGCAAAATCTGCTACATAAATTGGTATAAGATAGTATTTCCCCTCTTTAATAAAAACATCAACACGAGGCATATCGCCATTATCGCATATACCTTTACCATCATTGATTGTTACGCCACGCCCTTTGTAATCCTTAGGGCTTTGAATGGTTTCTTTGTGCGCGGCTCCCGTGACACTAGCACGAGGTGGTCGGCTGATAAGCAGACGATTAAGGGTAATAGTTTCTCCCTTTTTTGTTTGAATACTCTCTTGACGCTCACGTTTTGTTGCTTTTTCGACAGCTTCTTTAAACTGTTTTAGAGGAGTGGTTAAGACAGGTTTTTCTTTTTCGTCTTTTTTCTCTTTTTTGGCGAAGTAGTCACTGAGTTTTTGAACCATGCTTTGCGTACTAAACGCTATCATAATAGCATCCATAGCATGATGGGTATGCGTTTCACGATTTTTGCTATCTAATCCCCATTGATGACGAAGGGTGGAAGTTAACTTTCCACTTCTAACTTGAATTCTTTCTCCATCATCAGAGGCTAATTGCCAATGTTTTTTACAATAATCTTTAATTGCTTTTGACATATAACGGGTGTCGTTTAGGTTGCGTGCAATAAATTCATTTTGACTTTGTGGGTCACTAAAGTTTTCTTTCATGAGGTAACTTCTTTTTCTTTTACCTAGTGTAGATTCCATTAAAATATAGTTTTTAAATCTATCCCAATCCCTTTTTTCATCTTGAAACCACTCAAACGGTGTTCTATTCTTTTTGTTCTGGTTGCATGCACTATGAACAAGAACTTTATTGACGTAGCTGTCATCTTGGCTTTGACTAAGAGGGAGTATATGGTCAATTTCAGCATAACCATCTTCAAAAATCATGGGGTAATGTAAATTCTTTTGGCAGTAAGGACAAGTATCTTTTTGTTCACTTCGTAATTTAGATTTTAAGATATTTTTGTAGCTTGGTTTAATACCTTCTTCTACGAGCTTTTCAGTAATTTGACGATGCATTTTTTCGTTTTTGTCTCGGTCTTTTTCCCAGCGTTTTCTATCTTCTTTTGTATTGACCTCTCGTGCAAGCTCAAAATGCACTTTATCGAAACTGCCATATTTTGAAACCAATGCATTTGCTACTTTGCGAAATTGCGCAAACGCTCTGATAACCGTTGGATTTAAAATAGCAATGTTTGTATCTTTAAGGGGTGGTAAAAAGATGGATTTTTCATGAGAAGGTTTTCCTAAAATACCGATGGCTTCATCGTAGCGTTTACCCTTTTCCATTTCTGGTAAAATGGCTTTTATCGCTTTTAAAGAGAGTTGATTAAAGTCGGTAAAACTGATTTTAGAGAGGTTTTCGATGGTGCTAGCCTCTAAAGGAAGTTTGGCAAGTTCCTCTTTTTTAGCACGCTCATCTTTGTGGTAGGTTAATACTTTGGCAGCTTCATCGGCTAAATCAGGATTTTTGAGGAGTTCCAAAAAGGACTCAACTCCAAGTGCTTCATTAAATTTTGCGTGTCCTTTAAGATTTATCCACACTTTTTTTTCAGCTTCAGCCTTGTCAAATTCCCACTCTTGAGGTTTACCTTCATCTCCTGTTTTGACTTTTTTGGGTTTGCCTTTGTAAGCAAGTCCTTTAAAGATATGCTCATCATCCAGTGCTAAAAATTTGCGTAACTCTTTGTAGGTAAGCTTCTCTTTGCTTATTGCAAAATCCATCAGCTCTTTAACGGTTTTAAGCTCACTGATTTTTTGCTCTTTATGTTCTTTGTTCATTACAACCGTAGCATAAAACTTACCTAAGGCTACAAATTGCTCAGCTGTGGGCGATGCTTTAGGGGCACGAGGTTCATTGGGGAAGTAGGTGCATTTGCCAACCATGTGTTCGATGCTTTTCATAGGTTTAACATAAAAAGCGGTGTCGGAATAGGCTTGTTGAAGTTCTGAGGTGGCAAGAGAAGATCCAAATTTTTGTTGTGTTTCAAAGATGTGATGAATCTCTTCGACTAAAAAGTCTCTTGGAATCGAAATCTCATAATTACCGCTTTTATTGCGCTTTTTGCCTTGCAAGCCTCTTTCTTTCCAAAGCCATTCACCCACACTTTGGCATCCTGTACTTTGGAATTTTGCTTTAAGTTCAGCACCTGCTTTTTTGACTTTTCCGCTCTCTTCGTCACTTTCATCATCGCCTAAAAACTTATATCCTCGATGTTTTGCAATATGAATGAGCACACGAGCCAGTTCATCGCCATTTAATAGGCGATAAAGTGCATCATGGCGAAGCTTCCACACATCGACACGGTTACTTTGAGAGTGAAACATACCAGTTTCTTCATCTAAAACCGTTTTATCAATGAGTTCATGCGTTATAAGAAGATGTTTGATGGTATTCATACGAACACGTCGTCGTTTAATCACACGGCGAAGCCCTCTTGCTTCTCGTCTTGCCTTGTTTAGGCTTTCTTTTTCTTTGGGGGTTTCTGCGGCGGTAAATAATCTTACTCCGCAATCAATGATTTTGTTGTTTTCGTCGTTATCTTTGTCGTATTCAACGACTGCCCAACCTAAGGAACTAATGCCCAGATCAATTCCCAAAATTTTCTCAACCATGACGTACCTTTTCATCGTGAATTAAGCAATGTTCATATAATATCACATTTATAGCACAACCGAGTGAGATCAAAGGGCTATAATAAGAGGTTTCGAAGCTTCCTCGTAAAGCACTACTCTACGGAGTATCTCCTAAAAAGCTTTTCCTTCTTTGTAAATTTCAACCCCAAATTTCTTTACATGTAAACTAAAATAGACTCAGCTAACTGCTTATTTTTTAATCATTTATTCTCTTTTTTTTTATGCGTGGCTTGGTTATACTTATGCTAGAAAACATGTCATGGGGCGAAAGCCTCGACGCAAAAACAACAAAGATAGCTAGGGTTCCGGCAGATTCTGCGACTGGTCCGAGAGCTATCGCCTCTTGAGTAGAGGTTCACGGAGGGATAAAAGCCCGGGAGGTTTTCACCTCCTGGCATGTTTATCCCATCTACTCAGGAGTCTTCCATGAAGTCTTTCTTACACTCAACCCTCAAGCTTTTTGTTGCCACTACG
>DBTO01000160.1:0-4011 GCA_002307095.1 Sulfurospirillum sp. UBA1314
AGAAGCGTTGCTTACTTCTATGGATACTGATTCGAGCGGGTCTATTGATAGTGCTGAGTTTAGCAGTGCAGCTCTATCGTTGTCGAACAGTGACGAGAGTACTATTAGTAGTGCCTTTTCATCGTTAGACAGTGATGGGGATGGAACGATCAGTGAAGATGAACTAAGTTCATTGTTTACTGCAGAAGCATCTGGAGCAGCAGCGGCAGGTACGCCCCCACCTCCGCCGCCAACAACATCTTCATCAACAGAAGAGGATACAGGTTACACCAAAGATGAGCTTACCGCTATGGCGGAAGATACAACATCTACGGATACAAACCTCTCTTCTTTACTTTCGTCTATCGTCGAGAATTTCGATGCAGCGGATACGGATGGTGATGGCAAAGTAACTTCTGCTGAAGCAATGGCTTATCAGCAATCAACACAAGATTCAACCACCGATGCAACAGAGACAAGTACCGTATCTGCGGCTGGAGGCATGCCCCCGCCACCACCGCCATCATCTTCTTCAACGGATGAAGATGAAGATGATACAGGTTATACGATTGATGAACTTACCGCTATGGCGAGTGAGACTTCATCAACCGATAGTGACCTTTCTTCGCTCTTTGAAACATTGGCTGAGAATTTTGATGCAGCTGATACCAACAGTGATGGTAAAGTAAGCTCCGCTGAAGCACAGGCATACCAAGACTCCACGAAAGCGGAAAGTACTGGTACAACGACTGATACAACAGCATCGACCGACTCAAGTAGTACAAGCGAAGATTTGATGAAAGCGCTTTTAGCGCAAATCATTGCTAATTATTCAACGCAAAATACACTTTCAGGAACATCTGTCAGCTTTAGTGCCTAAGCCTAAAACCACGCTCTAAGCAAGGCGTGGTTTTATGTTACTTTTCATTTACTTGATCTTCGTTATAATCAAGATATGATTAAAATTTTAATGATCGAAGATGACGTTGAACTCGCACAACTCCTTCAAGAATCTCTTTTAAAAGAGGAGATCGAAACCATACTAGCATTTACACCTTTGGACGGTTTAACCGCACTGCAACACGAAACCTTTGATGCGCTTGTTTTAGATCTTTCACTGCCTCAAATTGATGGTTTAGAGATTTGTCGCATTGTGCATGCTTCCATTCCAACGCTTCCGATTATCATCTCCTCAGCACGTTCTGATATGGGTGATAAAGTGATGGGATTTGAGCGTGGGGCGGATGACTTTTTGCCAAAACCTTACGATCCAAGAGAGCTTGCTTTCAGGCTTCGAGCGATTTTAAGGCGTGGGTTGACGCTCAACGAACCCACCACGTTTACCTTTAACATTGATGAAGAACGACACATCATCAAGCATGGTAAACATGAACTGAGACTGACGATGGCAGAGTATGATATCGTCGCATATATGTTGAAAAAAGAGGGTTTTGTGATTTCAAGAGAAGAGCTTTTGATGAATATAGGCTCTATCAAGTACGAAAGTAGTCTTAAAAGTATTGATGTGATTATGGGACGCATTCGCCAAAAAATTGGTGATGATCCTAAAAAACCTCGGTTTATTCTCTCCGTGAGAGGAGTGGGGTATAAATTTGTTAATGCGTAAAATATCAATCGTAACGCTTGTTTCCATCTTTTTTGCATTGACATTGGTAGTCATCAATATTGCCTTTGCCTTTGAATACAAAAGACAGATCAGCGATCTACACTTTTTTACCTTTCAGCGTTTTATTATGGCGACAAAAACGATACTGCATAACGATTCTGATCAAGAAGCAACCTTTTTAAAATTGGGTGTACGTGTGAGCCATCAAGACAAAGATACGTTGCTCAAAGAGGGTGAAAAACTTCGTGAAGATCCTTTTTCTGATATGATTCAGTATCACGATAAACTCTATTTCGTCCACAGGCGCCCACCTCCTCCACCCATGGCCATGCCAATGATGCGAGACGATAGGTTTCCGCTGCCCTTTTTTGATATTCGTAACGAGGAAATGGGTGAAATGCCGACCGTTTTGGAAAATATTGAGGTGATTTCGCTGTACCGTCTTTGGATTTTAGGCGGTGTGATTAACGCGCTTTTGCTGCTTTTCTTTGGCATCGTGCTTCGTAAACTGTTGCGCCTTCGCAGCCTCAAAAGCGCGATTCGCACCTTCGGCGATACCAAAAAGTTTCAAGTAATCGAGGTCGACAGCGAAGATGAACTGGGTGAAATTGCCTCAGAGTTTAACGTAGCGATGCAGAAAATTCATCTGCTTAAGGAGGCGCGAACCCTCTTTTTACGCAACATTTTGCATGAGCTTAAAACGCCGATCATGAAAGGGAAAATTCTCTCCAATTCTCTTGAAAATATCAAACAACAACCCCAACTAGAGCGCATTTTCGAGCGCCTTGAAACGTTGCTTGGAGAAATGGTCAAAGTCGAAAAACTGAGCTCCAACGAGTGGATACTCGAGGCCAAAGAGTACCGCTTGGTCGATGTGTTAGACCATGCGATGGACTTACTGCTTTTAGGCGATACCAAACGCATTCATATCCCACCCCAAGAGATGGCACCACTGGTGATCGTTGACTTTGAACTCTTTGCCACTGCCCTTAAAAACGTACTGGACAATGCCCTCAAACACTCAATCGATGGCGTAGAAGTCGATATGTGCAGCGATAGCATCAGCATTAGCAGTTTTGGAGAAAAAATTCCTCAAGAGAGACTCGACTTCTCACGTGCCTTTAACCGAACCGTCGAAGGAGCTAGCAGTGGTCTAGGGCTTGGACTGTACATCGCCAACGCCATTGTTGAAAAACACGGCTTTCGTTTGAGTTATTTACATGTAGAAGGACAAAACTACTTTACGATTCATTTCTCACCCAATGCTTTACATGTAAACTAGGCAAAGCGTTAAAATACGGTTATTTGAGAGCGGATGAAAGCTTGGTGGATGGCGAAATTATCTTACATGTAAAGATTCAGAGTGAGCGTTCTCTTTTGCTTTTAGAGGCAAAAGAGAAAGAGTTTTAGATGACGATCTCTTTGAGTTTTTCTCTTAAAAGAAACGCGGTGAACGGTTTGACGATGTAATTGTTTACACCCTCTTTAATTGCGGTAATGACCTCTTGTTTGCCACCTTCGGTTGTGACCATAATAATCGGTGTTGTTTTATACGCTTCCATAGCGCGCAGTGCTCTTACTAAATGCAGACCGTCCATGCGTGGCATATTCCAGTCTGTCATAATCACATCAAATTTTTGTTCTTTGATTTTTTCAAGTGCATCTAACCCGTCTTCGGCTGCAGTAGTTGTGTGACCTATACTGTTGATGGTATTGCACAGAATTCTGCGCATCGTTGAACTATCGTCAACAACTAAAAAATGCATAGTTTGTCCTTTTTTAAATTCTCATTTAATCCAAAGCAAAAAACGTTCTACTTTTAAAATTCGATAAGATACCCTTAATTTCGTACGTTATTTTAGCAGGATAAATTAAACAATTCTCTAATAAAATGGATAAATAATTATCACAAAGGGAGGAAATTTTGGCTTGTGCAGATTCAAAGATTTTGAATTACATCGGCTCAAAGGCAAAACTGCTTCCTTTTATTGAATCCAGCCTCTCTGTATTTGTTGAAGAAAATGAATCCTCCAAAATTTTCTGCGATCTTTTTGCGGGCAGTGGCTGCGTGGGAAATCATTATGCTCAAAAAGGTTACACGATTTTGAGTAATGATGTTGAATTTTACAGCTATGTCCTCAACCGCGCTATGCTTCAGCCACCCCAATTAAACGATATAAATGCCATCATCGACTCTCTAAATGCGCTTACTTTGCGAAAAGGGTTGATGTATGAGTACTACTGTTTGGGTGGAGGAAGTGGGCGGAACTATTTTAGCGATGAAAACGCTCAAAAAATTGATGCCGTGCGCGAAGGCATTGAAGCGTATCAAAACGATGAGCCACTGTATATGTATCTTGTAGCATCACTGCTTCACAGTGCCGATAAAGTCGCCAATACCGCTT
>DBTO01000160.1:4253-4605 GCA_002307095.1 Sulfurospirillum sp. UBA1314
ATAAAGTCGCCAATACCGCTTCCATTTACAGTGCCTTTCTCAAACATCTCAAACCTTTGGCATGCGAAAAACTCTTCTTACAAGCGCTTCCAATCGTGCCAACTTCTGCGCATCATCAGGTCTTTTGCGAAGATGCAAATGTACTCATCTCCAAGCTCAAAGGCGATATTCTCTACCTAGATCCACCGTATAATCGTCGTCAATACGGGGCGAATTATCACATCCTAAACACGATCGCACGGTATGATAGTTTTACGCCTCAAGGCAAAACGGGGGTTCGGAAGTATGTGAGTTCATCTTATTGTAAAAGCACGACAGCACTACAGGCGTTAGAAGAAATTATCCAAAAAGC
>DBTO01000064.1:0-347 GCA_002307095.1 Sulfurospirillum sp. UBA1314
ATTGAAGATGAGAATGCTGAAGAGATAGCTGCGGCAACGGCGGCTTCTTCGGAAGAAGAGGAGCACAAGACTCAGTCTAAGAAAAAATTGCTCATTTTACTCGTTCTTGGAATCGTACTCCTTCTTGCCATCATTATTAGCATTGTCATCATTATTAAAAATAAAAACCACGCGCCTTCTCCTGCGCCTATTGCAAAAGTGGTTGAAAAACCCATCGTTAAAGAGCAATTTTCGCCTTCAAGAATAGACAGTATGATTAAAAAAGCACACCTTCTTTATGAACAAGGCAATAAAGATGAAGCCCTTAAAATCTATGAAAAAATTGCTACCTTTAATGAAGCCATCTC
>DBTO01000064.1:671-2585 GCA_002307095.1 Sulfurospirillum sp. UBA1314
TTAAAAAAGCGATTCAAAACAAAGAACATCGCACCATCAGCGCTATTAATGCAGCCGTATGTGCATTAGAGATGAAAGATGACAAGCTTTTTACCTATTACATTGATCTTGCATTTGCGTATCTTCCAGAAGAAAGTAATGCACCACTCTACTCCTATTATGTGGGATTGGTGCATTACTATAAAGATTTTTACTACGAAGCACTCAGTGCAATCTCGCACCCGAGCAATGATTTTTACAAAGAAGATCAAGCCTACCTCTCCTCTAAAATCTTAGCCTCACTGGGGAACAATGCGTATGCACTCTCGACCCTAGAAAAGATTGAAAGAGAGAACGACTATTTTACGGCAGGTCTTCTGCAAGCAAAATTAGGCGAATTTCCAAAAGCTAAAACCTCTTTGCTCAAAGCGCTTCAAAATGACCGTGAAAATCCTAAAATTAAAATGGCGTTGGCAATGGTTGAGAACAAAATGGGAAATCTTGGCAATACGGCTTCACTAATGAGCGAAGTCTACAAAGTCCGCAATGATGATGCCCAGCCTATTTATAAAATGAAAGCTATTTTAAAACCCATTCTTTTTGACATCGACCAAGCCCAAGCTGAGTTTGAGAAAGAGCTCTTTTTCGATGATGAAAACATTTATAGCCTGATTTTTTACTACGCGCCTTACAAAGTGTTTGACGCGAAGCAGACGATTGATTACATTCGCAAAGGCAGTATGAATATTTTCATTGATGAAATTGGACCCGCCCTCTCTTATCTCAAAGCGAGTTCTACGATCTCTAAAGTCAATATTGCGATCAGCAAAGGCATTAAAAAAGCGCTCGATTTTCATGTATACGAAGCCAATGAGATTTTTGCGAAAATGGTGGAAGAGTATAAAAATCACTCTATTTTACACTACAATTTAGCACTTACTTACGCACAAATGGGCGATTATGCCGCAGCCTATAAGAACTTTTCCAAAAGCTACCATCTCGATAGCAACAACTATCTTGCCGGTGTTTTTGCGCTTATGAGCGGTAATTTAATTGGTAAAGACATTACCAAACTCTCTGAAGATGTCAAAGAGAGTATTAACAAAAATCCGGCACTTGAAAAAGACAACCTGTACGCGTCATTGATTCACCTCACCGATGGTAACCATTTTTCCCTCACAAGGTGGCTAGAGATGGAGAAGGAAGATAGTCCTCTGAGCATCATGCTCAACATCATTGCGGCACAAAAACTGAGTAATGAGCGCATGTACCGCCTTGGGTCTCAAAAACTCCAAGCACTGCTTCCTAAAGATATTATTTCCAATATCATCGCCTTTAACGTCAAGTATCAAAAACAAAATATTAAAAACTATGCTAAAGCGATTCAGATGGAGTTTAACAGGCTACCTCTTGAGTATGACGCCTTTTACTTTGGTCCTAAAATTGTCAAAGAGCAGTACATTAAACTGCTTCAAATTGGAGGATTATTGCATCAAAAACGCGACAGTGTTCGCAAAAAAATGGAAGAAGAACGCGTCGATATTCCTTCCATCATGCAAACGCTTGCGTATATGGAAATCTACACGAACAATTTTGAAGAGGCATTTACCTTATACAATAAACTCATTGATGATTATGGTAAAAAAGACACTCACACTATCTTTCTAGCCTCGGTTGCAGCGATTGGTGCAGGACATAGTGAAAATGCGATTGCACTTTTAGAGCTCTCAAAGCTGACCGATCCGAGCAATGTGGAGAGCAAATACGCCCTTGGATTACTCTATCAAGAAGTAGGAAATTTTGAAGCGGCCAATGCGCAGTATCGAAGCATTGGAAACATCGGTTTTATCTCCCAATATTTCAGTTTTGCGATTCAACGATAGGTTTACATGTAAAGGAAAAACCCTTTACATGTAAAGATTTTTGAGAAGACTA
>DBTO01000089.1:0-2450 GCA_002307095.1 Sulfurospirillum sp. UBA1314
CCCTCTTGTTTTGAAAAGTTCATCACCGCTTCTTGCGGTGCAAACCATCGTTTACTCTGATCATTTTGTTTCGGAATCATCTTAAAGACTTCGCCCGTATAGACCATATAACAGATGTTCACACGTTCATCCACTTTGAGAATATCTTTATCAAACTGGTTGCGTAAGGCTGGTTTTTTGCGGTTAGCTTCTTCAGAGAATTTAGTTAATTTATATCCGTGTTCACCCTCTTTTTCAAAAAAGTCATTAAACGAAGCGTATTTTTGATTTTCAGGTATACCGATAAGTTTTTTAAGTTCAGGATGGAAGATTTTAATAATCGGCAAGCTTTGCCATTCAGCAGGTGAACTCATCATGCTTAATGCTACTTGATTGGCACTCATGCCCTCAAACGTGGAACTACCATAAATTTTATTGAGCAATTCTACTGAAACGGTATCAATGGGTTTAATACGTCCATCGACACTTTGAACAAGGACACGTCCAAACTTATCGGCGTGTTTGACATCGTATTGCTTTAGAAATGCTAGATATTCTTCTGTGGTGTACGCATGCAAACTGATTCCTTGCATGAGAGAAAATCCCATAAAAAGAGCTAAGAGAACAGATTTCATCTTTGACATATCTTTTTGCACGAGTCCTGCAAGTTTGCGAAAGCGACTTTTTGGGTTGAGTAAATTCAACAAAAGCCCCAGTGATAACAGTAGATAGCCTAAATAGGTTGGGAATTTTCCAGGATCGTTATTGACCGACAAAATCGTTCCTTTTTCATCTTGATCGTACGAGCTTTGAAAGAAACGAAATCCTCGATAATCTAAAACATGGTTCATGTAGATACGAAAAGGCATTTGTACTCCTTTTTCGCTATCGACAACTTCGACTTCACTTGCATAGGACATCGGAGACATGGAACCAGGGTAGCGATCAAGCTGAAATTCATTGAGTTTAATTGAAAAAGGAAGCGCAAAGATTTGTGAGCCCCATTCGAAGATAAAAGGAATACCAGCTATCGTCGTTTTAGTCGGCTCACCTTGGGAGCCCTTACCTTGTCCAAACATGGCAACCTCTTTGGTCTCACCTTTGAACGAAACCGTGGCAACCACAGCAGAACTTGCCATCCCTTTTACCATAGGTGTTTTATCTTCAACCACTTTTTCTTGACCTTTTAAGCCAATGTAACGCGGAGCAAAATTGACATTGCCAATGGTGTAAAGCTGTCCGGTGATAAAATCTTGCTTTTTATCGGCTTCGTATTCGCCACGCTTATTTTCAGCCATCTTAAACCATGCAATTTTCGATTTTGACGTGAAATAAAACTTTCCATCTTCCAGCGTAAACGCAATGATTTCTTTGGCACTTTGCATCGGTTTGGCATTGAAACTAAAAATATAATCACTGGTCTCGTAGCTCTCGCCCTCTTTTAAAGCGACACTCAAACTCTCACCATAACCACTCAGCATCATGGAGATCATTGGAATTCCACTAGGATCATCGACAACTTTTTTGATCGCATTGGGCAGATACTCTTTAAATTTTACAACCGCTTTATCGCCACCCACATCAAAGGAGAACGAAAAATTATTGCCCCCAATATGTGAAATAAGTTGAGGCTGACTATAACTGTAAGGTTTTCCGTCTTTAAGAGCACTCGCTTGGATAAACGCATTGCTGGATAAAACGTTATTTTCCTCCATCCCATTTCTTACATGTAAGGTTCCTTCAAAGCCAAAATAGCGCGTAACGCCCGAGCCAATGAGGATAATAATAAAACTGGTGTGAAAAAGGAAAGAAGGAAGTTTATCGAGGGTATAAATTTTATATCGAATCATATTGTAAAGAAGAACGGCGCCTAAAGCGACTTGAAGTAACTCAAACCACCACGAGGTATAGATGAGTGCCCAACTGGTTTCAACGCCAAAATCATTTTCAACAAATGTCGCTACACCACTAAAAAAGCCAAAAAACAGTAGAAGAATGATCGCAGATTTCATCGAAAAAACCTGCTTCAATACAAAATCCATAAAACTCCCTCGTCTGGAAAAATTGAGTTATGTTACCTTTTTAGAGTAAATAATTTATAAATCATTAAAGAAGAGCGTAAGCCTTAAAATTCAAGGCTTACATGTAAAGAAGTTTGGCTTATCCGCCGAGGTATTTTTTACGAATCGTATCATCGCCGATCATTTCAGAAGCAACTCCATTCATCACAATTTTGCCATTTTCCAAAACATACGCGTAGTCTGAAATTTTAAGCGCCGCAAAGGCATTTTGCTCGACGAGAAGAATCGTAATGCCCTCATTACGCAATCGCATAATAATCTCAAACACTTCGCCTACGATCTTTGGCGCAAGTCCAAGACTCGGCTCATCCAGCATCAAAAGTTTAGGTTCGCCCATCAACGCCCTTGAAATCGCAAGCATCTGTTGCTCGCCACCACTCATCGTTCCTG
>DBTO01000089.1:2578-3848 GCA_002307095.1 Sulfurospirillum sp. UBA1314
GCATAATGATCTCAAACACTTCGCCTACGATCTTTGGCGCAAGTCCAAGACTCGGCTCATCCAGCATCAAAAGTTTAGGTTCGCCCATCAACGCCCTTGAAATCGCAAGCATCTGTTGCTCGCCACCACTCATCGTTCCTGCCAGCTGGTAACGTTTGTCTTTAATGCGAGGAAAAAGCTCATACATCGCATCACGTAAATGTTCGTAATTTTCGTCATTATTAAACGCACCCATGCGAAGGTTTTCTTCAACGGTTAGGTTGATAAAAATTTTACGTCCTTCAGGAACCAAAGAGAGCCCATGTTGCACCAGTGTATGTGTTTTATGGTTGCGTGTGTCATAGCCTAAGAAATTTATATCGCCCGTTTTTTTAACACTGTTAAGAAGCGCTTTTAACGTTGAACTCTTACCAGCACCATTGGAGCCAATCAAAGAGATAATCTGCCCCTCTTTAACTTCAAAATCAATCCCTTTAACAGCCTCGATCAGTCCATAATAGACATGTAAATTTTTAACACTAATCATTATGAAAATCTCCTAAATACGCTGCTATCACTTCAGGGTCTTGAATGGCGTCGCTTGGTTTACCCTCAAAAATTGTTTTACCGTAGTCTAAAACGAGTACTTTATCGCACAGTTGATTAACAAATTTCATGTCGTGTTCAATCAAAAGAACAGTCAAATCAAAATCAACACGCGCTTTTTTAATGATGTCACCCAACTCTTCCGTTTCAGAAGGGTTCATGCCTGCGGCTGGTTCATCGAGGAGCAAAAGGTCTGGATTGGTCGCAAGTGCGCGCGCAATTTCCACTTTGCGTTGCTGCCCGTAGCTTAGATCAACCGCTTTTTCATGCGCCAATGCGCTCATGCCAAAATAGTCCAAAATCTCCATAGCACGTGCTTTAATGCGTCGCTCTTCTCCTATAAAACGAGGAAAACGGACAATCGCCTCTAAAAATCCATACCGTGCTTGAAAATCAAACCCGATCAAGATATTGTCTAAAACACTCATACTTGAAAAAAGTCTAATGTTTTGAAACGTTCGAGCAATCCCTTTGCGAACAATATGGTGAGGCTTAAGCCCACTAATCGCCTCATTTCTAAAAATGACTTCACCTGAAGTGGGGACGTAATTACCTGTAATGATGTTAAACATCGTAGTCTTTCCCGCACCATTTGGGCCAATAAGTCCAAAAATCTCTTTAGGAGCGACGCTAAAACTGGTCTCTTTGATGGCAGTAACGCCACCAAAATTTTTCGTGACATTGT
>DBTO01000030.1:0-2433 GCA_002307095.1 Sulfurospirillum sp. UBA1314
TCGGCTATAAAAACTTGATGTATCTAGCTTCCATGAGCTACATCAAAGGGTTTTACTACTATCCGCGTATTAACAAACAGATGTTGCGTGAACACTCCGAAGGGTTGGTCTGTTCAGGGGCTTGTCTGCAAGGCGAAGTGAACTGGCATCTCAATCTCAACAACAAACGCAACGTCCAATTTGGTGCGAAAGGGTATGAACGTGCTAAAGAAGTAGCCCTCGAATACAAAGCAATTTTTGGTGAGGACTTTTACTTAGAGGTAATGCGTCATGGCATTACCGATCAACACTTCATCGACGATGATATTTTGCGTATCTCCAAAGAGACGGGCATCAAACTCATTGCGACCAACGACACCCACTATTTAGAGCAAGACAATGCCGAAGCGCACGAGGCGTTTATGTGTATCGCGATGAACAAAGAGTTTGATGATCCTAACCGTCTTCGTCACTCCGTGCATGAGTTTTACCTCAAATCCCCAGCGCAAATGAGCGATCTTTTTGCCGACATTCCTGAAGCCATTTCCAATACGCAAGAGATCGTGGAGAAGTGCAATTTAGAGATCAAACTAGGCGATCCAACGCCGCCAAAATTCAAATTTACCAAAGAGTATGCCGCTAAAGAGGGGCTCAATTTTGAGAGTGATGATGACTTTTTTGCCTATAAAAGTCGCGAGGGACTCGAAAAACGTCTTTTACATGTAGATCCTAGCAAACACGAAGAGTATAAAGCCAGACTGGAGCGCGAAATCAAAATCATCTGCGGTATGAAATTCCCAGGTTACATGCTCATCGTTTGGGATTTTATCCGTGAAGCGAAGGAACGAGGTGTGCCAGTAGGACCAGGTCGTGGTTCGGCGGCAGGAAGTTTGGTTGCGTTTTCGCTCTTCATCACCGACATCGACCCGATGCCGTACAACCTGCTTTTCGAGCGATTTTTGAACCCTGAACGTATTAGTATGCCCGATATTGATATTGACTTTTGTCAAAGCAGGCGTGGCGAAATCATCGACTATGTGGTCGAAAAATACGGTCGCTTCAACGTCGCGCAAGTTATCACGTTTGGTAAACTCTTAGCCAAGGGAGTCATTCGTGACGTGGCGCGCGTTTTGGCGATTCCCTACGCCGAAGCCGATGCGATGGCAAAACTGATTCCCGATGAGCTGGGCATTACACTCAACGGCGTGGGTGTCGAAGGCGAAGAGGGCTACAAAGGCGGCGCCTACCAAAAAGAGCCGAAGCTGCGCGAACTCATCGAAAGCAGTCCGAAGATGCAAAGGGTCTGGAAGTTTGCGCTCGCCCTTGAAGGGCTAAACCGAAACTCTGGTATGCACGCCGCAGGTGTCGTTATCAGCGATGAAGAGTTGTGGCATAAAACCCCGCTTTATCAGCCCTCAGGTGAAGACCATCTCGTGACGCAGTATTCGCTCAATTACCTTGAAGATGTGGACTTAATCAAGTTCGACTTCTTGGGTCTAAAGACCCTAACCGTGATTGATAATGCGCTCAAACTCATCAAACTGCGTTACAAAAAAGAGATCGATTTTACGACCATTGATATGAACGATCCTTTGGTATATGAACTGATTCAAAGTGGCGAAACGGTAGGACTCTTTCAGATCGAATCAAGCGGTATGCAATCTTTAAATGAACGTCTTAAACCGACCAACTTTGAAGATCTCATCGCCGTACTCGCACTTTACCGTCCAGGCCCGATGGAATCAGGCATGCTCGATGACTTTATCGAACGCAAAAACGGTTTAAAAGAGATCAGCTACTTTTTTGATGAGTTTACCGAGCCTCTTCGCCCGATTTTGGAGCCAACGTATGGGGTTATCGTTTACCAAGAGCAGGTTATGCAGATCGTTCAGTCCATCGGTGGTTTTAGCCTTGGCGAAGCGGATTTGATTCGTCGTGCGATGGGTAAGAAAAAGATCGACTATATGAAACAAAAAGCTGAAGAGTTCGCACAAGGTGCCGTCGATCAAGGCTTAGATCGCGCCCATGCGATTGAATTGTTTGGACTGATCGAGAAGTTTGCAGGGTACGGTTTTAACAAATCGCACTCTGCGGCGTATGCGATGGTTACGTTTGAAACGGCGTATCTGAAATGCTACTATCCGCAAGAGTTTATGGCAGCTCTTCTCACCTCAGAGCAAGATAATACCGATAAAATCGTCAAATACATCGATGAGGTCAAACGACTTGGACTGAAACTTTTACCACCTTCTATTCAGCATAGTTTGATCGAATTTAGTGCGATTACCGACACGGACGGGCAAGAGGCGATTCTCTTTGGAATGGGCGCGATTAAAGGGGTTGGCAATGCAGCGATCAGTAAGATTTTAGAAGCAAGAGAGGGCGCACTTTTTGCCGATATGAGCGATTTTATCTCTCGCATTGACAGTTCCAAGGTCAATAAAAAAGTGTTAG
>DBTO01000030.1:2681-8971 GCA_002307095.1 Sulfurospirillum sp. UBA1314
ATAAAAAAGTGTTAGAGTCGTTCATCAAATCGGGCAGTTTTGATGACTTTGGTCACTCCAGACGTGCATTGCTTGAAAATATTGATAGCATTATTGAAGCGAGTGCCGAGTGTAGTCGTGCTAAAAAAATGGCAGAATACTCACTCTTTGGCGATGCGGAAGAGATGACAACGGTGCAGGTGAGCATCGAAAATATCCCCGAATTTGATAACAAACGCATGCTGGAACTGGAAAAAGAGACGATTGGTTTTTACATCTCAGGACATCCTCTGGATGCGTTTAGAGCTGAGATTGATGAGATGAGCTACACGCTCTCCAGTGAAAAAGATCAGATCGAAGATGGCAGTAAAGCGCTGTTTATCGGCAAGGTCGAGGGCATTACGGAAAAAATTAGTAAAAAAGGCAATAAATTTGGCATCATCTCTTTGATGGATTTTCACGGTTCCATGGAGCTCACGGTATTTGAAAAACAGCTTGAAACACTCTCCCGTTTGGATATCGAAAAACCGCTCTGTTTTAAAGTCGATGTGAGCAACGATGGGCAAAACACCAAAATGCGTGTGATGAAAATCATGGAACTAAACGACGCTAAAAAAGAGAAGATCGAGACCAAAGTCATCGAAGTACCACAAGAACCTAAAGTGCTTCTGTTGGATTTAAACGATGACACAAGTCAGTTGGAGTTTTTGTACCAAATCGTACGTCAAAGCTCCGGCCGCAGACCGTTACATCTCATTATCACCTCTAAATTGCAAGATGTTGTGATTGAGACGGGTTTTAGCGTGGACGATAGTATCGATGAAAAGATCGCTGCACTCGAATATGTGAAGGTGGTTTAGTCTTTACATGTAAAGACTAAACGAAGCCTTTTAACGCGGAATTCGAATCTCAAATCCTTTAGGATCTTCGAGCAGATTGATCCTTCCGTTGTGGGCTTGAATGATCTGTAAAGAGAGCGCAAGTCCTAGCCCATTGCCTTTGGTTTTAGTCGTTTTAAAGGGCTCAAAGAGGATGTTTTTGTTCTCAATCGCTTTACCATCATCGTTTACATGTAAAAGCACAAACTCACAGTCTGGTACATAAGCAATGCTCACATTTCCACTCTCTTTCTCGCACTCTTCGATTGCATCAATCGCGTTAAAAATAAAGTTTTGAAGCACCAAATTGAGCAGTTCAAAATCGGCCTTAATCTCAACATGCGGTAGGGCAAACTGAAAGTTCACCTCTTTGGTGTAAGAGTAGTGCGAAATCGCCTGTTCACACTCTTTGATAAGTCGATCGAGGTAAAAATAACTGGGGTTGATCTGCACACTTTTGGTAAAAAGCAAGGTAGCTTTGATGATGCGCTCCACCCGCCAAATCGCTTTTTTAATCTCGGTGACGAGAGGTTTGATATTGGGGTCGACTTTTTTGAGCAGGGTCGAGGCGAGTAAGGAGACGGAACCTATGGGATTGCGGATTTCATGCGAGAGATGTGCTGCGACTTGACCCATAGAAACAAGGCGTTCTTGGCGTTTCCCCTCTGTTATATCGGTTGCTGTAATGATGAGTTTATCGCTTTTGGTGACATTTTTGACGAGGTAAGAGCGCCCCTCAAAGTCGATCTCACTTGCTTCATCGTGCGACAAACCTTCTAAAATCGCCCCCATTTTTTTGGCTTCGCTGTTTTGCAAAAAGATGGCACCATCATTATCAAAGACCCACAGTGCATTGGGCTGTACTTCGATGATTTGACGAATAAAATCTTGCAGTGACGTGTAGGATTCGTTGAGTTTTTTGTACTCAGCTTCGATGACATACGTTTGGTTGATCAGGTCTGCAAGACCTTGTTTAAAGAGCTCTTTTTCTTTAGCACTAAGGCTGTTGAGTAACGTTTCATCAATCATCTGTGATTCCCATCATCGCTTTAAAGGTTTATAAAGGGTATAATACCCGAAAATTTTTGGATAAAGTCGTGCAAGCAATACGCAAAAATATTATTAAAGATAAAAATCTTCTCTATTTCGACTATACTGCGTCCGGTCAAGGGTATAAACCGATTGAAAAACAGATGCAAGTCATCCTTAAAACCTATGCCAATACCCACTCTGAAGTTGCTTCCAGTGCTGTTAAAACAAGCAAATATTATGCCAAAGCACGCAGTGATCTTAAAATTGCGCTGGAAATTGATGAAAGTTTTTACCTCTTTCCCTGTGGTTCGGGAGCAACGGGTGCGATTAAAAAATTTCAAGAACTGATGGGCATTTACATTCCGCCTCACACCTTAAAACGTTTTACATGTAAACCGCAAAATCTCCCGATTGTCTTCGTGGGACCTTATGAACACCACTCCAATGAGCTGAGCTTTCGTGAAGGGTTATGCGAAGTGATTCGTGTGCCTTTGGACGAAGAGGAAAAGATCGATATGACGTTTTTGCAGACGCACCTTGAAGCCAATAAAGAGCGCGAGATCATCGCCTCTTTTTCGGTGGCTTCCAATGTCACGGGTATCGTGAGTGATTATAAACGTATTTACGCGCTCATCAAACGTTACAACGGTATCTTATGCCTAGACGCAGCAGCGGCATCGCCCTACATCAACATCGATTGCCACTACTACGACGCATTGTTTCTCTCTCCGCATAAACTTTTAGGTGGGGTAGGATCGTGTGGGGTTTTGGTGATGAAAAAAGCACTCTGCACCGAAACAACACCGACCTTTGCAGGAGGTGGCACGGTTGGGTATGTTTCGCGCACTTCGCACACTTTTTTAAGCGATGTTGAACTCGCTGAAGATGCAGGAACGCCTGCGATTTT
The DNA here is from genome assembly GCA_002307095.1 of Sulfurospirillum sp. UBA1314. Taxonomy (GTDB): domain Bacteria; phylum Campylobacterota; class Campylobacteria; order Campylobacterales; family Sulfurospirillaceae; genus Sulfurospirillum. Next base: position 5,478 of record DBTO01000030.1, read on the forward strand.
ACAGTTTATCAGAGCTTCTTTGGCGTACAATCTGCGCAATGAAATCGGCTTAGAGAAGATTCATGCCGTGGAAGAAGAGCTCAAATTTTATTTTGGTTCACGTATACGCTCCATTGAAGGGGTGAAGCTTTACTGCAAATACTCCCAAGATAAACTCCCCATCTTTTCACTCAATTTTGAGGGGATCAATCCGTACGATATCTCGCAGTACCTCTCCGATCATTTTGGGATTCAAACCAGAGCAGGGTGCAGTTGCGCCGGTCCTTACGGGCACGATCTGCTAAAATTGACCGATGGTCAACCTTTTGAAGAGAAGCCGGGCTGGCTACGCATCTCGTTGCACTATACGCACACGAAAAAAGAGATCGACCGACTGCTTTTTGCGATTGAAAAATCGGTCAAAGCTCTACGCAAGGCTTAGGTTAAAATTATCTCCAACAAAGGTGCAATGAGGACATTGAAAATACCTGTGAGCACCATGACCAATGCGGCAATGGTTCCCACTTCATTGTCCAACTCATACGCCTTGCTTGACCCTGCAACATGTGCGGCTATTCCAAAAGAAGCACCCATAGACATCTTTGATTTTAGCGGCAGCCAATAGAGCAACAGTTGCCCAAACGATGCACCGAAAATGCCTGTTAGTATCACAAAAAGAGCGGTTAATTCGGGCGTCCCACCAATTTCTCCAGAGATGACCATCGCAAAAGGTGTACTGATGGAGCGAGGCAAAAGGCTCAAACGCAAAGCGTCCGTAATACCAACGGCGGAAGCTAAAAACCATGCAGAAGCGATGGAGAGAATGGAGCCAAAAACCACACCAATACTCAGCGTTCGCCAGTATAGAACCATGATGTTTCTGCGCTTATAAATAGGCACGGCAAATGCAACCGTAGCAGGACCAAGAAGCGCAATAAGCCAGTGAGTTCCTCGAATATAGACATTGTAATTGGTGTGCGACAAAAGTGTAATAATAATTAAGAGAATGGGCGTGATGATAATCGGCGTTGTCCACCAACGTTTGTAACGACGATGAAAATGTTTGGAAAGCCAATAAAGTCCTATCGTTAGAACAGACCATAAAAGGGTCACTTCCGCTGCCATCAAAAGTGGGCGGTAGGTGAGCAACAGTTCAAAATTCATGATTTCATCTCCCTTTTTGAGAGTTTTTCCAGTTTGTAAAAACTAAAATCTACGATAATCGCAGTCCCGATAATCACAATAATCGTACCTAAGATAATAATGGCAAGTATTTTGAGTCCCATCCAGCCAAAAAATTCTTGATGATTCAGCACCGCAGGCACGGCAGGAATAAAAAAAAGAAGCATCTCCGCCAAAAACCACTCAGCCCCCAACGCCAAGGAGCGAATGCTTAAGAGGTTAAAATACAAAAGTATCAGCACCAAAAACAGCCCTATGACACCACCGGGGATAGGAAGATGACTCCAAAGCGAGATCTCTTGCGCTATGAACCAAAGCGCGGTGATAAGAGCTATTTGCAGAATGCGACTTTTGTGAAAGGTGCGTTTGAGAAAAACAAGAAGTTTTTTAAAGGTGTGAGATAGCATGGCGAACTTTCTTGGGAGCATAAGAAGCGATGTGGAAGTAAGAGACTAACCTAAAAATGCGTTTCATAAATGACCAAAATTTAATTTAGCGGAATTATACTCCAAAAGAAAAATAATACAGATTAAAGTCATTCTGAAAATGGATAGAAATTCTTACATGTAAAGATTTTGATACGTTTTAGAACTTCTTCCAAAAATTGCGACTGAGCATCATAAAGACGGTATAACACTCCAATCTTCCGATAATCATTGCAGCAGAGAGTACCAATTTATCGTACCATGAAAAAAAAGCGTAGTTTTGAGAAGGGCCTGTGAGATTAAGTCCTGGTCCTATATTGCCTATCATAGAGATAGACGTACTAAATGCGCTTAAGAAGTCAAAACCTCTGGCAAAAAGATACATCGTTACCATAAAAGCGGTGAGAATGAAGAGCGCAAAGAAGCCAAAAACAGAGTTGATGATAGAGCTTTTAATCTGCTTGCCATCGACAAAAATGGAGGTGATGACGTCGGGTTGGATGGTTCGTTTGATCTCTAGGGCAATATTTTTGAAAAAGAGCACGTAGCGAATCATTTTAATACCGCCCGCGGTTGAGCCAGCATTGGCACTCATCATCATGGCAAGTATGGCAATCATCATCGTAAATTGCCCCCATTTTTCGTAATCCAGTGAAGCAAACCCTGTCGTTGATGCAAGGGTAGAAACTGTAAACATCGCGTGCATAAACGAGGTGTAGAATGAATCTTGGCTGGTAAAAACATGTTGAAGCGCCATCATAAGAGCAAGTCCTACAATAAGTCCAATATACCATTGGTTCTCTTCGGTATTAAAGGCGCGTTTGTCACCATTGAAAAAACGAATATGGGCTAAGAAGTTAATACCCGAAATGATCATAAAAAAAGTCGTTGTCCAAATAACACCATCGCTAAAGCCAGCTAAAGAGCTGTTTTTCGTCGAAAAACCACCCGTTGAGATGGTCGCAAAAGCGTGATTGATGGCATCAAACCAGTTCATACCAAAGAGCATTAACAGTGCAAAATTGGCAAGTGTAAAAAGGATATACACCGCCCAGATACGATTCGCTGTATCTTTGATCTTTGGGGTGATTTTGTCCATCGAAATACCCGTAGATTCGGCTTTAAAAAGACTGAGTGAGCCACTAGGATTGATCAAAGGTAAAAGTCCAACGCCCAAAACAATGATACCAATACCCCCAATCCAGTGCATCAAACTTCGGTGAAACAAAATGGCTTTGGGTAAGATTTCTACATCGGTATAAACACTGGCACCCGTCGTTGTAAAACCACTTATCGCTTCAAAAAAAGCGCCTGCAGGATCGATTTTTGTGTACAGCACGAGTGGAATAGCACCACCTATGCCTAAGAGAATCCAGATAAAATTAACCGAGACGATGCTCTCTTTTATGCCTAAAATCATCTCATCGTTTTTGAGAATTAAAAAAATTGAGAGGTTGATAATAAAAAGGGCAAACATAGCTAGGGCATAAATAAAGACATCTTCATTGTAAAAATAACCCACAATGGGAGGAATGAGTAAAAGAAAAAAGACAACAAGCCCAACGGCGGAGACAAATTTTAAAATACTTTTAATACTCATAGCGCTCTTTTAGATTACGGATTTTGTTGAAGCCACTTGGAGACAACTTCAAAGTCAGACTCTTTGGTAAAGGCGACAATAACATCATTATACTCAAAAGTAGGCACAAGACGGTATTCGTAAATATCATTGCCTCGTACAATGATAAAATGACCTTTATCATCAATCTTATCAGGCAGAGGAAGCTTTTGTCCAATGAGCGGTGATGTTTCATCCACTTTACGCATCAAAATTGAACCCTCCCCGCCGCAAAATTTCTTTTGCGTTACCATCTCATTGGATTGGATACGCTCTAAAATAGAGTAGTA
>DBTO01000030.1:9316-17031 GCA_002307095.1 Sulfurospirillum sp. UBA1314
TTAATGCCGATGATCTTTTTAATCCCTTTTTGTTTCGCTTCAATACATTTGGTGATGTTGTACTCATCGTTTTTGGTTGCGGCGATAAACATGTCGGTATCAAAACGGGTTTTATTGACGATGTGATCGGCATCATAGGTTGTTTTAAGCACGGTGACTTTATTTTTAAGTTCCATATTGGCCTTGCGACACAATTCGATATTTTTGTCCATAATTTGAACTTCAATCCCTTTTTTGAGAAGCACCTTTGCGATCTCAACACCGAGTGAATCTGCTCCAAAAATAACACAATTTTTAATAGGCGTTGGTGCTTCGTTTGTTTCGCAAACCAAAGGACGCAACGATAAAATCGCACTTGGAAAAGCAAAAAAGTAGAAAAGATCATTGGGAAGCATCGTTTCAACGGGTTTGGGCACAAAAAACTTTTTTTGACGCTCCATGCCTGCAACGGCAAGTTCACCGTTGAGCTCGCCAATAAACGTCGAAATCATGCGAGGAGTAAAGTCATCTTTCAGCCTAATGGAAACCAAAAGGGCTTTGGTATAGGCAAGGGCTTTGGCATTGTGCGCATGCGGAAACTCAATCAGGTATTTAAAGGGTTGCGCCGCTTCAAAAGAGGGGACAATGGTCTCATTAATATTGAGTTTGGCTTTGACCTGTTCGCTGGCAAAAAAGTTATTGCGAAGGCGAATAATTTTGCGCTTAACGGTGGCAATGTTATCGATAATTAAAGATGAGAGAAGGTTCACTTCATCCGAATCGGTTACCGCGATAAAAAGATCAATCTGTGGGTTGATACCAAGATAGGTATAAGGATTTTCGATGTTGCCGCAAATTCCTAAAACATCAAGATTTTCATGAATATTTTGGATGGCATATTCGTTTTGATCGATGATCGTCACACTGTTGTTGTGCATCAGGTGTTTGGCAATATTGTAGCCAACTTTCCCCGCACCTGCTATTATCACTTGCATTTGAAAGTATCTCTCGTAAAAGTATTTTTAATGAACGTATGAAGAGGTATTGTATCACATTCTTGTGAAAAACAAGTGGGTTGTAATGAAGGAAAATAAAGCGTCAAATACGGACCAAGAAGGCAGCCAAAATTAGTTTCGGCTGCTTGTCTCGCTGTGTTGTTTCATGCTTTCAAAGTAGCTATCACGAAGGGTATTGGTATACGCGGTCGCTTTTTTAGTATCGGTCATCGTAATAAGTGCTTCGTTGCCAAATTTATCACTAATTTTGGTAAGTTCGTAAGTAAGTTTTGATTTTTCATTGATTTTTTGAAGTGCTTTAAAAAAGGCTTCATCCAACTCTTTGTTTTTGAGTTTGTCATTTTGGTAGAGGTAGAGTGCGATACGGTACACTTCATCTTTGTCCGTGCTATACACTTCGACATATTCAACGGCACCGTCAAGTAGTTTGACATTGAAATAGTTTTGATCCTTGGTTACACAGGAAAACTCAGTACATTTAAAGCCATTGGCTTCCAAATAGGCTTTATCTTTACCAATAAGATCGTCTAAGAAACCAGCAGAAAGAGTGATGTGTGAAACAATTGCTAGAAAAAGAAGGGCTTTTTTCATAACATTTACCTTTGTGTATCAAATTAAACAAATTCAAAACTTAAGAAGCAAGTGGTGGGTCCTGAGTGGCTCGAACACTCGACCACCCCGTTATGAGCGGGGTGCTCTAACCAACTGAGCTAAGGACCCATTTTAAAGAGTGAAATTGTATCTTTTTAATTGTTAAAAGAATATAAAAAATAGATGAAAAAACAACGTTAGATACGGCGTTAAATAGGGTGTTAGAGCGAATATTTAATGGAACGATAGGTCGGGTCAAACCTGAAAGCTAAAAGGTTTTCCAAGATACCAAAAAGTGCAAAAAAAGTGATGAAGCTACTCCCTCCATAGCTGTAAAAAGGAAGGGGAACTCCCACCACGGGAGCAAGCCCAATGGTCATGGCAATGTTGATGCTCATGTAAAAGAAAATGAGCAAAGAGATACCACTGGTGATCACTCTGGCAAAGTAGTCCTCTTTCAGAATAAAATTGAGGCTTAGGAGGTGCATCACTAAAAGAGCGTAGCATACAATCAGCCCAAGAGCACCCCAAAAACCAAGACGCTCAACCGTATAAGCAAAGATAAAATCGCTTGTTGCAATCGGTAAAAATTTGTAGTGCGTTTGCGTTGCTTCGCTGCGTTCTTTGCCTGTTAGTCCGCCGGAACCTATCGCAATGATGGACTGTTTGACGTGGTAGCTTGGCTTTTCGGAGATGAAGTCTGTTATACGTTGTTTTTGGTAATCGTGCAAATTATTGTACATAATAGGGCTGCAAATACCTACCACGATGGCAAGGGTGATCCAGATTTTTTTGTGGACACCGATCACAAAAAGCGTGCCATAGCCTAGTAACATTAAAATCATTGCCGTACCCAAATCAGGCTCTTTTGCCACAAGAATAAAGGGCAATACAATGTAAAAGCTCAGCTTGAAAAATGATTTCCAACCGTATCCTTTCTCATCAGGAGGATTGTGTTTAATGAGATAGGCAAGCATTAAAATAAACGCGGGTTTGAAAATCTCAGAGGGTTGAATCGTAAAGTGAACAAAGGGAATTTCAAGCCATCGTCTAGCCCCTAGTTTGGCAATACCAAAAAAGTCAACACTGACGAGTAAAATAATCGTTAGCCAGTAAAAAAAAGGGATCACCCACTCAATTTTTTTAATCGGAATAATAAAAAAAAGTAGAAAGACAACCAGTCCAACGGTGTAATACACAATCTGTTTATTGGCAAGCATACTATTGGCTTCGGAGATGAGATAATAGGAGATTATGATGATAGGCAAAACCAGTATAGGAATTAAAAAATCAAAATGTGTTAAGATGCGCCTATCAATTTGAAACACTAGATCCCTTTGGAACGTTTTGGAAAGTATATCAAAAAATAGAGGAAAGTAGGCTGGATGGAGTTTACATGTAAAGCGTCAAAAAGGCTCGATGCCGCGATGAGCGAAGCGCTAGAATTACCGCGCAATCAGGTCGAAAAACTGATTAAAACCGTTGGTGTCACTGTTGATGGAAAGCTGTGTACAAAGTGCAGTTTAAAGCTAGTAGAAGGCAATATCGTTCGTTATGAATTTATAGAGGCGACACAAAGTCCAAGCCGTTATGAAGTTGATTTTGATGTGCCAATTTTGTATGAAGATGATGATCTTTTGGTGGTCAATAAACCGCCGTTTTTAACGGTGCATGGTGCACCCAGTGTGAAAGAGGCGACACTCGTTGATTGGCTTCAATTTAAGGGTATTAATCTCTCGACGATCAGTGGGGAAGAACGCCATGGCATCGTTCACCGTATTGATAAAGAGACGAGTGGCGCGCTGGTCATCGCTAAAAATAATGAAGCCCACTTAAGCCTCTCCTCTCAGTTGGAAGATAAAAGTATGGGCAGGTACTATCTTGCCATCATCGATTTGCCTCTTAAAGATGACATTGTCGTCGAACTTCCCATTGGTCGAAGTGTGAACAATCGCCTTAAAATGGATGTCGCAAAACGAGATGGACGCATGGCAAAAAGTGCTTTTACGAAACTCTTATTATCGCGTGATGGCAAAAAAGAGCTCATTGCTGCCAAACTCTTTACGGGGCGAACCCATCAGATCAGAGTACACCTCCAAGCGCTCTCTCGCCACATCTTGGGCGATAGTTTATACGGCTTTAAGAGCCAAAATGGTACAATCCCCAGAGTTATGTTACACGCTTATATTTTGTATCTTAAACATCCACGAACAGGGCAATTATTGCAAATCAATGCTCCATTATGGGATGATTTTGATGCCTATTTAACACACCATTTCAGTAAGGAAGAGGTAGATGAGAAAATTACTTTGGATAGCATCGTTAATGGCTTTAAGCTTAATGATCAATGGTTGCGAAAAGACGCTTGAAACACCAAAAGAGCCCGTCGTTGACGCTTCGTTACCTCGTGTAGAGAGTATTCGAACCCTTCCAGGTTCCACCGAGGTTGGTTTTGAGTGGACGCCTATTTACAGCTCTCAAATAGAAGGCTATTATCTGTACCGTCAAAGCGGTAACAGCATGAAAAAAATTGCGACGATTAAAGACAGGTATATCTCACACTATGTGGATACTGATTTGAAACCTAATGGTACATATACCTATCAGATGAGTACCTATTCAGCCGATAAGCACGAATCAGGGTTAAGTTTAGCGGCTAGTGTAACGACCAATGGTCCTGTAGCAAAAACAGCCACACTTGGTTCGATTGAACCTATTTCGTTTATCAATGCCATTTCAGGACTTCCAGCTCGCATTAAAATTATTTGGCGACCTCATTCCATGGAGAATGTGGAGTATTACATCATCGAGCGTAACGAATATAAATCAACGTCATGGGATGAAGTGGGTAAAGTCAAAGGCAGGTTAAGTGCTGAATATATCGACCATGATATTAAAGACAACTACGCGTATCGCTACCGTATTAAAGTGAAAACCAACGATGGCGTTCTCTCCAAACCAAGTGACACCGTTGAGGCACACTCCAAACCGCTTCCTAAGGGCATTATGGGCGTTCAAGCTACCTCTAATTTGCCTAAAAAAATTATGTTAACATGGAGCCCGTCAACAACGAGTGATTTTGCCTATTATAAAGTCTATCGTTCTCCAACATCGAGTCTGTTCTATAGCTTTTATGGCAAAACGGTCAATACCGAGTTTGAAGATTTGATCAACGATAATGGTAAAACATACTACTACCGTGTCGTTGCCGTGGATGTTGATGGATTGGAATCCAAACAAGAAGGCACGGTGACAGGTATGACACTCTCCGCGCTCAATCCTCCAGTCGTAAGTTCCGTCAAACGTGATGGTGGCTCCATTTATATCACATGGGGTGGGGATGACAACGCAGTGAAATACACTATTAACAAAGAATTTGAGCTCTCCGGTAAAACCCAAAAACAGAGTTTTACCGGTATTTTTGAAAGTAATTTTATTGACCAAGACACGATGCCTGGCATTGAATACAAATACAAAATTATTGCAATCGATAAATACGGCATTGCGTCGAATCCTTCGGACAGCGTTATTATTAAAATTCCAAAGGAATAAAAGCTTTTTATGCCAAATTTTCATACCAAGACACTTAAACCTTTACGCTATCCTTGTGCCTATAAAGAGACCACATTTACGTACGAAGCCCGTTCCAAGCGGGGAAATACGTTGGTGATGGCATCAACACAAGGAGAGCAACTTTTGATTCGCATTCAGCAAAAAGAGGATGGAAATCTGTTGGTCAAGGGTGATAAAGTCACCCGTCCAACCCAAGCCTCTTTTTTGCAAAAAGTATTGATCGACTTTCGTGATGCAAGTGAAGCGGAGGAGATTTTCTCCAATATTGAGCCTAAAAAATTCTTACATGTAAAGCATTCGCCCTACCTCAAAGAGATCGAATTTTTTGCAAGCGACTTTGATGTAGAGCGTGAAATTTGGGTTGAAATTGGCTTTGGAAGTGGTCGACATCTGTTGCATCAAGCCAAGAAAAATCCTCATATTCAGTTTATTGGCTTAGAGATTCACAAGCCTTCCATTGAGCAGGTTTTAAAACAGTGTGAGCTTCAAAATATCGAGAATATTCTCGTGATTGACTATGATGCGAGGCTGTTTATGGAGTTTTTGCCTTCCAATGCGGTGGGACGCATTTTCGTGCATTTCCCCGTCCCTTGGGATAAAAAACCACACCGTCGTGTCTTCTCAGCTGCTTTCATTGAAGAGGCGCTTCGTGTCTTACATGTAAACGGAACATTGGAGCTTAGAACCGATAGTCCGCTCTATTTTGAATTTACGTTTTCGCAGATGATGCAGTTGAGCAAAGCAGATGTACATGTAAAGAAAAATGCGGAATTAGAGATAACCAGCAAGTACGAAGATCGTTGGCGTAAAATGGAAAAAGACATCTACGATGTGATCTTAACCAATGAAATTGAAGCCGCACCGATTCCAAAACTGGGCACCTTGCACTTTGATGCAATGGTTGATTTTGCCAAGATTCGAGATGCTTTTAAAGACGAACTTCTGCGCGGTGAGGGCTTTTTTGTCCATTTTGAAGAGCTGTTTGAAATCAATGAAAAAAGTGGACTCATTCGCCTCTCTTTTGGTGCCAATGAACGCAATGAGCGCTGTTTTATACAGATTCAAGAAGGAAAAGTAACGTATCTTCCCGAGACAATTTTGGCAACGAAAAGTAATGTGGCAGCCCATACCTTAATTAAAGAGTGGTTTCATGGAATATGTGATTAAAGCCAGTGGCTTAAATATTAGCTATGGCAGAGATGAGCCTATCATTACCGATGCAAGCATGCAGATCAAAGCGCAAGAGTTTGTCTTTATTACGGGTAAAAGTGGTAGTGGCAAATCAACGATTATCAAGTCACTTTACGGCGAACTTTTTCCCAATCACGGAAGTCTAAATGTGTGTGGTATCGATTTTAAAAACATTAGCAGTTCTAAACTCAACCTTTTAAGACGCTATTTAGGCGTGGTATTTCAAGATTACAAACTGATCGATGAGTGGACTGTGGAGCAAAATGTGATGCTGCCTCTCATCATCGGTGGATTTTCAAAAAGTGTTTGCACCAAACAGGCGCACAAGCTTTTAAAACACGTCAAGCTACTGCATAAAATCAATAAATATCCGTATGAACTCAGTGGTGGAGAACAACAACGTGTCGCGATGGCAAGGGCTCTTGCGCACAACCCCGTCCTCATTTTAGCCGATGAACCAACGGGCAATTTGGACAGTTACTCCAGTGAAGTGATCTGGAATCTGCTCAAAGGTGCCAAAGAGCATTTGGGCACAACCGTACTGGTCGTAACGCACAATATTCCCTCAACACTGGGGATCGATTATAAACACTATTTCCTAGAAGGTGGCGTCTTACATGAGGTCAGTTAGCAGTCATTTTTCCATTATGATCTCTGTTTTTGTTCTGCTCTTTTCGTTTCAATTTACGAATGTGATTAAGAGCATTGTCAATGACTATGCGACCAAAATTGTGAATGACTATGCCATTGTCGTTGTCTCCTCCAATGAACTCAAAGAGGATGAACTCAAAAAGCAGATTCCCGAGATTGAATCGATCAGTGAAATCAGCAGTAAGAAAATTTTGGATCGCCTCAAAAACGATATGTCGTCTAAAAATTTAGCCCTTTTGCAAGTGGCATTGCCGAAGTTTTACTCGCTCAAACTTGAATCCATCCCCAACAAAAAAAGAATTGAAGTCATCAAGCAAAAACTCTTGGGTATTACCTCTATTACGCGTATTGAAACCTTTGCAAAGACGCATGAGAAGATGTTTAAGATGTTTTTACTGCTCCAAGCGATGGTCTATATTTTTGCTTTCTTTGTAGCGTTTGTCGCTATTTTACTGATCTTTAAACAGATTCGCATTTGGACGTATGAACATAATCGACGCATGTCGATTATGACCCTTTTTGGTGCCTCATTTTTCATGAAAAGTGCGATGTTGTACCGCATGACGCTGGTAGATTCACTTCTAAGCGCTATTGCGGTGTGTGCGCTCTATACGGTAGCTCCAAAATTGAGCATTGTTCAAGCGTATGCAGCCGAACTGGATATTATGATTCCCGAGTTTAATCTTTTGGTTGAGGGCGGTACACTCATAGGCG
>DBTO01000245.1 GCA_002307095.1 Sulfurospirillum sp. UBA1314
CATTAGCGCCATCTCCTGCATCGATAATGTCATTTCCACTGCCACCATCAATGACATCATTTCCACCTTTTGAACTGATGGTATCATTTCCTTCTCCGCCATCAATGATGTCGTTTCCACTGCCTGTTGTAACCATGTCATTACCACCAAGCGCATTGATAACAGTGGATTCATCGCCGAAATAAAGAACATCATCGGCACTGGTTCCCACTAAAAGAGTGTCTAGTCCTATGCTTGTTCCATCTTGAAGAAGGATAGATTCGATTTTATTTCCAGTGACATATCCTTTTACAGTGATTGTATCACTTAGCTCTTCAAAGCTTTTACCCTCAACTTTAAGTGCAATAACAAGGTCTTGACCGATGATTTTTGCGATAATATCATTCGCACTCACACCTTCTGTAAATTGTAAAGTATCTACGCCACTGATATCTTCGATAGTATCTTTTCCATCACCTTTGTTGAAAATGTACGTATCATTACCTTTGCCTCCTTTTAGCGTGTCATTGCCTAAACCACCAATGAGCGTATCGTTTCCATCTTGTGTACTGATTGTATCATCCCCACCAAGCGCATTGATAGTGTCGTTTGCACTTCCCGTTTCGATAAAGTCATTACCCTCTGTGGTAAATAAGGAGAGAATGGATGATGAATCTAAGGCTATTTGACTACCATCGGCTAAAACGATGGTTTCGATGCGATTGTTTTGTTTATTAAAGTCTAGAATGGTTATCTGATCACCTGTAGCCACACCGTCTTGAAAAAGAGCGACGATAAGGTCATTGCCTTTGGAGGTAAAAACAATATCATTGGTGCTAATGCCTGAACCAAACACGATCTTATCGGCTCCATTGGTATCGAAGATCATATCGGCACCGTCTCCACGGCTGAACTTATAGGTATCGTTAGAATTGAGCGTCGTGATCTTATCGTTTCCTTTTTGCCCAATGATCGTACTTGCGTGTCCATTGCTTTCTACTTTGATGGTTTCACTGGTAGCATCACCCACAACCGTGATATTTTCAGATGTAGTGATATTGCTTTTATCAAACAGATAATAGGTTGAATTTTCAGAGCCATTCAGGATGCCGCTGATCATTGTTTGCAGTGATTGATCCGTGATAGCACTGAGTGAGCCATCAAGATCATCATGTATAAAAATATCTTCAAGGTTATTGATCGTTTTAGCAAGATAGATTTTATAGTTGGTTGAGACGGAAGCATCGTTCATGTAGTTTACAAAGCTGGTATTGAAAGCACTTTGGTCGGCTATGACGAATTCATCTGTAGCAAGGTCATAGCTCAATCCACTCAGTTTATCTTGGTAAAATGCTTGCAAAGCAAAGATACCCTCATAACGACTAACAAGTTCATTGAACTTCTCATCGATGTAAGCTTCATCGGCATAACTTGTTGTATGATAGCCACCATTTGTGTTTTCAGCAAGATGGGCTTCGGTTCTCCATGAATCCACTGTGTTCCCACTAAAGTGTTCGAGTATCCACACACGAATGGAAGGGACATCTAAAACGTTGGATGAAAATTCATCTTTGGTGATGCCTTTTCCTTCTGCCATTGTATAAAATCCTGCCCATGTAGCCAAAAACTCATCAAAGTGATTGGCAACAAGATCAATGTTATTGGCATACTTTGTAGCAAGTTCTTTGAGGCTTGCATCACTGTTGTAAGATAACAAGGAATTAGCCACATAGCCATAGCCTCGTAGTTGGGGTAAGAAGATGGTATCGACATCGATAGAGCCTGCATTGCCTGCACTAATGGTCGAATCAACCTTTGGCATATACTGGAGTTCTAAATCTGCGGCAAGTTCTTTATTTCCTGAAGTATCGGTATAGTGTGAAGCTTCAGTCAGAATAGTACCCTCTAGGTCAATCGTTGTTTGCACGGAGTTTAGATCAATGGTTGCAATATCTTTTAAACTTTTTAGCTCTCCAACATCTACCACACCATCTTGGTCATAGTCATGCCAGAGTTGGAGGCGGTTAAAGAGGATGTCACGTCTGTCTATTTTATTATCATGGTTAGAGTCTATGGTATCTCTTAGTTCATCGAAACCGCTGGTGGTTGCATTGCCAAATACTTCAGAAATGCCTCCTATTTGTCCATCTTCATTTTCATCATAAACGAGAATGGCATCATTTCCTTTTACCCAAGATGTACGTGTTTTTACACCATTACCTGTCAGGTCAAAATAGACTTCTGAGTCTTCAAGTGCTACGGTGGAGATAAAGCCGTCTTTGTCTGCGTCAATGACAAGTGGGTCACTCATTTGTGGGGTGAAGGGGTTGTAGTCGGTGGGGTGCCCACTGTTTTCATTACTATTTCCCATATACTCCTTGTAAATATTTTGAAATAAATCACTTCCTATCATGCCTCCTACAATAGAAGCACCTAGAAGGAGGACTGCTATTGGGATAGCACCTATCGTTGCAGTAGTGAGTCCAAGTGCACCGAGAAGGACACTACCTAAAATACCACCTGCTACTGCCCCTACTGTTGAACCTGCTTCATCAATTCCCCAGCTAATTAAAATCTCTTTAGCACCCTCTTTATCGCCTCCTTCATAGGCTTCTGCGGCGGATGAAAGTGCTAGCATAAGACCAATAGCTTCACCAACTATACCCAATTTATTAAAAGCTTTTGAGGAGGCAAGTTTATCGTCCCAGTGTAATTCATTGATGGATTGTTGTATTTTGGTGGACGTTTCAGGATGGGTTGATATATGGGAATTCATATCTACTTCCGTTAAAGATACGGCATGGATAGCATCCTCCCCATTGCTGACAGCTGTTCGGATGATAGTATCTACTTTGAGGGCATTGAGTTTATCGTTGGCACTTACATGTGCATCAAATTGGTTAAAAAAATTACTTTTTTCAACACCATTGATAGTCTTAACTTCTGGATTATTTCTTAGAGCTTCTATTTCAGTGGAGAACAACACTCTATCAGTTTTAGCACCTTCACCTGCATAGATGACTACGTCACCTGTGATTTTGGAGGCAAAGTTTTTTGAAATGGTGTCCCATGCTCCCTCTGTTCTAGGGTTACCGTCGATGCCGCCGATGAATTGCCCTGCGGGCGTATTGCGGAAATTTGGATCAGCAGGATTGATATCTGAACCATAAATTTCCTTTAATGCTTCTAGCAATTTAGCATTTGGTTCTTTGGTTATAGGATCTTTTAAAAACTGATACGCCGCCGTATTATTAAGCATCCGATTATTGGCATCTTTTGCCAAATTATCAATAACCTTATTATCCATACCGCCGTAAAGGATGGTTTTAGAGCCACTTGCGGAGACATCAAGTTTTTCGAGTACCTCTGATACCAAACGGCTTTTTAGCTCATCGCCACTCAAACCTAGGCTAAGGAGTTCATTGATTTTATTTTCTGCTGCTGTTATACTGAGTCCCATGATTTCCTCCTTACACTTTCAATTTGGTTATAATATTTGTAACACGAGTGCGTGGACTTAACCCATATGGACCTTCCATGCCATCCATACCGTAAACTTCCAAAGCCTCCTTTAGTGCTTCGATGACACTTTGGTCAGAAAAATGTTTGGCAGATTCAGTTTTTAGCGCCTCCTCTACGACTTTCATCTGTTCTTTGTTAGAAGAACACTCACCTTCAGGGGTAGGACGCAAGGATACTAGCTTCCATGTTCTCGCATACACACCTTCACTAACTTTGCCTGATTCATCCGTAACAGTGGTTAAGATGATTTCATAATATTTTCCATGAATATATAGGGTATAAATTTTATATCCTAAGGGCATATGATCATTGTCATTGATAGATACTCCTGGTTCTAACCAAATCTCTCTCTCTCTGTCGATTGTCCAAATGGGTTTTCTTCCTATATAAAAGTCTTTTGTTTCACTTTGCAATGCCAAGCTATACTTACATCGCAACTCAAATAAGCCGTATTTCTCAATATCTTCTTTAGATTCATACTCATTTACAAATGTCATTGTTTTTTCCTTTTTTTAATTTTGATTGTTTTTGTTTTGAAAGCTTACATGTAAGCTTTAACGTTTATCTTTTTTCTTATCGTTGCTTGGCTTATGCCACCATTTGATCTGCCCCACTTTTTGTCTCCGTGTGTGTTACATGTAAAGAAATTTTCGAGCGACAATAATCACTCTACTAAATACACGTCACAGGTCATGTCACGAAAAATGAAATTATGAAGGAGGATCTTGGCAAGCATTGAAAGTAAAATGCTTTTTTTGCATATTTGTATTTTTGATTTTAGATTGAATGCTATATGCAGCATAAGGGGACTGACTATTTAAGTGTAGTCGTGAAGTAATATAAGGCGAAATACCATAAATAAGATTCTGAAACATCTTAATTCCTTACCATGTTACCTTTGATTTTGAAGGCGGTTGTCAACGTGTATGTCCCACGGACATCTTTACATGTAAAAGTCATTAGTCATGAAAAAAGTATGTGTATAAAACACTCTGTAAAACAGATATAGCTTTAATAGATTTGTCTAAAGAGGGATAGTGCGAAAGAAGTATAGTTTTGAGAAGTAAAGATGTTTAGGTTAAGTGCGTTTGCCCAATGCGTCTTTTACCATTCAAAGATTTATACAGCTCAAGTAGCCCCCTACGGTTGAGTTACACAAATACATCTGATTGTCTTATAAGATCACATTTTAGTCATTCTATCCTTAAACTTTATAATGAAAAGTATTATTTTTTATAAGAAATTTGATTTTGAAGATAAAGGTGTAAAAAATGGCGCCTAACCTACTTTTTTAAAATGTACTATATTTTTAATTGGTGAATTTTATTAGTTTATCAGTTATGGCATAATTGCCGAATGTCCATGGTTAAAAGAAAGCTGGTTGCGGTACTGTTGTTGTGATGAACCATACCACTGTTTAAAACTTCGTGTGAAGATGCTAAGATCATTGTAACCCAAATAAAGAGCGACTGTTCCAATTTTGAAGACTATGAATTTGAAAAAGGGGTAACATTGATGGAACAAGCAGAGATGGAGTGCTGTTAAAGCGATAAGAAAGACAGAAACACCTTTGTGTGGGTGTTTCTGTAGATTGACCTTAGATGCCCAAATCTTGGCGTTTAAAATACTCTTGTCCGACTTTACACAAAGGACATGCTTTAGGTGGTTTTTTACCTCTGTGGATGTGTCCACACACTTCGCACACCCAAATCTCTTCTTCGACATCAGAGAAGAAGCCATCTTCTCTCATCG
>DBTO01000068.1:0-1219 GCA_002307095.1 Sulfurospirillum sp. UBA1314
AAGGTCGAAAGCCCTTTGTAAAGATTGTCGTGACTAATAATGCGCGTAAAGATTTTATCAAACAGATGAAATCGCAGACTCGCACACGGTACAAAAAATCCCGCTTGTGCCATGATGACGGCGATGCCAAGACTTTTCATCAACGAAGATTTTCCACTGGAGTTGATGCCATACAGCAAAATGCCTTGTACATCATTCTCTTTGCATGCTTCAAGGGTCACATGATCGTGGGTGATCTCTGGTGTACAGTGTCCCAAAAAAAGATCGTTAGGAATGTAAATGCCGTTCTCTTCGCGCGATTCGATTAAAGGATGACGCAGTCCAATGGCTTCAATAAAGCGGTTTTTCTCCTGCATCGGCAAAAGCTCTGGGCGTGTATAGTTGTATAAAATAGCGCATTTGGCATTGCTCAGTGCCACATCGAGGGTTCCAACGAACGAGATGAGGTGCTCCAACGTCAATGCATAATGGGTTTCGATCTTTTCTAACATCTCATCATAGCGCTGTTTGACCAACGCGATCATTTGAAGGTTGCTCAGCGTAATTTCTTGGGAAATCTCGTCGATTAATGAGGCTGAAATCTTCACGCTGTTCTTAAGGTGTTTGTAGCTGAAATCTTTGAAAAAATAGTGCTGCTCACCAATGGTGATGAAGCTTTGCATGAGTCTTTCTTCAATGAGCGCAAAACGGTTTTTGCTCATCGCGATGTAATGCCCCTCGCTCTCCAACCACTCGATGCTGAGCGTCGTACGATTGCTCTCTTCAAAAAGCGCTTCGATGTGGCTTGCGATGTGTTCAAGGGCACTAAAACGCTCTTGTTTGCTCTGCTCGATCTTGTCAATTTGTGGAAAAACACCTTTTTGAAAGAGGTTTTCACTGATCTGATCTTTGCGAAATTTCGCGCAGACATCGAGTATAAAGGTGTTTTTGAGCATCAAAAGGAGCGCTTCACTCTCATCAAAAAGCTCTTTAGGCGTGGGCACTTTTTTAAGCTCGGCTTCTTTTAAGATGCCCAAAATTGCTTCAAGCGACGTGCCGAGGTAATCGAGCTCCAACGGGTGCAATTTTTTAAGCGCAATGCGTCTTAAAATGCGCTCCAAATCATAGACTTGCTTCAGCGCAATCTCAAATTTTTTAGAATCGCTGATCAGCTGAGCACTTAGATCAAAACGTTCATTGAGGGTTTTAAGATCGCAAATGGGATTGAGCAAACGCTCTT
>DBTO01000068.1:1476-1721 GCA_002307095.1 Sulfurospirillum sp. UBA1314
AGCAAACGCTCTTTTAAAAGCCGTTTTCCAATAGCGGTTGATGTTTGATCGATCAGATTTAAAAGTGTCATCTCCGAAGGGTTTTTCGAGATGATGTCCAGTTGTTCCAACGCGTTGTTGCCAATGTAGAGGTAGCGACTGTTGCCAAGCAAAATAGGGCGGCTCATCTTCTCGATGATATTGGCATCGTGTTCAATGATAAAATCGCATAAAATCGCCAACGATTCACTCGCATACGGGTAGCG
>DBTO01000068.1:1911-2595 GCA_002307095.1 Sulfurospirillum sp. UBA1314
TCTTCTCGATGATATTGGCATCGTGCTCAATAATAAAATCGCATAAAATCGCCAACGATTCACTCGCATACGGGTAGCGCTCGATGTCGAGGTACTCAATAGGGGAGAGCAGGGAGCGAATCGCGTAAATGCGCCCAAAAAGTTCATTTTGGTAGGTCACTTTAAGGCGCTCTTTGTTCAGGCTGTGCGCGACACTCGGCGTGATTTCGAGGTAATTTTGCACCCACTCTTTATCGATGCTTTCGGTGTTAAACGTGAGGACAATTTCACTGGTTTTATAGGTTTGCAAAAGATTGAAAATCTCATCCAGCGCGTAGGTTTTATCTTCCCTTGTGCCGTGTACTTCGTTGATGATGGTCTTGCCCGTCGTGACATCAATGGCGCTGTAGCCGATGGAATAGATCTGATGATTACAGTCCACAAGCAAAGAAACAAGGTAGTTTTCACTGGGCTCAATCAGATAATCAAAGTTCGTACCCGGGCTGATGATATTGGAGATGTAGCGTTTGACGTGGGGTGGTTCCCCTTTTTGGCGAACTAAAACGATCGTGTATTTTTTGGCTTGCACCAGACGACTCAAATAGCGATCGAGTGAAACGGAGGGAATGCCTGCAAGGAGGGGATTTTGGAGTGAATTTTCTAAAATGGATTTATTTTTACGCGTGAGTTGGATGTTTAAAAGCT
>DBTO01000063.1 GCA_002307095.1 Sulfurospirillum sp. UBA1314
ACTTTTTTGCAGTTTCTAGTGGAATATTGGCTAAAATAGTAGCTCACGTTTGCAATAAAGGCTGAAGATGAAAATTTTATTCTCCCCCAGTGAGACCAAAAGGGAACTGGCGACGCATGGAAAACTGGAAAAATCGAGTTTGGTCTTTCCTTATTTATATGAAAAACGTCTGCAGGTTTTAGAGAACTACCAAGCTCTTTTAAAGCGCCAAGACATTCCAACATTGCAACAGCTTTTTGGCATTAAAGACCCTCAAAAAGTCTTAGCACAAGCGAGCAAGCCTATTTTTGATGCCCTTACATGTAAAGCCATTCTTCGTTACAGTGGCATTGCCTACGATCATCTTCGGGTTGAAACACTCACTGAAAACGCACACATGTACCTTGAAACCAATGTCATGATCTTCTCCAATCTTTTTGGTCCTCTTTTAGCAGGCGATCTGATCCCTGAGTACAAACTTCAACAAGGCGAAACCTTGGCTGGCTTTAAAACCGAAGTGTTTTACAAAGAACATTTTAGCGATGCCATCGATGCGTGGATAGGCGATGAGTGCGTGCTCGATCTGCGCGCTGGCTTTTACGAGAAGTTTTACACCCTCAAACACCCTTACATGACGATGAAGTTTCTCAAAAATGGAAAAGTTGTCAGCCATTTCGCCAAAGCGTACCGTGGGCAAGTCTTACGCGAACTGGCACTTTACCAGCCCAATGACGAAAAAGAGCTGAGTGCCATCGCCTTTACAGACCTGCGCATCAAAGAGATTTTGGAGCAAAAACTCAAGCGCGAATACGTTTTTGAGATTATTGCGTGATTTGGATTAAAAGGGTACAATACACCAAATTTGACTGAAGGAAGCGTCTATGGATATATTACAATGGATCGTCATTGGTATTCTGGTTTATGTGATTTACTACCTTATCAATAAATACGAGCAAAGAGTCGACGAACTCACACGCCTCATTGAGCTCAACCGCGAAGAGATTACGAAAAATAAACAGCGTATCGAACAAAATAAAGAGAATATTGCCAAAAATAAAGAGACCATCGAGCTCAATCAAACGATTATCGAGAAACTTAAGTAAGTTAGAAAAGAGGATAAAGGAGCAAACTGCTTTATCCTTTATTTTCTTTACATATAAAAGGATTTAAGTGGAGCTTGAATATCTTAAAATTATCATAACAATTTGTCTTGCAGTTATTGGATGGCTCATTGCACACTCTTTTACGGCTAAACGTGATTTAAAAAACAAACAAAGAGAAATATCAATAACACATCTTATCAATGCTTATCGAATATTAACAAATGATGTCGCTAACCGAGAACTAACCGATGAGCGAAAAGAAAAACTTGAAAATATTCTTGCCGACATACAACTCTTCGGCTCAAAAGAACAAGTTGAGCTTGCAAAAAATTTAGCCGTTACCGTTGCCGCAGGCGATCAATTTGAACTTAACCCTTTAATAAATAGTTTACGCAATGATTTGAGACAAGAATTGAATCTTCCAAAAGTTGAAGGCAATATTAAATGGCTTAGATTTACTAAATCAAAATAAACAAGAGCTTTATATATAGAAAGTAATACCAGTGAAAACGCATTTTAACACAAGAGAGGGATTTTTTTGCCCCTCTTTTGCTTTTATTTTTTAATACCTCTCGCTCCAAGATTGCCATAACGATGGTAGCTGTGCGAAATGCTCTGTTCGGCAAAATAGTGCAATAGCTCCACGCGTCCTTCCATCAATGGTTTTGCTCTTACTATGCACTTTGCTTTTTGTGCGGCAGATGCGTACACAAACGGCGAGATGCGTGCTGCGTTTACGTAGAAGATTTTATCGACATGCTCAAAACATTCTACAAAGGTTGCCTCATCTTCGCGTTCCATCGTGTCCTTTTTCCCAAACAGCATGCCGTGATGTTCGTATAAAAATGCTATCACGCTGCTTTGCGCGCTAAATTCAAGGCTTACATGTAAAGAAGTTTGAGCGATGCGAGCTGCCATGATTCGGCTCATCACATCAAACAGTCCATCGTCTTGACTCACACGAAGTGCGATGCGTTTGAGGGGGAGGTATTTGAAAAGGTTGTCCTCACCTCTGACGTTGGCAAAGTCTTGCTCTTGGCTAAACGTCGCGTCAACATTTTCAAGATAACTGCCAACGGCGAAGCTTAATTTCTCAAAATCACTCTTAAATTCTGCGTACAAACCTTTACTGCTCCCCTCTTTCCAGCCGTGAATCAGATGAAGAAACGCGTGTGGATGGGAATGGTTGATAAGAGGCGCTGCAACCTCTTCGATATTCATAAACTGCGTGATGTAGTTGTGAATGCCCGCTTTTCTGCCTGAACCCACGGCGGATTTGCCAAAGCCTCCAAAGGGCTGACGCAGCACTATCGCACCCGTTGTTCCGCGGTTGATGTAGAGATTGCCTGCATTAAGATGCTTCCTCCAATACGCCACTTCGCGCTCATCGAGTGACTCGATGCCTGACGTCAATCCATAGCCTGTCGCATTGACGATCTCGATTGCATGTTTCAAATCACGCGCGCACATCACCGAAAGCATCGGTCCAAACAGCTCTGTGCGATGGCAAAAACTGCCCTCTTTCACGCCCCATTTGATGCTAGGTTTGAGCATGTATTCATTTTCGTCCGCATAACCAGGCGCTAATGCCCAACTCTCGCCCTCTTCAAGACTCTCAAGTGCTTGTTTCAGCGCGCCACTGATCGGATTGGCAAGCGTGCCTAGACGATTGGTGAAGTCCCACACCGAGCCTACATGTAAACTCTTCGCCGCGTCGATCAGTCCAGCTTTGAAATGAGGGTCGTTGTAAACCTCCTCTTCCAAGACCAAAAGTGAGGTCGCGGAGCATTTTTGACCGCTGTTGGAAAACGCAGAGTGAATCACGTTTTTGATCGCCTGCTCACGGTCACTCATTGCAGTCACGATGGTCGCATCTTTGCCACCCGTTTCGGCACTTAAAAAGAGGTTTGGGCGGCTTTTGAGCATTGCGTACGCCGTCTCTTCGCCACCGGTGAGTATGACAAAATCAACTTTCTCATTTTTAACAAGGTATTCGCCTGCCAAACTTCCTGCGCACGGAACAAATTGGAGGGTATTTTTGCTCACCCCTGCATCCCAAAAACATTGACACAGTTCATACGCACACAAAGCCGCAGCGCTGGCAGGCTTGATGATCACGCAGTTTCCTGCCGCGAGTGCCGCGCTGATGCCACCCACGGGAATAGCAATCGGAAAGTTCCACGGAGGTGTCACGACGCCCACACCTTTGCCTTTACATGTAAGATTTTTGTACTCCTCAAAATAGCGCGCACTGTGGCCGTAAAACTCTAAAAAGTCGATGGCTTCACTCACTTCCACGTCGGTTTCAAAAAAGACTTTTCCCACTTCGGCTGCGGCGACTCCGATGAGATCGTCTCGTTTGGCGCGCATTTTATTGGCAACTTGCCCAAGGATTTTTTGGCGCTCACTCGCACTGAGGCTTCTCCAACCATCCACGTCCTCAGCGGCAACTTCCACGGCGCGCTCTAAATCTTCTTGGGTCGCGAGGGCGTATTTGTCGCACACCACGCTCTCTTTCAATTGTGATTTATCGACAACGGTTTTGATTTCTCGCGCCACAATCGCCTCGCCTCCTACGACAATAGGCGCAACATTTACTTCATCGCCTGCTTTTTTCTGCCATTTCGCGCGAATGTTTTTTGCCCACGCTTTATTGGGTGGCAAAATAAAATCGGTATCGGCTTCACCATGGTATGTGCCACTAAAAAAGCTTCCACCTTCGTAATTTTCCCACTGTTCGCTTAGCCTGTTTTGATGGCGTTTTGCGCCGATGAAAAGGTCTTTTGTATTCTCAAACGCATCGATAAATTTTTGCTTTTGACTCTCCCACGCAGGGCTTCCGACTTTAAGCCCAAACGAGTAGCGAATGAAATTCTCCTCACCCGTATTTTCATCCAGACGCCTGACCAGATAAGCAATCGCATTGGTAAACTGCTCTTTTTTCGCCGTGGGTGCGTACAAAATTACCTCACCGCTGATCTCTTTGATCGCAAGGCGCGCCGATTCGCTCATGCCTTCCAACATCTCCATGCTGAAAAACTCGGTGGTGCCGTATTCTCGTGCGAGCTCATACCCATGCGCCAATTCAAACAAATTGTGCGACGCCATACCAAGGTTGACATACTTGGCATGCTCAGGTCGCAAGCCAAACTCACCCATGATTTTATAGTTGCTATCGGTGTCGATTTTGCGCGTGTGGGTGACAAGTTCCCAGTGACGAAGCCCTGCTTCGGTCTCTTCCATCTCCATATTGGCACCCTTGACCAAACGCATTTTGATTGGCACACCGCCTTTTTCAACCCGCTCTTTCGCCCATGCGATGAGCTTTTGTTGCCACAAATGCGAATCAGGCAAATACGCTTGAAGCACGATGCCTGCGCGAAAATCTTGAAACTCTGGCAAATCAAGCGTTTGGGTAAAGGCACTAAACGTGAGTGCAAGATCGCGGTACTCTTCCATGTCGAGATTGATAAATTTATTGGTTTGCTCACCTTTGGCGTTGGTGAAGCTGTATTTTTTCGCTTGCGCGTAGATGCGACTCAGACGTTTTACGAGCTCTTCCACCGTCTCTTCGTACGCAAGCGCGTTGATCTGCGAAAAGAGCGTTGAGATTTTGATGGAGATATAATCGACATTGGGGTTTTCAAGCACTTTGAGGTATTTTTCGATACGCTCTTCCGCCTCAACTTCTCCCAAAACGACTTCGCCGATGAGATTGAGATTGATGCGTGTGCCCTCATTTTTGCGTTTGATCAAATGGGCATTGAGCACATCATCTTCGCCTTTGAGCACCACGGTTTTGG
This sequence comes from Sulfurospirillum sp. UBA1314, assembly GCA_002307095.1. Lineage (GTDB taxonomy): Bacteria > Campylobacterota > Campylobacteria > Campylobacterales > Sulfurospirillaceae > Sulfurospirillum. Next base: position 4,886 of record DBTO01000063.1, read on the forward strand.
TATCTTCTCTGATGTTGCTGATAAAAAGTGGGATGGAAATCTGAGGCAGATAAACACCTGCATTGCGAAATAAAAAGACCAAAAAGCGCTCGGAGGTCGTAAAAAACGATGCCATTTCGTATTTGGCGAAGAGATATTCGATCTGATTGGCAACGCGTGTGGGGTTTTTACTTCTAAAACTCTGATCCATCAGCTCGATCAAAAAGACCTTGTCTTTAGGATGGCTGAGCATTTTGTTCATTTTGATGTGGAATTTTTGATCAAAATCGCTGACCAACTCTGTGGCGCGATTTTGCCATTTTTCTGCCAATG
>DBTO01000015.1 GCA_002307095.1 Sulfurospirillum sp. UBA1314
GTCTTGCTAACACAAAACTAAGCACGCCAACCAAAACAATATGGGACACAAAGATGAACTCATGAGAGTGGTTAACAAGACCTAAAAATGTAAACATTTCGCCCATTACGCAGTTCCTTCATTAATTTTTTGAGTTATTTTACCGATAAATCATTTAATAGTAGTTTAAGGCTTTGGCTTTTTGCGTAGTTCGCTAACCTGTTGCCCACCTATTCCCCAATTATCCATATCCACTTCATCAATCGTCACAACCGTTGTCGCTGGATTTTTACCTAGAACCGTGACCAAAAGATCCGTAACCCCAGCAATGAGCTTCTCTTTTTGCTCTTTTGTTGCACCTTCTTTGGTGATTTTGATGTTAACATAAGGCATCGTTACTCCTTGATTAATAGTCGATGTGCACGTGAAAGTGCCATATCAATATTGTCGGTGATATTGTCTAACCCTATTTTTTTCTCAAAACCAAGACGACGCATTTTAAGCTTAATATGCTCATTGACTCCTGAAAGTACAAGAATCGTTCCGTTGCTTTGGCAAAGATCAAAAAACTCCTCTAAGGCATGAAGACCCGTAGCATCGATCATCGGAACATGGCGCATACGCAATATAAAGACTTTGGGAGGATTGCTGACTTCGCTAAGGACATTTTTCAGCCGATCGGCAACACCAAAGAAAAATGGTCCATCAATCTCATAAACTTCAACCTCTTTGGGAACGATTTTTTTCGTAATGGCATAAGCATCATCAACGTCTATCGTTTCGTCATCATCTTCATCCAAAGGCATTCCGATCGTATTTTTGGTATCGACAATTCCGGTCACATCAATCATACGTTTGATAAATAAAAGACCTGCGAGCATAATGCCTGTTTGCACACCCGTATTAAGGTCAATCAAGACAGTTAGAAAAAATGTCATCAACAGTACGACCATATCGTTACGTTCTGATTTGAGAGCAATCGCTTTAAAGTGGTGAAATTCGCTCATATTCCATGCCACGACGATTAAGATGGCAGCTAAGGTCGCTAAAGGGATTAGCACAATCAGTTTGGAGAACAAGAACATAAAGATGAGTAACATCAACGCATGAATGACGCCTGCAATAGGGCTATTGGCGCCTGCTTTAATGTTAGTAGCGGTCCTCGCAATCGCGCCTGTCGCAGCTATTCCACCAAAGAGAACGGAAGCGATATTGGCAGCACCTTGCGCCATAAGCTCTTTATTGGAGTGGTGACGATCTCCTGTCATACCATCGGCTACTACGCACGAAAGCAAAGATTCAATCGCACCTAAAAGTGCAATTGTGATCGCATCAGGGAACACCGCTCGTATTTTTTCTAAGGAGAAGGCAGGCATGGATGGATAAGGCAACGTTGAAGGAAGCGCACCAAATTTTGAACCAATGGTTTCCACAGGAAGTTTAAAAAGATAAACCGCAAGTGCGGAGAGAATAATGACAATAATGGGCGTTGGAATATGCGGAAAACGGTGGCGCAATTTGATCAAAAGAGCGATGCTAATCACCCCAATAGCAAGCGCATAATAGTTTACATGTAAGAATACAGTGGAATACAGTTTCCACTGATCAATAAACTCAGCAGGCATTTTCGCAATGGGAAGCCCAAAGAAATCTTTGATCTGCGAAGAGAAGATAATAAGGGCGATACCAGTCGTAAAACCCACCGTAACAGGATAAGGAATGTATTTTATGATGTTACCAAGCTTAAAAACACCCATAAAAAAAAGCATGATACCTGCCATAAAGGTGGCAATGACCAAACCATCGTATCCATGTTTTAAGATAACCGCATAGAGTACCACAACAAAAGCCCCTGTAGGACCTCCAATCTGATACCTACTCCCACCAAAGAGAGAGATGACGAGCCCTGCAACAACGGCTGTAAAAAGTCCTTTTTCTGGACTCACACCACTGGCGATGGCAAATGCCATGGCTAAAGGTAAAGCAATAATTGCAACCGTGGAGCCAGCTACTATGTCAGACGATAACTTTGCAACAGAGTAGCCCTCCCTCAAAATGGTAAAGCTTCTGGGAAGCCAATATTTCACATTCATTGTGAAGCCTTAAAGAAGAATTTTTTCTTGCCCTAAGCGATAGAGTGCAAAATCATATTTGACAGGATCACTCGGATCAATCTTTTTGAGCGCATGACTCAACTCCAAAACAGCTTTAAAATCATACGATTTTCGCTGAATCAAGCCCAGTTTTTTCCCTAAAAAAAAGGTATGCGTATCAAGCGGTACGAGCAAGTCTTTGGTATCAACACCCTGCCAAAGACCAAGATCAAGATGGTCTTTACGAACCATCCATCTAAGATACATATGCCATCGTTTATAGGGAGATTGTGGGGTTAGTGAAGGTATTGTACCTAATAAAAACTGATAGCCACGTGAACGATACGCATTACTATCGTACAAATATGTCAACAGTGCACGCAATCCATCCATCACATTGGAATGCTTTTGATACGCTGAAACGAAAATAGGCTCAAGTGAACCTACCTCTTTTTTAAGACGGGCAAGTGTGATGAAAAATGCTTGAATATCTTTGGCATTTTGAAAGCGGTAATAGTGGTGCTCCAATGCCAGAACAATCGTGCTTTCATCCGCATCTAAAAGTGAAAAATCCAAACTCTCTAAAAATTTGATGATCGCAGGAACATTTCCATAGGCAAACAGTGCACAAATAAGTGCGATAAACTCATCTTTATACCGTGATGCTACCATTAAAGGATCGGGACGATTGGGGGAAATCTCTTCTACCTGATTGCGTTTGAGGGCTTCTTCTTTTAAAAGATTCGCTACTTTTTCAAACGTCATTTAAGACATCTTTTTCGTTACTCTTTGATTGAAGATAATCAGAGAGATTAATCAAAGAAAAAGTGACGAGAAAGATGAGAAACCCAGGAAAGAAACTCAGCCACCACGCAATATCAATGACCTCTTTACCTTCGCTGATAATCACACCCCAACTCATCTGCGGAGGCGTAATCCCAATGCCTAAAAAACTCAATCCACTCTCTGCTAAAATCGCGCCACTTACCCCAAAGGTAAAGCTGATAAAAAAGATAGGAGCTAGCAGTGGGGCAAAGTACTTGAAGATGATTTTAAAGGTATTCACATTGGAGAGTTTAAGAATTTTGATGAACGGAGCATTCGAGATAGCAAAGCTCTCTGAGCGAATAAGACGTGCCATTCCCATCCAACCTGTAATAGAAATAATAAAAATAAGCACCCATACCGAAGCGTTCATATAACTAATTAATGCCAAAAGAAGAAAAAAGGTAGGAAATGTTAAAAAAAGATCAATCACGATAATCACAAGTTTGTCAATGCCTCGTTGAAAATAGCCAGCGCTAATCCCAATCATAAGCCCAACAATACTTGAAATGAGGGCACTCAAAATGCCAATGGTTAAAGAGACTTGCCCTCCTACCATTAAACGTGTCAAAAGATCTCGTCCAAGCCTATCGGTTCCTAAAAGATGCTCGAAACTGGGAGGCAATAAGATAGTATTTGGATTAATTTCGTACGCTGATCCCGAATAAAAAGTGGGTAACATAAAGCAAAAGAAGAAGATGAGCACCAAAAGTAAGGTGCTCAAAAAGGGGAATCGTTTCACTAGGATTTAATGCCTAAAAGTGTTTCCAGCATTGCATCAATCGTTGTAATAATCTTTGATGCTGCCGTATAAGAACTTTGATATTTGATCAAATTGGTAAGCTCTTCATCTGTATTGACACCACTGGTCGACTGATAATCTGAATAAACGGTATTATAAAGAGTGGTATTAGTATCTAAACTGCTCGATGAAGCAGAAGCATCCGTTGCAATAGAAGTTGTAAGTCCGCTATAATACCCTTCAATGGTATCACTTGAAACAGAACCATTCGCATTGTAAAAACTTAGGTTAGAGTATTGTAACTGAACCATTGCATTTGCAACAACGTTATTACCTGAAATGGGAGCAGAATAACCTTCCATGGAAGAAGGGTCTTTCTGATATTGTGTTGCAACACCGATATTAGAAGCATCAGTTCCTGTTAAAAATTGACTCACGCCAATAGCACCAGGGAAATTGGTTCCATTATCAGCAATAGCAATGGTATAGCCACTGTTGGTTGTTGTAGGAGAAAGTGAGAATGTGCCATTATCGGTAAACGTTGCTGTAAAATAGTCATCCACATCATTCATTGAATTGTTATCCGCATTATCATCGGTACTGGTATTGAATTGAGTCGTTATACTCGTAGAAAATGTATCATCACTCATACTGGTAGAGCTGTTAACGTTAATTGTTTTACGAGCAACTTCTTTGCCAGCGCTATCGTATACAATAACGTCAAAGGTACCATCTTCAATATTGTTATAAGCATTTTTTAAAGACTCATTGCCTTTGAGATCTAAATTAGGACTTTGCATACTATCTTGTGCACTTTGCGCATAAATATTATTGGTTTCTGTAATCAATGTTTGGGCAAAGGTATCTAAATTATCAATATAACCTTGAATGGTTCCATCTTGTGGATATCCACCATTTACAGAAGAATCAATAACACGACCACGAAGATCTAGCATCGCACCCACTTTTCCACCAGAGAGTTTACTTGTTAAATCATACTTCGTGCCATCTTGAGATTCCGAATAAATAGAATAATAGCTACTGGCATTGGACGTATTATCAATCACCAAAGGATGAAACGTAGAGCCATCCACTAAGTTGGCTCCTGAAATATTAATCGTATAGTCCGTCCCAGAATCGGTCATTTTAGCATCCACAGATGTATCACTGCTGATGGTTCCTTTGGATACAGAGATATCCACCAGTTTTGATAACGTTAATTCAAGTTCATCACGTTGGTCACGAAGATCATTCGCGTAATTTCCCTCTTCGGATTCCACAGCACTAATTTGCTTATTCAAGTCAGCTAATTGTTGACCAATAGAATTAATTTCGTCCACGGAGGTTTTAAGTTGTGTATTCACAGAATCTTGAAGGGATCTTAAGTTACTTCGTGTTGTTTGAATATCAGAACTCATAGTAAGGGCTGATTGCACTAAAGCAATCTTTTGAGACCCTTCTGTTGCATTGGAAGAGAGATCACTCCATGATGAAAAATAATCTGAAATATCTTGGGAGATTCCCGATTCATCGAGGTCTGGAAAATATTGTGCTACTTCTTCTAATACGGATGAATTATAGGTATCATAGGCAACCGTTGTTGAAGCACTGCGTAATTTAGCATACGTATATTCATCATGAAGACGAACAATGGAAGCGATGGTAACACCAGTACCAACACTCACACCACCAGAACTCACAGCACTACTAGCTGATAAATTAACCCGTTGTCTGGTATACGAAGTATTGTCAGCGTTGGAGATATTTTGGCTGGTAATGGCAACAGCGACTTGCGCCGCATTGAGCCCCGAAGTACCTGTATTTAAAGTACTAAATAAACTCATGGCTAAGCCCTTATTTTCAGTAAAGAAGCGGGTTTATGGTTCGACATTTTATACCCTTCCAGATCCCGAGGAAAAATACTATCAAGAAGTACATTGTAAAATTGACTAATGCTAACGACATATTTGGCATACTGCTTATTACACACTTTAAGTTCTGAGAGTTTAAGTTTCATTTGCGCTAAAAGTTCTTTTTGTGTGGAGCTCAATAACTCTTCAAGTGATTTTTTACCACTCTCTTTCATCATTCGTCCAAGTTCACCGTCTAAAAGAGATTTTTTAGTTTCAAAGGAGTGAATAAGATCTTCTTTAATTTTTGCGCGCTCAAACACTTCACTGTGGTCTGCAACTTTAATCGCTGCTATATCTTTGTGTGTTTGCTCAATAAGGTTTTCAATATCTTTAATCGCATTTTGCAAATAGTGTGTTAACATCTTTTGTCCTTTTACATGTAAGGATTTAGATTAACTCTTCCGCGACTGCTTGAGCAGTTTTTGTAAGATCGACTTTATAGGTTCCATTAGCGATCTGTTCTTTGATTGCGGAGGTTTTATCTACCCCTTCACTTTGTTCTGTTTTTGTAACGCCTTTAGATGAGTCATCTTTAGGAACATTGGATTGTATGTACGCCATGTTTGACGTCTGAATGGTTGAAATCATTTGGATCCCTTTACAGTTAAATTAGTATCGCTTGTAACCATATCGTCCAAAATGATAAAACTTTAACGACCTTCTTTTAAATAGTTATATAACATCTCACTTAAGCCTAAATTACCACTAAGAGCACTACTCATGGTATCGTTATACATCGATTTATAGATTTTATCGCCCGCATCTTTAGGGAAAAGACTTTTCTCATCATCACCTTCCTCACTGTTTAGTGCAATATCAAGTATTTGTTTCAGAAAAAAAGCTTCAAATTTATCGGTTTGCTCTTTTAAAAGGACATCATTGGTGTCGCTGCTTGTACTATTTTTGAGCTGCCCTAAGGAACTATTATAATTGGCGTTTATAAGTGCTACACTGCTATCGGCTTGCATTAGATGATCTCCAAAGAGGCGGTAATCGCACCTGAACGTTTGATATTTTCGATAATAGAGATAATATCTTTAGGCCGTGCGCCCAGTTTATTCAGGGCTCTCGCAATGTTGGCAACCGTCATACTCTCTTGTTTAATTTTAATGCGATTTTCAGCACCATTAATTTTGACGTCACCGCCAATATCAACATTGGCTGCATCGGCTGAAACATCCATCGTTTCGATTTTAATCGTAATATCACCGTGCGTTACCACAACAGGATCAACCCTGACATTCACACCTGAAACGATGGTTCCGGTTCGCTCATCGATGACAATTTTGTCTTCTTTTTCATATTTCACATCCACATCGAGCGTTTTGGCTAAAAACTCAACCGTCGAGTGACCTTCTGGTTTCATCAAACGAACCGTTCGTGAATCCGTAGCCACCGCAATTTTTTTACCAAATTTTTTATTGAGTTCATTTTGTACCGATACGGCAGTATTAAAATTGGCTTCTTTTAACGAGAGGTCTACAAATTCTTGCTCATGGAGATTGTTTTCGATTTCACGCTCCACCAAAGCACCACCAAAGATGTTAGCAGACGCAGGATGATTGAGTTGTCCTTTTTCTTTACCGTTCATTCCACCAATGGTCAGAGATCCTTGGGCTAACGAGTAAATTTTACCATCCACACCTTTTAACGGTGT
>DBTO01000236.1 GCA_002307095.1 Sulfurospirillum sp. UBA1314
CGCTCTTCCAATGAGAAAAAGATGAGCGAGAAAGGAACTTCATCTTTGATACCAAAACGTTCAAGCAGTGCGATGTGATGGTCAATAAGATTGGAGAGATTGATTTTTGAAAAAGTGATACCCGACACGATAACTCCTTTGTATACCTGTATGATTTAATTGTACTCTAAAATTTACATTAATGTTTCAATTTTTTCAAAATTGAAATAATTATAGCCTTCTTTGTGTTCATAGGTAAAGGTAATATGATGTGCTTTAACGATGTGATAGACGATGTAAAGCCCCAAACCAAAACTTTGATGTGAATTTTTCTCTTGGACAAAAGGCTCTAAATAGTATTCCAGCTCATATTTTAAGGGTTTCCCTTGGCTAATAAAAGAGATTTTCTCCCTGCTTGCAAGAATTTGAATGGTTTGGTCGATGGAGTATTTAATGCCATTATCGATCACGTTTTTCATGGCGGTTGTGAAGAGTCTAAAGTCTACATGTAAAATAATTTCATCATCCATTTCGATCTCAATTTGTGACGGTGAAATCATCGCAAGATCGATGGCTTCATCGAGCATATCGACTAAACGGTACGGTTTGACATTTTTGAGCCCTTCGCCTGAGGTGATTTGCTCAATTGAGGCAAATTCATTAATGAGAAGTTCCAATTTTTCAAACGTCCCAATAAGCCGATCACGTTGTTTTCCATTCTCAAGCATTTCAGCGCTAATGCGCCCTTTGGTAATGGGAGTTTTGAGTTCATGCATAATGTTGCGTAAAAAGAGTTGTCTTGAGTGGTTCAGTTTATTGATCTGTTCAACCGCATTGTGAAAAGCATTGGCTACTTGAGAAATTTCATCTTCACCATCGGTTTTGCAATTAATATCAAGATCGCCCTTTGCAAAACGATCCATTTGGCGTTTGAGTCTACGAAGAGGCTTTAGTTTACGAATCGTAAGAATGTAGGCAATAATAATAATCGCAAAGACAACACCAAAAATAACCTTAATCAGATCATAACGATACGGTTGAAAATCTTCATCTTTTAGAAGTAAAGAAGCGTATTTGGTCTCAATGTGAAGATAATGGTTGTTCTCGTAACGCAAAATGGCACTGGTACCAATACGATCCGCAATTTTTTGAATAATTTGTGCATTTTTAATGATGAGTGTTTTGGTTTCATCATCGATAATTTCACGCATTTGGTACCCTTGTACCTGTCTTTTGAGTTCTTCATTGGTGATAAAATTATTGAGATGAAAGAGTGTTGCACGCGCGATAATGGAGTATTTTGTATTGAGTTTTTCCGTGTAAGTCTGTTTGTCATATTCCAGCAAAAAGAGTAGGGCTAAAAAAATACTGACAATACTAATGGTAAAAATGAAGGTGATACTGTAAAAAATAGAAGATTTTGTCATTGTAAAAACTTATAGCCAACGCCTCGTACGGCATGAATGTAGGTGGGTTCTTTTGGGTTTTCCCCCAATTTTTGTCGAATCCGTCCAATAATAACATCGATGCTTTTATTGGTTGTCTCTTCACTGATGGCTTCGATATTGTAGATGAGTTCTTCTCTGGAAACGACGCCACCCTCTTTTTTGATGAGATAGCCCAAGATTCCATATTCTGCGGCGGTTAAGTGTAACTCTTTACCGTGCAATAAAATAATGCGTTGCTCGTCATTAACAACTAAATCTTTCATTTTTTGCACACTCTGTTCGGTAGGAACGAGCCCTTTTTGCCGACGTAACAGGCTCATAATACGCGCTTGAAGTTCGCGTGGATTGTAGGGTTTTGGCAGGTAATCATCCGCACCATTTTCCAAGGCAGTGACTTTATCGGTAATATCGGTACGTGCAGAGGAGATAATAATCGGCACACTGTGGCGCTTTCGTATCTCTTTGCAGACTTCAAGACCATCGAGTCCCGGAAGTGTAAGGTCCAAGATAACAAGGTCAAATTTTTGGGTGTCAAGTGTTGAAAGTCCAAGATAAGGATCGTCCGCAATGGTAATTTTAATATCAAATTGCTCTAAGTACTCCATTAAAATTTCGGCAAGCTCCACATCATCTTCGATCATCAAAACATTTGTCATCCACTCTCCTTACATGTAAAGAATATTATAGCTTATTTAGGAGGCTTTTGCCTCCTAAATATTAGGGCATAACAAGGATGGCACGGTAGTTTTGACGGTTAATGATAATGCGTTTTTTACTGTTTTTATATTCTTTGAGGGCATTGTTTAAATCTTTAAGTGAAGCGATCCGTAATTGTTCCACTTGGATGATGATGTCGCCTTCTCTAAAGCCCATTTTCTCGGCCTTTGAATCCTCTTTAACGTCTAAGACGAGTATTCCTTCAACCTCTTTGGGGATTTGGTATTGTGCTCTGGTTTTATCATTGATCTCTAAAAGGTTGAGTCCTTCAATCGGTGTTGTTATTTTTCCATCATTGGTTGTCGTCTGTTCTGCATCCATCTTCGCTAGTTTGATTTTGGTCGTTTTGACCTTTTTATCGCGCTCGTAGGTAATGGAGATTGTTTTATCAGGTGCAATGCTTGCAATGGTGTTTTTAAGTTCATTGGAGTTCTTCACTTTCACGCCATCGACTTCAAGAATAAGATCTGAGACTTGAAGTCCCCCTTTTTCCGCAGGTGAATTTTTCTCGATCATCAAAATAACAGAACCTTGTTTGTTTTCATACAGCTCTTTCAGATCGTTGGTCAGATCGGAGATCGAAACACCCATAAAGCCACGCTCAATTTTGCCACTTTCCACAAGAGAAGTTGCAATTTTTTGTACCATATTGGAAGGAATGGCAAAACCTATACCGTTATTTCCACCTGTTTTAGAGAGAATCGCACTGTTGATCCCAATGAGAGCCCCTCGGCTATCCACCAGCGCGCCTCCTGAGTTTCCAGGGTTGATGGAAGCGTCCGTTTGGATGAAATTTTCGTATTGGTTGAGTCCGACATTGTTTTTATTGAGCGCTGAGATAATGCCTTGTGTAATGGTTTCACCCACCCCAAAAGGGTTACCAATCGCAAAAACAAGATCGCCTTCTAAAAGGTTAGAAGAGTCACCAAATTTAGCCACTTGCAGATCTTTGGCTTCGATTTTAACCACCGCTAGATCGGTTTTAGGATCTTCGCCGATCACTTTGGCTTTGTACTCTTTTTCATCATCGGGAAGTGTTACAACGATCTCATCTGCCCCTTCAACGACGTGGTTATTAGTGACGATGTATCCATTGGCGGAGATAATAACCCCTGAACCTAACGAGTGCGATTTACGTTCTTGTTGTTTTAGCTCAGGCATTTTATTTCCAAAAAACTCTTTAAAGAACGGATTTTGCATGAGTTCATTGAGTTGGTCATTTTGCTTACTTTTTTTAGTCGTTGCAATGTTGACAACACTCTTCTTCGCATCTTTAATGGCGGTATTGTAAGAGAGAATCACATTGGTAGCTGTAGCATCTTTGCGCTCAGAATCTTTAGGCATTTGAGCGATATCGATGGTTGCGCTAAAGAGTGAAAGTGATGCTACAAGCGATAGTAAAATCATTTTTTTCATAGTCAAACTCCTTTGAAGTCTTAGTCTTATGAAATTATAAAGGAGAGAGGTAAATATAAAGTAAATATTAAGTTAAGAAGCAAGTAAGTTGATTGACCTAGACTAAACTTTTATGGTATAATCGCTATAAATATTAATGGATAAAATGAGTCCAAAGCAAGGTTAATACGCATGAGTAAGAGTTTATACGAAACATTAGATATCGCCTCCGATGCGAGTGCGGAAGAGATCAAAAAAGCGTACCGAAGATTGGCACGTAAGTATCATCCAGACATCAACAAAGACACAGGGGCAGAAGAAAAATTTAAAGAGATTAATGCTGCCTATGAAATCCTGAGTGATGCACAAAAACGTCAGCAATATGACCAATACGGTGATAATATGTTTGGCGGTCAAAACTTCCATGATTTTGCGAATGCCCAAGGCGGTGCGAATTTAGATGATATCTTGCGTAGCATCTTTGGTGGTGGCGGAGGCGGTGGTTTTGGTGGCTTCAGCAGTGGGGGTCGAAGTGGATTTGGCGGCTTTGGCGGAGGCGGTTTTGGTGGCTTTAGCGAACCAGACTTAGATGTCAGTGCTAAAATCATTATTCCTTTCAATGTCGCCATTTTAGGCGGTAAACATTCACTCTCCTATAACAATGAAAATTTTGATGTCAAGATTCCTGCTGGCATTAAAAATGGCGAAAAGATGCGCGTGAAAGAGAAAGGTAAATCATTTCAAGGTCAAAAAGGCGATCTTATCTTAAGCGTTGAAGTCGCCTCTAGCCCTGAATATACTAGAGAAGGGGATGATCTGGTGAAGAGCATCGATATTCCTCTTAAAACAGCACTTTTTGGCGGTAAAATTGCTGTCGATACCCTCTACAAAGAGATTACGCTGAAAGTCAAAGAAGATACGAAAAACGGCCAAAAATTTAGAGTCAAAGAGTATGGCGCCTTGAACCGTAAAACGCAGAGTAAAGGTGATTTGTACTTAGTGGCGAACATCGTTCTTCCGCCTCTTGCTTCCTTGGATAGCTCCTTAAAAGCATTGATGGAATCAACATTACCAAACTAAACTCACGAGGAGTATGCCATGCATCACGGATATGAAGAACCTGTCTATTTGATTAGTGTTGTGGCGAAAGTTTTAACCATTCACCCTCAAACACTGCGTCAGTATGAGCGAGAAGGATTAGTTTTGCCTTCAAGAACCGATGGAAAAATGAGGCTCTATTCGCAACGCGATATTGATAAGATCAAGATGATTCAGCGTCTTACACGCGATCTTGGAGTCAATCTAGCAGGCGTTGATATCATTATGCAACTCAAAGAAAAAATCGATGATTTTGAAGCATTAGTTGAGAGTTTACGACTGGAGCTCAATGGACTTACGAAAAAAAGTACTCAGACCAAAAATCCATTGGTCAAACACAAAAATAGTTACGAGATCATTTTATTTGGGGAATAGGCGTGGATAATATATTAGCGATCATTTTGAGTGCAACGGCTTTAGCAACCCTCTTTAACATTTTGTTGAAGCGCTTTAATATACCAACGATTATTGGCTATATTATTACAGGATTTGCTATTGCTTACATGTACAATCTAGGTCGCAATAACGAGTCTCTGACACATATCGCTGAGTTTGGTGTCGTTTTTTTGATGTTTACGATTGGACTTGAGTTCTCGATCAGGCATCTCTTAAGTATGAAAAAAGATGTTTTCTTTTATGGGTTGCTCCAAGTTGCTTTTGTTGGAGGTGCTATTGCTTTAGTGGCTGAGCACTTCTTTGGACTGGAGCGAAAAAGTGCGATTATCATCGGGTATGCACTTGCTCTGTCTTCCACCGCTATTGTGCTTAAAATTCTCAATGACAGTGGAACGATTCACACGATTTACGGGCGTAAAGCACTGGGAATTTTACTGTTTCAAGATATTGCAGTCATCCCCATTTTATTGATGCTCAACATTTTTTCCAACCAAAACAGTTCACTTACCGACCTTCTTTTACAGACACTCTACAGTGCAATTTTGATTTTAGGGCTTATGTTTATCATCGGAAGATACCTTCTCGATCGCTTTTTATCGCTGGTTGTCTGGGCGGATACCCAAGAAATTTTCATCGCTTCGGTATTGTTGCTCGTTGTTGGTGCCTCATTTTTAGCTCATTCTTTAGGCTTTTCTTACTCGTTGGGTGCTTTTTTGGCAGGGATGATGATGTCTGAAACGCAGTATAAACACCAAATTGAAGCCGACTTGGTTCCTTTTCGAGATCTCTTACTCGGACTCTTTTTTATCACCGTTGGTATGCAGATTGATCTTAGTTTAATTGCCCAAAATTACGGCACGATTTTACTTTTTTTAGCCATTATGGTTTCGTTTAAAACATTGGTCGTTTTTGGCATTTTATTTTTTGCTGTGGGTGGAAGGGTTGCCCTTAAAACGGGTTTGGCGTTGTGTCAGGCGGGTGAATTTTCATTGGCGATTTTAGCGCTTGCAAGTTCATCGCATCTTGTCAGCACCAAAACCTCTCAAATTTTGATTGTCACGGTTGTGTTATCGATGATCATGACGCCGTTTATTTTGAAAAATATGAAAAAAATCGTCGATGCCATCACTAAAGAGCCCAATAATGGTGACTTTATGATTCACTCTTCAGGAATTAAAGATCATATTATTGTATGTGGATACGGAAAATTGGGGCAAGAGATTGTGTATCGTTTGAAAAAAATGAATGTGAATTATCTTGTTTTGGAGCATGATATTACATTGGTCAAGTTAGGGCAAAGCAGGGGAGAACCAGTATATTTTGGTAATGCAGCGGAAAAAAGCATATTGATTAACGCCTTTGTCGAAGCGTGTAAGGCGGTTATCGTTGCTATTAATAACGAGAAAAAATTGATTTTGCTCTGCGAGGTACTAAAATCCTTTGATGCACCGATTAAAATTGTCGCCAAAGCCAGCGACTACGATGAAAAGAAACTGCTTAAAGCACTGCAAGTCAAACATATCGTCAATGAAGGACGAGAAGCCGCCAAAGCGCTTTTACATGTAGCTCTCGAAGAGAATCCTACTGAGTGATAAAAAGCGCTATTTCATCGCTTAAAAAGTAGTCGGTGTTAAAGACGCGATGATCTTTACATGTAAGCTTATTTTCTTCCAATAAAATATTAACTTGCATCATCTCTTTCGGACTAAAACAAGCTATTGCGATACCAATGACACTTCTCAATCCTAGGAAGATCTTTTCGACATGTAAATCGTCACTGCTCAGTTTTTCAATCTCTTGAAAAAGAGGATTTTGCACATACGCTTCGATCTCTTTTGAGGGATAAAAACGCCTATTTTTTAAAAATCCCACAGCGCCTGCTCCAATGCCTAAATAGTCTTGATGCTCCCAGTAGCCTTTGTTATGCACGCTTTGGTAGGTTCCAAAATTGGAGATTTCATAGGGTGGATATCCCGCTTCTATAATGGCATTTACAAACGTTTTTGCAAGCTCTTCCGAGCCATTGGCAACATCCTTTCGTGTGTAAAAAGGGGTATCTTCTTCGAGTGTAAGTGCGTAGGCACTGAGATGATTGATCGGTAACGAAGTGGCGATATTAAGGTCTTCTTGCAGTAGGCTTAGGGTATCGAGCGCGGTACCATAAATGAGATCAAGGGAGATGTTTTCAATGCCCAGTTTTGCTGCCAAAGCGATAGCGTCTAGCGCCTGTTTTGGCGTGTGATTGCGTCCTAGAAAAGCCAGTTTTTGCGCATTAAAACTTTGCACCCCAAAGCTCAGACGATTGACACCTAAGTCTTTCATCCCTTCTATCCACTCTTTGGTTGCCGATTGAGGATTGGCTTCCGATGTTATTTCGGCATTATCCTTCAAATAGGGTTGAATGATCTCAAAAAAAGGCGCATACAACGATGAAGAGATGGTTGAAGGCGTGCCTCCACCAATAAATAAAGAGCGAATGCTGCGCTTATCAGGGTTGAATTTTGCCAGTTCATACTGAAGCTGTTTGGTTATCTGTTGCATGTAATTTTGCTTGAGAGTACCCTTGTTCTCGTAGGAGTTAAAGGCACAATAATGGCATTTACTATCGCAAAATGGGATATGGAGGTAAGCTAACACGAAATTCCTTGTATCAAGCAAGTTTAATGACTATTTTGATACTATTTTAACAAAAATATAGAGGTAATGCGCAATTATGGAATCACCAAAACGATACAGACCGAATGTTGCTGCTGTAATTGTCTCTGCAAAATACCCTTTTCAATGCCAACTTTTTATTGCCAGTCGTAGTGATATTGAAGGTGCTTGGCAGTTTCCGCAAGGTGGAATTGATGCGGGAGAAACACCTCATGAAGCCCTTTACCGTGAGCTTGAAGAAGAAATTGGCACACGAGATGTGGAAATTATTACGGAGTATCCTGAGTGGTTACAGTATGATTTCCCTCAAAAAATTGCTCAAAAAATGTACCCTTTTGATGGGCAGAGCCAAAAATATTTTTTAGTAAGACTCAAAAAAGATGCGAAGATTAACCTTGCAACCAAAGAACCAGAGTTTTGCGACTTTAAATTTGTCAGTTTAGAAGAGGTGTTTGATTTTATTACCTATTTCAAGCGTCCCGTATATAAACAGGTGTTAGAATATTTCAAGAAAGAAGGGTATCTTTAAGATGTTGATCGTTCAAAAATACGGAGGAACGAGTGTCGGCAATGTTGAGCGCATAGAAGCCGTTGCCAAACGCGTTATTGAGAGTAAACAAGAAGGGCATGATCTTGTTGTGGTTGTTTCAGCGATGAGTGGCGAAACCAATAAGCTTTTAGACTATGCAAGTCATTTTAGTAAAACGCCCAATAACCGTGAAGTAGATATGCTCTTAAGTTCAGGTGAACGCGTAACGAGTGCGTTGCTTGCGATTGCCCTTGAAGCAGAGGGTTATACGGCTGTTTCGATGAGCGGACGTCGCGCTGGCATTGTGACCGATACATTACATACCAAAGCTCGAATCGAATACATTGATACCACCACGATGAAAAAAGAGCTTAAAGAGGGCAAGATCATCGTCGTTGCAGGCTTTCAAGGTGTAACTGAAAATGGTGAAGTCTCTACTTTGGGGCGTGGTGGTAGCGATCTTTCTGCGGTTGCGATTGCAGGAGCGTTAGAAGCGGATCTTTGTGAGATTTACACCGATGTGGATGGTGTCTATACGACCGATCCCCGCATTGAACCTAAAGCGAAAAAACTCGATAAAATTAGTTACGATGAGATGTTGGAGCTTGCAAGTTTGGGGGCGAAAG
>DBTO01000204.1:0-4560 GCA_002307095.1 Sulfurospirillum sp. UBA1314
GCGTTTCAAGTTCCACCAAAAGCGCGAAAGAGCCGCTAAGATAAAACAGAGGCTCACCCGCTCCAACCCATTCGCCCTCTTCGTGCAGCACTTCGATGGTGACGCTCATGCCTTCCTTTTTCGCTTGTGATTGAATCCACTGCGTGGCTAAACGTGTCGCGGATAAAACGGGACGGCGTAAAAAGAAAGCGTAAGTGACTTCCGTATCTCCAAAATGCTCAATGATCGCTTTGGTATTGGAAAAGTATTTATCGGTCCATGCGGGCACGTCGATGACATCAAGTTTGTGACTGTTTTGCATACAGCTCCTTGTAGTTTCGTTTTCACTTTATAGTCTCCTTTTGCTATAAAATTGCTGAGAAAAAAGGAAGTAGCATAAACTTTTAACGTCTAGCCGCTTTTTACATGTAAAGCTATTTTCATGCTACGATCTTATAGTAAAATTTTTTGATTAAAAATCTCAATTAAGGAAAAGTTATGGCAGCGAAAATTACGGATATTTGTATTGCATGTGGAGCCTGTATCGATGAGTGTCCTGTGGAGGCTATTGTTGATGATAGCGAGAACCCAACGGGCGCTGAGACCTATTATGTTTTTGCAGACAAATGTGTTGAGTGTGTTGGGCATCATTCATCCCCTGCGTGTATCGAAGCCTGTCCAACAGAGGGCTGTATTGTTTTAGGTGCTTAATTCACACGCTTAAGGCAGTTAACCCTGCCTTTTTTCTTCTCACACTTTTTTACGTTAAACATAATCATCCTCATGGTATAGTAATGGCTTCATTTTTTGAAGGATACCCATGCGATATTTGATTGTGGTGACGCTTATTTGGGCGTTTTCATTTAGTTTTATTGGCGAAGTTTTAGCAGGAAAAATCGATAGTTATTTTGCCGTCTTAGTGCGTGTGTCGCTTGCCTCACTCATCTTTTTACCTCTCACAAAATTTCGAGGTATTGCCACAGAATTAAAGCTTAAAATCATGCTGATCGGCAGTGTGCAAATAGGCATAATGTACCTCTTTTTCTACCAATCTTTTTTGTTTCTCACCGTGCCTGAAGTCATTCTTTTTACCATTTTTACCCCCATGTATGTGACCTTGGTTTATGATGCGTTAAAAGCTCAATTTAAACCCCTCTACCTTGTGAGCACGGGCGTGGCGGTTTTGGGAGCGTATATCATCCGTTACCACGATGTGACATCGCAGTTTATCACCGGTTTTTTGATGGTTCAAGGGGCCAATATCTGTTTTGCCATCGGACAAAGTGCCTATAAAAAAGTGATGGAGTCGCATCTAGACATCTCGCAACGCGATGTGTTTGGGTACTTTCATTTTGGAGCATTGATTGTCAGTTTGGTTGCATTTGGCTGGTTCGCCAACACAGAAAAACTCTCCCCAACATTCACACAATGGGGCGTTTTACTGTGGCTGGGCATCGTAGCCTCAGGGCTTGGGTATTTTCTATGGAACAAAGGTGCGTGCGAAGTTGATGCAGGCGTTCTTGGCATCATGAACAACGCTTTAGTTCCCGCAGGATTAGTGATGAACCTTCTCATTTGGGGAACCCCAACCAATTACACCTTGCTCGCTTTGGGAAGCGGTGTCATCGCCTTTTCGTTGTGGTTGCATCATTTTTTTATGAAACGGTATCAGACCCATTGAGCGTTACACGTGGCTTTTCAACCGCTCAACGATTTGCTTGTAAAGCGTTTCTATTTCAGCACTTTTGTGCCGCTTTTCTTTGGGTGTTCTGGGGATAATAACATCGCTGATTCGACCAGGAAGTCCTTGCATGATAACCACGCGATCACTGAGTAAAAGTGCTTCGCGAATGGAGTGCGTAACCAAAACAACACTCATACGATTTTCACTAAAAAAGTGCTGCATTGCTTCATCAATCACTTCTCTGCTAACCTCATCGAGTGCGGAAAATGGCTCATCCATTAAGATAAGCTGTGACTCCATAGCAAGCGCACGAGAGAGTGCAGCTCGTTGTTTCATACCACCTGAGAGTTCCCTAGGATATGCCTTTGCAAAGGAGGCGATGCCTGTTTTTTCCATGCACAAAAGTGCTTTTTCTCTTTTTTGATCATAGGAGAGTGTCGAACAATGCAAGGGAAGCATCACGTTTTCTTCGATGCTCAGCCATGCAAACAACCCTGAATCTTGAGGAATAAAACTGCGCGAATGGTGCGGCGAAAGTACCGCGTCACCTCGGTGGAACACACTACCACTATTGGGCGTTTCAAACCCTGCAAAAAGGCGAAGCAGGGTTGATTTCCCACAGCCACTTGGTCCAACGATCGAGACAAATTCGCCTACATGTAAGGTAAAATCCAACTTCTGTACCGCCACAATGCAACGGTTTTCATGCGCTAAAAAGTAGGCTTTACTGATGCTTTTGGCTTCTAGTTCAACCATTGCCAACCCGTTTTGCAACTTTTTGTTCTAGCACGCCAAAAACCCATTTTTCTGCCACAATTCCCACCAAACAGATCAACCCAATGGAGATAAATGCGACTTCAAAATCAAGCGACCAGCGTGATTGTATGATCGTATAGCCTAGTCCGACACTACTGCCGACCACCATTTCTGCCGCGATGAGTACCCTCCATCCGATAGCAAGTCCTAAGCGTAAGCCCGTTAAAAGCGAAAGAGCGATGGAAGGCATAATGATTGTGAAAAAAAGGCGACGAGAGGAGAGATTCATCATTTTCGCCATTAAAAAAGTCTGCGGTGAGATAGAGCGAAGCGCCGAAGCGGTGTGAATAAAAATGGGAGGAAACGCGCTCATTGCGATCATAAACAGTGTCGCCCTCTCCCCAATACCAAATAAAATCATCGCAAAAGGAATCCACGCAAGTCCTGGCATCATCTGTAAAACGGTGCTTACATGTAAACCCACTTTGTAGGCTTTTTCAAAAAAACCACACAACACCCCAAGCACGATGCCACAAAAAGTGGCGATACAATAGGCAATCATCCATCGCTTGAGGCTCATCATAAAGTGCGAAAAAAGCGAGGTATCGTAGATAGATTCACCTTGGAAAAGAAGATACACACGCATCAAAACATCTTTGGGCATTGGAAAAGGAATATGCCGCACCGCCTCCACGCTCAAGCCAAAAAGCCACCAACATAGAAGAAAAGCACCAAAGCCACCCAAAGCCCATGCTGTCGATTTTAACACTCTTTAACCTTTAGTGCGCAATGCACTTTTCCATATCGGGTAACGCTTTGATCTTTTGGTTATCGTACAAAAACCCTGCCATTTTCGACAAACTTTCTTTGGTTGCATCGTCCCAGCCTATTTTATAAAAATGGTAAGACATCGCCTCTTTGGTTGCGGCAATAGAGAGCTTTGAAACATTCGAGACAATTTGAGCACTCTGTTCTGGATGTTCATTGATAAACTGTGCACTCTTTTCGAGCGCCTTAAAAACACCCTTCATCTGTGATACATTTCCTTTAAAACTGGCTTCTTTGACCATCAGTAAAAGCGGATACGTATTCCCCACGCCATCTAAGGTCATGATGCGCTTCCCAATGCCTTTTTCAATCAGCACCGAAGGAGTTGGCTCACTCGCAATGACCGCATCGACCTCTTTTTCCATAAGGGCTGATGCCATGAGTGAAGGTTCCAAGTCGATCATCTCTTTATCAAGATTGATGCCCTCAGCTTTGGCTTTGAGCATCACACCACCATGCGTGGATGTACCTTTTTTGACGGCTATTTTTTTACCGATCAAAGATGAAAGTGAACTGGCATTGGAGTCATTTGCCACGACAACACCATGGCGTTTTTCTCCACCACCAAGCGAGGTGAGCATCAAAACATTGGGGCAATACTTTGAAACGGCAATCAGTGCTGCGGTATCACCCATCGTAGCAATGTCGGCATCACCAAAGATCAACGCTTCACTCGTCGCAGGGCCACTGGTAAAACGCTTCGGCGCGATTTCAACACCCTCTTCTTCAAAAAACTTTTTTTCAACAGCGACGATGACTATCGCATCAACCACCCTATCTTGAAACGCGATCACCAAAGGTTTGGCAAACCCAAAACTTACTATGAGGTATACACCAAGAATCCATCGCATCTTAATCTCCTTTTTAAAATATCGGGCACGCTTTGCCGTAGCAATACTGATTAAATTTCTTCTGATCGCATTTAACTTCTGTTTGTGCTAAAAGCTTTACATGTAAAAAGGTTTCAGAGAGCGACGAAGCGATGTTGAGCGCTGTCCAGACTTCCCGGTGACAACAACGCGCCGCTTCGTACTCAGCGATTTTTCCCAATACGGTGTGCGTTACTTTTTGAGCAGTGGAGCGTGCTTTTTTCGCCACAGGTGAAGACTCTAACAATATGGCAAAGCCAATGCCAACACCCGAAGCCGCGCCGCAAATTCCTAAAAACCCACACGCACCACCCATAATGCTAGAACCTCTTGAAATAGCGGTTTTAAGTGCGCTTTCACTGACTTTCCCACCGCTGTTTTTATAGGCGGTCACAATGATGGCAGGAACCATCGCATGATGTTCGGGTCCATGTTTTGGGATGC
>DBTO01000204.1:4924-5182 GCA_002307095.1 Sulfurospirillum sp. UBA1314
CATGACACGCATCGCAGACATAATGCCCCTCTTTACATGTAACGCTTTGATGGCTCACACTTCCGCAATAGTAGCACGTAGCTTCCTCAAGTGTCGCGTTATACACAAGCTCCGAGGAGCAGACCATGCAGTTATGGCTCTGCTTAGGCGTTACGCTAAACGAAACCTTTGCCATTGGTTTGGGTGCCAATAAAAGACTTGGTTTCGCCTCAGGTGGTGTCGCACAACAACAGCTTTGCCCCTCTTGGTTGGTGACAT
>DBTO01000039.1:0-395 GCA_002307095.1 Sulfurospirillum sp. UBA1314
GCGGAATTGGGAATGTCGTGAAGCGCTATATCCATGATCATGACGCTGGGCATATTGTTCATAAGCGCACTTAAAATTGCGGCGATAAAACCCGTTCCTACAATGGCGATCGTATTGCCCTGTGCGTTGAGCTCGTTTAAAATATGCGTAAGATAGGTCGTCAGTCCTGCGTTTTTAAGCCCATACACGACGATGTAGAGCCCGATGCTAAACCAGACCACTTGCCATGGTGCGGTTTTGATGATCTGCCACGGACGCGCGGCTTTAAAGTAGGTTGCAATGGCTAAGAACAGAAGTGCTCCACCCAAAGCGATAAAGCTAATCGGCACATGGTAAAATTCTCCCACAAAGTAACTTCCCATCAGCGCTGCGATGAAAAACCAACTGAGGTAAAA
>DBTO01000039.1:628-2542 GCA_002307095.1 Sulfurospirillum sp. UBA1314
CGATGAAAAACCAACTGAGGTAAAAGAGAGGTTTGGACTTTAACACATCATCGGGATTTTTTAAGAGTTCAACGTTTACATGTAAAGGAATATCTTTGCGCAAAAAGAGCCATAAAACAGCGATGGAGACGAATGTACTGACCACATAGGGTGTAAACATTACGCTCAGGTATTGTGCAAAGCCGATGTGAAAATAATTGGCGGTCACGATGTTGGTCAGGTTAGAAAAGACAAAGGGAAGTGAAGCCGAATCTGAGATAAATCCACCTGCAAGTAAAAATGCCACAATGGTTTTAGCCTCAAGCTTTAAGATGCGCATTTTAGCGAGTAAAATGGGGGTCAAAATGAGCACAGCACCATCGTTGGCAAAAAAAGCGGAGATGATGGAACCCAAAAGTAGCGAATAGACAAACATCAGATGCCCATTGCCTTTGGAAAATTTTGCCATCTTGATCGCACACCATTCAAAAAAGCCGATCTCATCGAGGACGAGTGAGAGAATGATAATGCCGATAAATGCCAACGTTGCATCCCAAACGATGCTCGTCACCACCAAAACATCCGCAAAACTCACCACGCCTAAGAGGAGGGCGAAGCACGCTCCGATGATCGCAGAGGTTCCGATCTGAAGTCCACGCGGTTGAATGATCACCAACAAAAGGGTGATAAGAAAAAGTAAAAACGCTAAAATCACTTCTCATCCTTACATGCGCAGGATTTCATCGGTGTTTGAAGATCAAGATAGCTGATCTCTTCTAAGCAGGCAAGCCGAAAACGATCCAGTGGGGATCGGACCGTATAGTACGCCCATTTTCCACGCCGATCAACGCGCAAAAAGCCCGCATCTTTGAGGATTTTAAGATGACGCGAAACGCGCGATTGAATCATCGAAAATGCCTCTTCGATCTCACAGACACACACTTCGCCATTTTTATGAATAAAATGAAGAATCTGCAAGCGCGTTTCGTCATTGAGTGCGCCAACCGTTTTTAAAAAAATTTCCATGAGCTTCTCTTTGTATTAATTTGGCGTAGTATAGCACAAAAACATTTCATATCAAGATATATTGATCTAATAAAATGCGTTATAATATCCAAAAACAAAAAGGCACACGATGGAACTTCACACATGGCTTTTGTATACAATGGTTGCGTTTATCGCGATAGCAAGCCCCGGTCCCGCAGTACTTTTGGCGATCAATAACTCTGTCATCTATGATCTCAAAGCAGTCTCTTTTTCATCGCTTGGCAATGTTGTCGGTCTGTTTGTCCTCTCAAGTGCCGCTATGCTCGGTCTTGGCGTTATTTTGAAAACATCCGCAATCCTTTTTTTAGCGTTTAAAATTTTAGGAGCGTGTTATCTTATTTACATTGGTATCAAGCAGTTTCGTGCCTTTGGAAACATTTTTAAACAGGTGGATCTTGAGCATCATAAACGTAGAGCGCATTATGCAAAGATTTTTCAAAAAGCTTTTTTGATTTGTATCACGAATCCAAAACCAATTATCTTTTTTACGGCACTTTTCCCACAATTTCTCAATCCCGAAGCACCGCTTTTGGAGCAGTTTCTCATCTTAACATTGACCTTTATGGCGTTTTCATTTTTCACACTCATGGGTTATGCGTATTTTACAAGACGGCTTAAGTCGTGGTTTTTAACCAATCAACGAGCATTATGGTTTAACCGTGTGAGCGGAGCGATTTTCATCGCTCTTGGCTTTGGGCTTTTGGGACTTGAACGCAAATAGCTTCTTGCAAAATTAGATTTTGCAAGAAGTAAAAGCAACGAAGGTGCGTGGGCTTTCTGCCGAAGAAAACCTAGTGTTAGCGTAGTTTTTAAAGCTTTGCTTGAAAAACGTGTCAAGAGTTAGGAAGGAACTCTTATAAAACTTTTTCTTTAATCTTCATGATAAGA
>DBTO01000118.1 GCA_002307095.1 Sulfurospirillum sp. UBA1314
ATGAAGATGAGATGGAGTTTCAAAGAGTTGACCGAAGAAGTATGTTTTGGTTGATCAAGAAAAAACTCGCTCGTGAGTTTGGCGTTATTTTGTCGTATGAAGACAGGTATAACGAAGTTGCCCATAAAATTTTGGAAACGTGCTGGAAAAATGACTTGATCGAATACAATGTCACGGAAAACCGCGTTAAAAATGTCGTTTATACCGCGATTGAGACGTACGTTGCAACCTTTCAAGCGATTGAAGATGATGTGGCTGAGCGTATTTCAAATTATAAACGAACTCTAGTACCGGGTTCCGAAGAGTATGATTTGATTTTTGAGAAGCTCTATGAAGAAGAGCTTAGAAGAAGAGGGATGTTAGTATGATGTTAAAACCTGTATGGATTTATCTTGAAAATGGCGTTTTCTTAGAAGCAAAAAGTTTTGGCTTTGAAGGTTCAAAAACAGGTGAGATCGTTTTTAATACCTCTATGAGCGGTTATCAAGAGATTATGAGTGATCCAAGTTATGCGGGACAATTTGTTGTGTTTACGATGCCAGAAATTGGCATTGTAGGCTGTAACGACAATGATATGGAAAGTTCGACGATTTATGCAAGTGGTATGTTGGTACGAAGCCTCAATGAGACACCTTCTAATTTTAGATCGACGCAAAGTTTACCAGCGTTTTTGAAAAAATATGAGAGCATGGGTATTTGCGACATTGATACACGCTATCTCACCAAAATGATTCGCGATAGCGGTCCTAAAATGATGATCGCATCCACAGAGGTAAGCGATCCTGCAACACTAAAGGCGATGCTCTCTGCGAGCCCTCGCATTGAAGATGTGAACTACATTGAGAAAGTCAGCACACCTAAATCTTATTTACATGTAAACGGTGTTTGGGATGCCGAAGCACAAGCGTATAACGCGAAACCAAATCGTTTGGGTAAGAAAATTCTTGCCGTCGATTTAGGCATTAAACGCAATATTTTAAATGAACTCTGTGAAGTCGGACTCGATGTTGAGGTTGTCCCTCACGATTTTAGTGCCGATGATGTGATTGCTCGTTATAAAAAAGGTGAAGTGCATGGACTCTTTTTATCCAACGGTCCTGGTGATCCACTCATTTTGAAAAATGAAGCGGCAGAGATTAGTAAATTGATTGAGGCGAAAGTGCCTATTTTTGCGATTTGTCTTGGACATCAATTGCTCTCCATTGCACATGGCTATCCGACATACAAGCTCAAATTTGGACAACACGGGGGCAATCACCCGGTTAAAAATATGAAAAGTAATATCGTCGAAATTACGACACAAAACCATAATTACAACGTTCCTGATGAGATTTGTAAAGTGGCACGCATCACGCATGTCAATCTTTTTGATAATACGATTGAAGGACTTGAGTACAATGATTCTCCCGTCTTCTCCGTACAACACCACCCCGAAGCGAGTTCTGGACCACAAGAGAGTCGTTATATTTTCCAAGAGTTTGCCAATAGACTTTAAATAAACTGACACTTCGCGTATTTTTCGAGCTTTACATGTAAACATATGCGTAATCAGTTAAGGAGCCATGCCATTAACGCTATCGATATTACAGCCATCATTAGTGTTGCGTTTTTAGGAAGTTTGGGGCATTGCATTGGTATGTGCGGCGGTTTTGTTATGGCATACAGTAGTGCCAAAATCGACACAGCTGCCTCTTCCTTCCTTCAATTTTTTGCCCATCTGAGTTACAATCTAGGCAGAATCAGCGCTTACACTTTTTTAGGAATGCTCTTTGGTGGTCTTGGTAGTGTTTTTACCTTTTCCTCTCAAATTAATGGGTATTTTTATTTTGTTATTGGCGTATTGATGGTACTGATGGGACTCTCTATGATGGGCAAAATCAAATTTTTAACTTCGTTAGAATCTACCATTGCGTTTAATCCCCTTATTAAAACACTTTTTTCAAAACTGATTCACTCAAAAAGCATGGCAAGTTTTTACGGGTTAGGCATTTTAAATGGCTTTTTACCCTGTGGATTGGTCTACTTTTTCTTAGCGGCAGCAGCAACGTCAGGCTCTGTTTTTGGTGGAGGCATTACGATGATGCTTTTTGGTCTTGCTACCATGCCAGCCATGTTGGGACTTGGTTTTGTTGTAGGCTTTTTAAAAGGGAGTGGTTTTCGCGAAGTCATGATTAAGATCGCTTCGTTGATTATTATGGGGTATGGCATTTATATGGCATATCTTGGCTATGAAGCAGCCATTGCATGAAGTTAGAACAGTATCAAAGTGCCATTGAGAGCAGTAATATCATCTCTAAAACCGATATTTTCGGCATTATCACCTTCGTCAATGATGAATTTTGTAAAATTTCAGGCTACAGTAGAGAAGAGCTTGTTGGGAAAAATCACAATATTGTAAGACATCCCGATGTTCCTGCTTCGACGTTTAAACAACTGTGGCAAACGATACTCCAACAACAGACATACAAATCAACGGTTAAAAATCTTGCTAAAGATGGTAGTACTTTTTATGTTAATACGACTGTTTTCCCTATTTTAAATGAAAATGGTGATATCGAAGAGTTTATTGCCATTCGGTACGACGTGACAGAGAGTGTACGCCTTAGTGAGGCGCTCATCATCAAAGATGAAGAGCTCGAAGAGCTCAATGCAACGCTTGAAGAGAGGGTTAATGAGCAGACCAAAGCTTTAATGGAACTGAATCAAACCTTGGAAGAGCGTGTCAAAGAAGAGGTTGAAAAAAACCGTGAAAAGGATCGTTTTTTATTTCAACAGTCTCGTCTTGCTTCAATGGGAGAGATGATCGCCAATATTGCACATCAATGGCGGCAGCCTCTTTCGGAGCTTAATATCACACTGTATAAGATGAATAAGCTCTATCGCCTTCAAAATGAAGGTAAAGGTGTGGAGTTTGAAGACAGCTATGCTCATGCGAAAAAAATCGTCTCTAAAATGTCAGAGACGATTGAAGATTTTCGCCATTTTTTTAGTCCCGATCGTCAAAGTGAGGATTTTGCACTAAGTCTTGTAGCGCAAGAAGCGATGGACATCATGCAAGGTACTTTGGAAAAAAATGAAGTGAACATACGTCTTGATATTAAAAAAGATGCTTCAATTCGGGGCTATTTCAATGAATTTTCTCAAGTATTGATTAATTTAATCAATAATACAATTGATGCGTTTTGCCACAATAATATAAAAAATAGATTAATTTATATTGAAATTGACACATCTGCGCTTGGAGATGCTATAATTAAAGTCTGCGATAATGCTGGTGGAATTGAAAAAACTATTTTAGATAAGATTTTTGAGCCATATTTTACAACGAAGCATGCAAGTGCGGGAACAGGCTTGGGGCTTTATATGAGCAAAATGATTATTAACAATAGTATGAAAGGGTCTGTTATTGCTGAAAATTGCAATGACGGCGTCTGTTTTACTATCACGATCCCTTTAGTTAAAGAGTAAAAAAGGAAGAGCAATGAGTGGATTATCAAAATTGACAGTTTTGTTTGTCGAGGATGAGGAAGATCTAAGGGCCGCTTTGGAAAGTGCTATTGGAGATGAATTTGTCAAATTTATTGTCGCGCGTGATGGTGATGATGGATTGAAAAAATTTAAAAAATATAAACCCGATATTGTTATAACCGACATTATGATGCCAGTAATGGACGGGTTGATGATGGCTAAAGAGATTAAACATATCTCGAAACATACCCCTATTATTGTGCTAAGTGCTTTCAGTGAAAAAGAGAGGCTTTTAGAAGCCATTGATGTAGGCATTGATAAATATCTCATTAAACCTATTGATCCAGATGAGCTTATGAAAACGTTGCAATTGGTTTCAAAAGAGATGCTAGATCAAAGTGACATTGTCGAACTAGGCTTTGGTTATCAATTCGATAAAAGTAGGCGCGTTTTGGTTAAAGAGGGGAAAACCATCTTCTTGACGAAAAAAGAGTTACTTTTTATCTCAGTCTTGGTTAAAAATTTAGGTGTCTTTGTGCTTCATGAAGAGATTAAAAAGTATGTTTGGACAAACAAAAAAGTAACAGACTCAGCAATTCGCACCTTTATTAAGCGTGTCCGTGAAAAAACCGATAAAGAGTTTATCAAGAATATTCCAGGGCTTGGCTACAAAATCAACACATAAGAACGATATTCTCATCGTTCTTAGCACCTTCATTTATTAATATTTTCTTAACTTTTTTCATTTAACACAAATTTAATCTTCTTAAGCTTGGTTGTAGATTTGCTGCACTATAATT
>DBTO01000212.1 GCA_002307095.1 Sulfurospirillum sp. UBA1314
ACTTTTTGGGTGTGTAGGAGGTTATCGTATCTATCGATATATTCAAAAACAACATTAATCTTTGATAATAAGTATCATGTTATGAAACATTAAGCTCCTTTCTTCTATTATACGATAACAATTATCAATAATTAAAAAGGAGATACTGTATGAAACTTGGTTATTCACGCGTTGTTGCGGCAATGATTTTAGGAAGTACGCTTGGTTTTGCTGCAGAGGCAACCAATTTACAAGAGGTTTTCACGCAAGGTGAACTTACTGGAACCGTGGGCTGGTTTGGTATTCATCAAAATAATAAGGGTGAAACACCCGATGCGGGTTTTTCAAATGGTTATTTGAATGTTGGTTTTGAAACAGCACCGTTTTATGGGGTTAGTCTTGGCGTTTCAGGTTGGGGCAGTGCTAAAACGAGTGAAAAAAATGACGACGATTATAAAAGTAATATAGAAGATCGCAGTGTGCTTTCTCAAGCGTATGTGAAAATAGAACAGGAAGGTCTTGGAAAAGTTGTTTTGGGACGACAAGCAGTAGATTTTAACTGGTTGGGTGATTATATCGATGGGGCAACGGCTGAGATCAGCGCGGTTGAAAATCTTGTCGTGAGCCTTGCATGGGCGCGCAAATACTCGGTTGTGGACATCGACGAGGTTTCCGAAGAGTTTAGCAAGCTCAATGAAAACAAAGGTATCTATATGATCGATGCTAAATACACACCGATTGAAGCCTTAGAACTTAACCCTTACCTCTACTATGGCGAGAATCTTCTCAGTGCCTACGGCTTGAAAGCCACCTTGACATTAGCGCCAAGTGAAGAGGTCAAAACTACGACAATGGCGCATTATGTCAGTGTGAACAGTGACGTTGGCGATGTGAAAGATGGTTCATTTACGCAACTCGAACAAGGGATTGAGCTTTTGGGTGGGAAAGTGGCTTTGGGCTATATGAAAGTCGATAAAGATGGCATGGTCAATAGTTTTTCAGGTGATATGAGCGGTCTGGGTGACTTTGGTGACCAATCTCCGTTTGAAGAGG
This sequence comes from Sulfurospirillum sp. UBA1314, assembly GCA_002307095.1. Taxonomy (GTDB): domain Bacteria; phylum Campylobacterota; class Campylobacteria; order Campylobacterales; family Sulfurospirillaceae; genus Sulfurospirillum. Next base: position 1,033 of record DBTO01000212.1, read on the forward strand.
GCAATCATGTTTTTGCGCTCGATGCTAAAACACCCTACATAAGGGCAGAGTACGAAATCGAAGGGGTCAAACTCGCAACGATTTACGGTCAAACAAAGTATTATGATGCTGGGTTTGATAAGAAAATCAAAGAGAAAGAGTTCAACTTTAGCGTCGGTTATGAATTTATCAAAAACCTTGAAACCTCTTTGATTTACGCCAATGTCGATAATGACAATAAGGACGACAGCTACAACGCTATCAAAGCCCATGTAGCGTATAAGTTTTAAGGAAACGTCATTGTCTCAAAATAACGTTTATACACAAGAAGAAGGCTTTTCTTCTTCCTCTTTTGAAAACTTTTACACTCACTTTGTCCAACTCACAGCTCAATCAGGGATTCGAACGTCTAGCAAACGCGAATCCTTGCTTCGTGCCCTTTACTCCTGTGAGTCTTACTTAAGCGCCGAAGAGATTTATCAGGTGCTTCATACGGAGCATCACATACGCATTTCGCTGGCAACCATTTATAAAATTCTGACTTTTTTTGAAAATTTGGATGTCGTAAGTACCGTTTTAACGTTTCCGCATAAACTTAAAAAATACAAACTCAAACGCGCCGTTCATCATGACCATCTGCTCTGCCTGAAATGTGGCACAATCACTCGATTTTATGATGCAACGCTTGAAAAAATTCAAGAAGAGATTCTCACAACACATCATTTCAAAGGTACGCATCATACGCTGACATTGTACGGATTTTGTGAAAAGTGTCAAGATGAGTAAGGCTATCTTAAAGCATTGATAATAATTCTTAAAAAATATTAAGCCAGTCTTTATTCTTCTCACTTTACAATGTAATGATTAAAGGATAGTAATGAACCTTAGCGCAGAAAAATTAATAGAGCTTGGAGCCTATTTTTCGATCATTCACCATATCAAAGGGCGCATTCGTTTGCGGGTGAGTCCTAAGATAAAAGAGCATAAGCATCATGTGGGTGTTGAAGACATCGAAGCACTGCCTGCTCGCATTAATGGTATTAAATCGATTAAAATCAACAAAATGATTGGCTCTTTAACCATCGAATACGACCACGCTATTTTTCCCGATCATTTGTGGGAAAATTTAGTCAAGGGCGAAGAATTGGATGAAATTATAACGATCATAGACCAACTCGCAAAGGAGATCGTCTGATATGAAAGTACTTCCACCCGTTTCAGAAAATAAAGCGTTAGAAGAGGCGTTGCAACGCGCATTTGATGATGAAGTCAAAGCGTATGAAACCTATAGCGCGGTTATTGAAAAATTTGGTGCGGTTTTCCCTTTTGTGAACATCATTCAAGCAGAACAAACCCATCAAGAAGCGCTTCTCGCCGTTGCTGCAGCACACACTGTTACGCTTGTACGCACTGTCCCAGAAACTATCAGCATTCCCGATACTCTTCGCGAATGTTGTGAATTGGGTGTTGCCGCGGAGATTCAAAACATTCAACTCTACAACGAACTTCTTTTACATGTAAAAGATTTTGCAGAAGTCCAAGACCTTTTTTACAGGCTTCAAGCTGCTTCGTATAACAACCATTTGCCTGCATTTAGAAACGGTGTCGTTTCGCATGCTTCATCCCATGCAACCGCAGAAGCCAACCCTATGGCAGCACTGGAGGGCATGATGGGACAATGGGGAGAATTTAGTCACATGGCACAAAAAATTGCCAAAGGGGATGTGAGCCAAGAAGAGATCACCAAGCTGTTAAGTACCAATTTTTCGTTTGTAGCTGGCGCATTAATAGGCGCAGTGGGAGCAAGTGTACTGGGCGGTGTCATCGCCCCTGATGAAGATCAAAAGAGTGAAGATGCAAAAACCGAAGCGTAAGCTTTTAAAGACTAATTAAGGAGAAAACCATGTTACCATTTATCGTAGGCGCTCTTGCCGGTGCCGCTGCTGTGATCGCATTTAGTAAGAAAAAAGAGCTGAAAGAAGGTCTTGAACAAGGCGTTTGTAAAGCCAAAGAGGTCGCTGAAGAGGTGAAGAAAAGCGTTGATGGAACCATCGAGTGCCTTAAGTCCAAAAAAGCCTTACATGTAAAAACAAAAGAGGAGGTACAATGACCCCTAAAATCACCATCAACACCGGCACGCCACGCAGTGTCGCTGGCAATATGATCAGCGGCGCTTTGGCTGCTGGTATGGTAGCAACGGCCCTTTCGTATATGAAGTACAAACAATCCGAGCTCAGTAAAGACGAGGCGATCAAACAGAGCCTTAAACTAACCCTGCAAGGTGGCATCGCTACGGGAAGTGCGATTGCCGCGGCCAATGCGCTTGGACGCAACAGCTGGCTTGGACTTTTTGGCTCCCTTACTGTGGGCGTTGCAGGTATTTATGGCATTGAAAAACTGTATGCAAAAACATGTACACAAACGATTGACGTATCAACAAACGAAGAGGAAACAAACTAATGGAACTATTATCTTCACTGGACAAAAACCCTTACATTGGGGGCGAGCCTGCTACTGAGGCGAAAAACGATGGTGGAATGCTCAGCAATCCTGAACATCTGTTTGGCGCATTCAACACCAAACAATTTGTTATGGGTGCCCTCATCGGTGCAGTCGGTGCGTATCTACTGACCAATGAAAAAGCGCAGAAAAATCTTTTCAAAACGATTGCCAAGGGCACGGAGATGTTTCAAGCAGGCATCGAAGAGATGAAAGAGCGTTTTGAAGATGCTAAAGCTGAGTTAGCGGCTAAAGAAGCGTAATTTTATGCATACAACACGCTTGATTCACCAAATGCCAAAGCGACTGCGCTATGTCACCCATGCTCTTAAGCAGATCAATGCGCACGCTCTTGCAAACGACCTTAAAAAGATTGAAGGTGTGCGTGAAGTACGCGTCAATGCTAAAATAGGTTCCGTTGTGTTTGAAGGCGAACATTTGGATGAGAAGGCGCTTTTAAAACATCTCCAACAGCTTGACATTGGGCATTATCAAATCTGTGATGCTTCGATCAACGCATGCTTCAATGATCACGATGAAGCGCCTAGTATGAAGGGTATTGTGCGCTCAGGCATGGCACTGGCATTTCAGCCATTTATTCCCCAACCTCGGATTAAACTTGCTGTGAGTACGCTTGCGAGTATCCCTTTGCTGAAAGAGGGACTTTTTGAGCTTTTTAGTGACGGACTAACCTCTAAAGTGCTTGAAGCGATGGCAGTGGGTGTCTCCTTGGCGCGAAGTGATTACAGTGCGGCAAATAGTACGAATCTGATGCTTGAAATTGGCGAATACATCGAAGAGACCACTGTACACAAAAGCGATGATCTCATCAAAGAACTTGCCAAGCCGAATGTGGAAGAGGCGTGGATCGAAATTGAAGAGAAGGGCAAACGCACTGAAAAGCGCATCAGTACTTCTGAGATTAAAGTCGGTGACATCGTCATCGTAGGCTCTGGCGATACGATTCCGATTGATGGGCACATCATCGATGGAACCGCGTCGATCAATCAAGTTTCGATGACGGGCGAAGCAGAACCTGTGAAAAAAGAGCGCGGTGGACGGGTTATCTCAGGTACCATTGTCGAATCAGGGCGTATTCGCATCTGGGCGGAGCAAGTAGGGGATGACACAGCAACGCAACGCATCAGACACTACATCAAAAGCTCTCTTGATGAAAAGTCCGCCATTGGCCTTAAAGCCACACATCTAGCCGATAAATTGGTTCCCATTACGTTAGGGATGGCAGGACTTTCCTATCTGATACGTCGCGATATGGCGAGTGTTGCTGCGGTTTTACAAGCAGACTATTCGTGTGCGCTCAAACTTGCTACACCGGTTGCATTTAAAAACTCGCTCTCCATTGCAGGGCATCATGGCATCCTTATCAAAGGGGCGAAAGCACTCGAAGCGCTTTCCCATGTCGATACATTCATTTTCGATAAAACAGGCACGTTGACGCATGGTGAGCTTGAGGTGGTTGAAATTTGCTCATTTGATAAAGCTTGGAGCGAGGATGCGATCTTAAATCTCACTGCCAGTGCGGAAGAGCACTACTTTCACCCTGTTGCGGAAGCGGTTGTCAAAGCGGCAAAAGAGCGTGGATTTGTACACATGCACCACGAAGAGGTTGAGTTTATCGTAGCGCACGGTGTTCGTACACAGATCAACGGCAAAGAGGCGATTGTTGGCAGTCGTCATTTTTTGGAAGAAGATGAGCAGGTCTCATTTTCTGAGCACGAAGCTAAGATCGAGAAGTGTTTGGAAAATGGCAAAATTTTACTCTACATTGCGTACGATAACAAGCTTTTAGGCACCATTGGTATGGTCGATCGCGTGCGTGCCAATGCCAAAGAAGCGCTTTTGAAACTAAGAAAATTAGGGGCAAAAGAGATCGTCATGCTCACAGGTGACGTGGAAGACAAAGCCCAAGTCTTAGCCAAAGAGCTTGGCATCGACACCGTGTATGCAAGACTATTACCGACCGATAAATCCAGCATCGTGCAAGCACTCAAAGAGAGTGGCAAGCATGTTGCATTTGTAGGCGATGGCATCAATGACGCCCCAGCACTTATGAATGCCAATGTGGGCATTAGCATGTATAAAGGTGCAGATATCGCGAAAGCAACAGCAGACATTAGTTTGCTCAAAGATGACATCGAAGCGGTTGTGGAAGCCAAAATCTTAGCCAATAAAACGATGGCGCGCATTCAGAGTAACTTTAACGCCACCGTTGGCATCAACAGTTTCATCTTAATAGGAGCAGCTGTGGGCTTACTCAGTCCTGTCAAAACAGCCTTTTTGCACAATGGAACGACGATTGGATTATTACTCAATTCTATGCAAAAAATTCGCATTGAAAAAACTAAGCTGAGTCTTAGGGGAGAGGTTTTATAATTATGATAACATATATCATAAAGGATTTACATGCCTCTTCTCTTTCCCCTTGGAATTGCCGCGGTTTTAACCTTGGCGTTAACGTATGAGACAGGAAAAAATGCAAAACGAAAATTTGACAAAAAAAGAGCTAAAGCTACCAAGCTTTAAAACGTGGGACTTAGATACAAAAAAAGAGGTCGCTAAGATCGGTATGACCGCTTCAATGGCGATAGTGATTGGTACCTCTTTTGGGATGAAATCTAAGGTGATGAAAAACCTTCACATTGGCGCAGGTGTGGCACTGGTTGGTTTTTCACTCTGGCATCATCTGCTCTATCAACCTGCTAAAAAAAGCAGTGGCAAAGTGGCATCAAAAGCTGAAACGACACATGAAACAGTAGTTACTGAAACAAAGCCTAAACGAACACGTAAACCAAAGCTAAAAGAGGCATAAATTCCTCTTTTAGTGGTTTTGGTAACGCTCTATTGTCTCACGAATCAGCACGATAGCACTGTCGATCCCCATTTTAGAGGTGTTGATGCACAAATCGTACTGGCTTGCATCACTCCACTGTTTTTCTACTAAGAGCTGATGGTAACGCGCTCGCTCTGCATCGCTTTGCTCGATCATTCTCTCCGCTTCTTTTCCTGAAACCTTGTAAAGCTCTTCGATACGTTTTTTGCGAAACTTAGTGTCTGCATGTAAAAAAATACTCAAATGGTTGGGATTGTCACGCAAAATGTGTGAGCCACATCGCCCGATGATAATAGCGGAGCGATCTTTTGCAATTTGTTTGATAATCTTTGTTTCCACTTTAAAAATCGCCTCTTCCGTTGGCACAAAGAGTTGCGGTGGAAGGTAAACGTCAGGGCTGCAAATGCTTGATTGAAAAAAGCATTGCCAAAAAGAGGGGGTTTTTTCATCTAAAGATTCAAGGTCTTCCTCCACAAGGGAGAACTCTTTCGCCGCTTGCGTGATGATCTCTCGATCAACATAACTCATACCCAGTTCTTTTGCCAATTTTTGTCCGATAAACGCACCACCACTCCCAATTTGGCGACTGATCGTGATGATAGTATGCGAAGGCTCATTCATCTGCTATAACTCCTTAAAACAAATACTCGAAATAAGTATACTCCTTCGTAGGTCATAAAAAGAATAAGAAGTGAAAAAAGTGCATCATTTAGAATTTGTTTACCAACAGTTCACATCTTGTTTAGACAAAGACTCTATACTTCTACTTGTAAGACAAAAACCTCCTTTTTGTGAATCACCAATTTTTCATATTAAACGCTCGAATTGCCCGGTTCGAGCGTTTCTTTTTCTTCCAATCTCTCCAAATCCTTCCTTTCTCATCATAAATTTTTCTTATTGTGTATTAATCTTTGCTATAATCGGAAGAAATAATCACAAAGAAGCACCGTGAAACTGATTCATTTTTCGGACACGCATTTAGGCTTTAACGATTTAGACGTCATCAATGAGCTCGGTATTAACCAGCGAGAGGCTGATTTTTACGATGCTTTTACGCAGGTCATTGAACAAATCAAAGCACTAAAACCTGATTACATCATCCACACAGGCGATCTCTTTCACCGCCCATCTCCCAGTAACCGAGCTATCACCTTTGCCCTTGAGCAATTCAAAATCATCGAAGCGCTTAACATCCCGTTTATCATGATAGCGGGCAATCATTCCACCCCACGCACCAATCTAAGCTCTCCCATCCTTAAGATATTTGAAAACTTTAAAAATATTCACGTTTCATACAATCAAGAGTACAAAAAAATCGAGTTCGATGACGTGATCTTTCACACGTTGCCACATATGCACGATGAGAGCAAAGCCCTTTCTCAAATCGAGCTGTGCGAAGCAAATCTCGATGCAACCAAACGCAATATCATGATGCTTCACTGTTCTGTAGCTGCGCACTATCTCATGGCTGAGTTTGGCGAGTGGGTGTATCCGCACAATAAAGAGAGCCTTTTTTCTCGAATGGATTATGTCGCTCTTGGGCATTGGCACGGCTTTGGAAAAGTCGGTAAGCACGAAAATGTTTACTATGCAGGCTCAACCGAGCGAACCAGTTTAAACGACAAACGAAACTCCAAGGGGTTTCTTGAAGTCACATTGGATGACTCTTTACATGTAAACTACCACGAGATACAAATACGCCCCATTAAAACCTACGAAATCGATTGCGAAGACTACGAGCACTCCATTGAGGCTTTACATGTAAACGATACAAAAGACGCACTCGTCGAAGTCAAACTGACCAATCTCACCCCTTTACAGTCCATCGACATCCAAACCCGTGACATCAAAAATCTTTTTAGCGAAGCTTTACATGTAAGCATCAAAAGAGAGTTCAAACAAAGCAACGGTGAAGCCACACTAAACGACATCGAAGCACTCTCACTAGAAGCGTATTTTTTAGAACACATCAAAGAAGAGGGTCAGCCTGAAGAGTTTGAGCGGCTCAAAGGCAAAATCCAAGGCTTATTTAGTGCCTACGAAGAGGCGAGCGATGATACTCTCTAAACTCCACCTTGAAAACTTCAAACGCTACACATCCTTTGATATTGAGTTTGGCGAGGGGCTTATCGGCATCATCGGGAAAAATGGCAGTGGCAAATCGACCCTTTTTGAAGCGATACTCTTTGCGCTTTATGGCGAGGTGAAAAAAAGAGGAAGTAAAGATTTGCTACGAAACGCTAATGCCAGTGATAAAGATGCCGTTGTGGTAGAGCTTGATTTTGAATTTGAAGGCATGGCGTACAAAGTCATGCGTGAGTTTCGTGGAAAAGATTTAAAACCAAATGCCAAGCTTTATAAAAATGAAGCGATGACTACCAGTGGAGCCAAAGAGGTGACGATGGCTATCACAAAACTAACCAAGATGAGCAAAGATGCTTTTTTACATACCCTTTTCGCTTCTCAAAAAGAGCTGACCAGCCTCAGCACGCTTAACAAAGAAGATCGAAAAAAGATGATACGCAAACTTCTTGGGCTTGAAAAGATAGACTTTGTGGAAAATGAACTCATCGAAAAAAGCAGAGAACTCAAACGTGACATCGCCGCAAGTGCCGAGTTTCTCTTAGGCGAAGAAGAGCTCAAAAGTAAAACAGCGTTGATAAAAGAGATCACCGCTATAAAACAAGCGTTTGAAAAAGAAGTCAAAATCAAATCCACAGAGCTAGAAACCACCAAAAAACAAGAGTTACATGTAAAGAGTGAACTAGAGCTTTTTGTCAAAACAAAAGATCAAAAACAAAAGCTCATCAGCGAACTCTCCCTCATAAAAAATACGATAACTTCAAACCTAGCTACTCAAACCAAACTCACCACAGAGCTTAAAACCTTAGAAACAAAAGCCAAAGAACTTAAAAGTTTAAGCACCGTTAAAAAAGAGTACGAATCTTTACATGTAAAGCTACAAGAGCAAGAAAATCTCAAAAACATACAGCTAAAAAAAGAGGGCTTAGAAAAAGAGCAAACCCAGTTACGTGCCCAGTACACCAAAGCCAAAGCAGACATCGCAACTTTGGAAGAACAAACCAAACCGTATGAGACACTATTAGGACAAAAAAAAGAAAATGAAGCTTTACATGTAAAGATAAAAACTGAACTTACAGGCAAGCAAACAGAGCAAAAACAACTTCAAAATGAACTCTCAGCCGAACAGCGAGTCGTCTTAGACACACAACAAAAGATAGCTAAGATACAAAGTTTAGGACGAGAATCAAACTGCCCTACATGTACACGACAATTGCTGGATGAGTATGACCATGTCATCGCTTCCCTCAACGACATCGTGCAAAAGACGCAAAGTCAAAAGATAGACAAAACCAAAGAAAAACTTGAACTCCTAAACAAACAGATAGCGGAGCTTGAGCTTCAAAAAGAGCAAACGCAAAAAGCGTTACATGTAAATGAGACGGCTCTTAGTTTGATACTCAGCAAGCAAAAAGATTTGGCAAGTGCCAAAGAGCATTTTACAAAGGTCAGTGAACAAGGCAAACGCAACAAAGAGGAGCTAGACAAACTCGCACAACACGCTTACGATGAAGCTTTACATGTAAGCCTACAAAAAAGCTTTTTGGAGCTAAAACCAAAGTATGAAGCCGTTCTAAGTCTTGAAACAGAACTCAAACGAGAGCAGGGTGTGAGGGAGGATATCGCACTTACATGTAAGAGTGCAGAAGCTTTACATGTAAAGGCTAAAGAGAAAGAACTGGAAGTTACCAAAACACTGTACGATGAGCCAAAACACACCGCAAAACAAAGTGAATACGACGAACTTCAAAAGCAAAAAGAGAAACAATACAGCGTTATTTCAGAGCTAAAAGAGAAGATAGCCAAAAATGAGGGCGAGATAAAAACCTTGCAAAACGCTCTGGAAAATAACGACATACAGCTTAAAAAAGTACAGAGTAAAAAAGACGATTTGCAAGACTACGAAAAGATAAAAGTAAGCCTTAGTGAGTTTAAAACAAAACTCAACTCAAAAATCGCCCCACGCATCTCACAAATCGCTTCCCAAATGTACGCCACCATCACCAAAGGCAAATACCAATACATCGAAGTGAACAACGACTTTGACTTTTTCATCTACGACGAGGGCAAATGCTACCCCATAGAACGCTTCAGCGGCGGCGAGATAGACCTTGCCAACTTAGTGCTTCGCATCGCCATCTCCAAAACCCTGAGCGAACTGAACGGTGCAAGTAGTGTGGGATTTTTAGCGTTTGATGAAGTGTTTGGAAGCCAAGACGAAAGTCGACGCATGGAAATCTTAGAAGCGTTTCATACCATAAAAGAACAGTACAGACAGATATTTTTGATAAGCCATGAGATGGAGATTAAAGAGATGTTTGAGAGAGTTGTGGAATTGTAAGAAACTGATTTTTAAAAATAATAAAAGGATACCTATGGAGTTATTGTTGTATATTTTGTTTGGTGTTACTGTGGTTCTGGTTCTGGTTATTATATATTTATTAATAAGAAGAAAAAAATATACGAGAGAAAGATTTGCTTTTTATTCTATTTTTCTTTTGGCTTCAATGGCAGGATTGTTTGTTAGTCATATTTTTACAGATAATAGTTTTGTGATAATTATTTATAAAATTTTAAATAAGTGTTTTGATTTAAATTTACAAATTCCATATACTGATTGGACTGGTAAGGCATGGTCATTAGTCATATATTTTATATTTGCCTCAACAATTTTTGGAATTTTCAAAACATGGTCTGGTGGCAAAAGTGATGAAGATTTAAAAGCTAAAGAAATGCATAAAGAAATGACATATGTTGAAGCATTAATAAGAAGTTTTAAAAGTTTTAATATAGAAATTGTAAATGAAGTGCGTAAGAATATACCAGAGAAAGGTACGGATTTTACTTATTTCAATATTTCACAAGATTGGCATACACAGGTAAAAGAGATATTTTCATTTATAAGCACTCAATATCAAATAACTAAAGAAAACTGGCACAGTGAACAAAACATATATATTTCAAAATATGATACTAGTGATATTGCTATTTTCTGTACATTAACTAAACCAGCTGATGAGATAATACAAGAAAAAATAAATTTTTTAACTCAATATTATCATGATAAAGAATTTAAAAAAATAATAGTTGCAATCCAAAATCATAGCGTACTAAAAGAAGAACGAATTATTGGTGGGTTTAATGTTGAATTTAGATATAAACATGAGTTATTGTGCAATATTGTCAAATTTGATGAGTATTTTGATTTTATTAGAAGTGAATTTGATGACAAGGAAATAACCTCAGGGGATGAGTTAAAATTAAAAGATATTTATGTAGAGCAAAGTGCAGTTACACACATATCTAAGGAATCAAAAAAGCAGAAAAAAGAAATTGCAAATATTGAAGAGTTCATATTAAAATGGGCAAATAATAAAAAAACAGGAAAACACATAGCCTTACTTGGAGAATACGGACAAGGGAAAAGTGTTTTATCTCTTAAAATTGCTTACGAATTAATTAAAAGTAAAAGTGATCGAATACCAATAATTATAGAATTAAGAGGTAAAAGTCCTAAGAATGAGACATTATTAGATATCTTAGCAAGTTGGGCAAGCCGATTTAATATAAATGCAAAAGCTGTTGAAAAACTACTTGAAGAAGGAAAATTGGTAGTGATTTTGGAAGGCTTTGATGAAATGGACTTGGCAGGTGATAAATATGCAAGACGATTGCATTTTAAAAGGTTAGTTGAATTCATGAGGTATGAAAAATCTAAAGTTTTAATTACAGGTAGACCAAACTTGTTTTTCGACACCAATGAGATGGAAGAATTTTTAGCAATAAATCAAGATATAAATAACCTATTTTATTGTACAGCCGTGATTCTTAAACATTTAAGCTTAGAGCAAATCAAAATGGCTTTAAGAAACGTAAATGAGGCAATAAGAGAAGAAATGCTTAATATTCTTCAAGAAGAAAAAAGAAATACTAATTTTAAAGATTTAATTTCTAGAGCCTCTACTTTATATCAGGCAAGTATTATTTGGGATAAGTTAGACAAACAAAATATAAATTCAGCATCTGTTATAAATCAATTTATTAAACATTCCTATCAAAGGCAAGTAGAAAAATTTAATACTATTGGTAGAACAGGAATTGAGCCAATCTTAACAATTAAAGAAAGAGAATATTTTACTTTAGGTATTGCAGTTTTTATTATAAAAAATGATAGCTATTCAAATCAGATTAGTAATCACTCATTGATAGAAGTAATTTTAAAGTTATTTTATAATATGCCTGAAGAGGTTAGTAATGATCATGTAAATTCTATCTTATTATCAAAAAGATTAGCTGATGATCCTCATAAAATAGAAACAATTTTTAATGATGTCAGAGCATCTGGAATTTTAGTTAAAGATTTAACAAAAAATAATTATTTTAAATTTGCACATAAATCGTTTTTAGAATTTTTATTCGCATTCTATTTTAGCCACTACAAATATCAAAATAACGATTATTATACAAAGGTAGTTAATAGTATTACCAATTCGTTGAATATGCAAGATATCTATAAAATAGAGTTAACTGATGAGATAATACAATTTATATCAGAGCTACTTTTGGAAAGAAATAATAAAACGTTTAAAGAAAATGAATTAGCAAAAAAATTACTTAAAGTTGTATTGCCTAGCAAATTAATTAATAGTTATCCTAGAATATTTTTACATAAACATTTTAGAGTTACCATTAATGCTCTAAGCATTGGTATTTTATTCTTAATATTTTTGAATGTTATAACTTACAAAGATTTTTTTTCTTCTGGTAAATATATTTTATTTCTACTCATAATGTTTTTGCCTGTTGTCTATTTTCATCAAATAATACAATTTTCAAAGATAAGACAACCAATGAAAATATGGCATAAAACATGCAAAGCATCAATTAAAGATGATTGTATTCATTCTGTTATATGTGATAAAACAATAGAGTATATATTAGGGGATAGTGTGAACGATAAAATAGGTTTTGAATATATAATCAAAAAAATAAAAAACTTTATATTAAGAAATAAGGGTTAAATAAATAACATGCCCCTCTCAAAATCCTTCTATACAAGGGCTATTCAATGCCCAAAATCCCTCTGGCTGAAAAAGTACAAGCCAGAGGTTTTAACCCCTCCTGATGCCAGTGCCAAAGCACGGTTTGAGACGGGTAATATCGTGGGGGATTTGGCGTGTGAAGTGTTTCCGAATGGGCGGGAGATACCTTTTGATGCACACGATTTTAAAAGCATGGCGAGGCTAACCCAAGCGTATCTTGATGAGGGTGTGAAGAACATCTACGAGGCGACATTTATACATGAGGGCATCGTGGTGATGGTGGACATCTTGCGCCAAA
>DBTO01000141.1:0-7594 GCA_002307095.1 Sulfurospirillum sp. UBA1314
ATTCCATTAAAACATTTTATTCAATTTTTTTGAGCTTTTTACTTCGATTTTATCGCCTCAAACTCAAGAAGATATCAAAAATTATAACATAAAATAACCTTGCCCCCGCAGAGGCTTAAAAATCCCATAGAATTTTCAAAGTTTAACCTAGGTAAAATTGTCACTTCTATATCTCTTCGAGGATTATCAGACTGATGTTTAAAACTATTTTTCCCCTTAGCCTTATCATTTCGCTCCGTTTCTTAGGTCTCTTTATCGTCCTACCCGTCCTCTCCGTTTACGCACTGCATCTGGAAGGATCTAACGAATTTTTAGTGGGTATCACCATCGGTGGTTACGCGCTGACGCAGATGTTACTTCAAATTCCTTTTGGCATTATGTCCGACAAGATTGGGCGCAAAATTACCATTTTTATTGGACTGGTTATCTTTCTTGTAGGCTCTTTGGTGTGTGCGTACAGCACCACGATTTACGGTCTGATGATCGGACGTTTCTTGCAAGGTGCCGCGGCGATTGGTGCTGTGGGAACGGCGATGATCAGCGACATGGTCAAAGAAGAGGTTCGTGGACACGCGATGGCGATCATGGGGGGCTGTATTGCCGCGAGTTTTGCCATATCGATGATGCTAGGCTCCGTGATCGGTGGCTATTATGGGGTCGATAAACTCTTTTTTATCACCGCGGCTCTCTCTGCGTTTGCAATGGTTGTGCTCTATACTAAAGTGCCCAATCCTCCAAAGATTATTCACAATTATGGTGCTGATGAGACAGAGCTCAAACACATTTTAAAAGACCGCAACCTCATGAACATGAACATCACCAATCTGCTGCAAAAAGGGATGATGACCTTAGCGTTTATGGTCATTCCCATCATTATGGTGCAACAGTTTGGCTTTGAGAAGAAGGAGCTTTGGATGGTTTATCTTCCAGCAATGCTTTGTGGCATTTTAGCGATGGGTCCTTCGGCGATTTTAGGGGAGAAAAAACACCGCTCCAAAGAGATGCTCATGATCGGTGTCGCACTCTTTGCGATCAGCTACGTGATGATGGGCTACGCGCACAAAGCGCCATGGTTTATCGTGGGTGTGGTCATCTTCTTCATCGGCTTTAACATGCACGAGCCGCTCATGCAGTCTATGGCAAGTAAATACGCGAAAGTCCACCAAAAAGGCGCAGCACTAGGCGTTTTCAACACGTTTGGTTACGCAGGAACGTTCATTGGTGGCGTTTTTGGTGGGTATTTCTTGCAACACTTTGGCATTATGGAAATCGCTTGGGTTATCTTTATCACCTGTATTCTCTGGCTGTTTTTAATAGCCGCACTTAAAAATCCAAGCCACAACAAAAACATCTATTTACCGTATGGCGAATTTGATCTTTCACGTGTGGATCATCTCAAAGGGCTTAAAGGCATCGTCGAGTGGTACCGCAACGAGAGTGAGCAGATATTGGTCGTCAAATACGATGCCAACCTCACCGATAAAGAGACGATTGTCGCGGTCATCTCCTAATCCGTGAGTTTTCTCTCCCTTTTTTTCACAAGCTTCGCCTCCGCCACGCTACTGCCCGGTGGAAGCGAAGCCCTTTTTATCTATCTTCTCAATGAACATTTAGACCCTTTTTTACTCTTAAGTGTCGCTACACTCGGCAATACATTGGGCTCTTGTGTCAATTATATCTTAGGCAAATACGCCACATCGTTCGCCCTGCGCAAAAACTATATGAACGAAAAACACCTTCAAAAAGCCTCCTCCATTTTTGAAAAATACGGCGCATGGAGCCTGCTCTTTTCATGGCTCCCCATCATCGGCGATCCACTCACCTTTGTTGCTGGCATCGTGCGTTATACGTGGTGGAAGTTTGTCATCATCGTCGCATTTGCCAAATTGGCGCGGTATGGGTTTGTTTATCTTGGATTTTTGGCGGTAACCCAATGAACTCACCCATCTCCTGCGAGTTTTACGACCAACTGATGGTCGTGATTCAGAGAAAAATTCCTTCCACGATTGTCTATCTGGAAAACGAGCAAACCACCACGATTAAAGGCATTGTCACAGAATTGATGATGATCGAGTATGAAGAGTTTTTAATGCTCAAAGGTGGAAAAAAGATCCATCTCCAGAGCATTTTTTCGTTAAATGGCAAAAAGCACAAAGAGGGGTAAACGCTTTACATGTAAAGATATTCTCAATGATTTACGAATCGTTAACAGAAGAGATTTATAATGGTTAAGATACGAATTTTTGGAGCTCAAACAATGTTTTACCACCTTCAATCAAACCTAAAAACCCCTTCTATCCTTGTTATTTTTGGTCTATTTTCGTTAAGTGCACCCTCGCTTTTTGGTGCAGGGTACATCTTACCAAGTGGCACCGTTGTGTATGATAACACACCCGATCAAACGATCTACCGAGTCGAAAAAGTCTCTCCGATGCCTCCTTCCGATGCACCATCACACATGATCGTAGAAAGCGCTCCTATGCAAACCACACGCGTTATTGTCGAAGATAGAGTCGTCACGTATGATAACCCTGTGATTATTAGAGAGCGCATTATTGATAGGGGACCAGTGTATGACGTTGTCGATGCGGCAGGTACTGTCCTCTTTTTTGGACTTTTGTATGATGCTATGGGGCATGGATTTTACCATTATGGCCCACATGGACATCATGATCGTTTTGATCGGTACGGCAGATAATTATGTAAACTAAACCTCATTCCCTTCAATAGAATTGATGCGAATCTCCACCGCATCGTCATTTTTTGAGGCAATGACAATTTCGATAGGGCGACAGCAGACATAGCAGTCTTCAACATAACTCTCACCCACTTCGCAACTGGGTTCAATAAAAATGGAAAAATTTCCCCAGCAATAAGGGCAGGTTATCGTTTTTTCAAATAATGCGTTATTCATAAGAACCTTTCAGAAATGTGGTTTAATTCTAACGCATTTTGAGTTAAAATGTATCTCAATCCTTAAGCAATTGTTGCGTTTCATAGCAAAGACAGAGGCTTTACATGTAAAAGAATACCCATCACGCAAAGGTGTGTTTCTCTTTTTACCCACATAATTCATTTTTTTCCCCATCAATAGATTTTCTCTCCACTTTCACCCACCTATCCGTTATAATCTTTAGATTGTAGCAAGATTAAAAAAGGGGTGTATGTGATTAATCTGAGTACCATCAAAGGGAAATTAGCTGTTTTATCGATTCTGAGTTTTATAACGTATTCATCGATAGGATACATATCGTACAACAATAACCAACAAGCGAAAATGATAACGATACGACTGTTAAAAGTAGGAGAAATTCAAGCGCTTTCAAGTGAAACATCGGCAGATTTACGTGGATTTAGACTTTTTTTAGAGCAGAGCTTTTTAGATAAATTTAAAAAAGATGCAGATGCTATCGTCAAAAAACTCGACGAGCTCTCTGCCATTTTGAGTGATGAGGCTCTTAAAAAGAAACTGGTCAATTTATCGCATGAATATCAAAAATGGAATGACGTACGCTACGCCATATCAGAAATAATTATTAAAAATAAAGAAAACGTCAAAACCAAAGCCTTTCAAGAGAGTGCGGAAGGTAAAACACTTGCGGAACTGACTAAAACATCCAACACGTTAAAAGATAGTATTCAAGACGAGCAAGACACACTTTTGCACCTTATTCAAACAAACAATTTAGAAGAGATGGATAGCAACACAACTAAGATAGTGAGTATTATCTTTGTGAGTATTGTCTTTATCATGAGCATTTTTTATTTTATAGCCAAAAATATCGTCACCTCCATTAAAAATTTAGGCATCAGCGTTCAAAACATAACGCACAATAAAGATTTTACACAAGACATCTCTATTAAAGGAAACGATGAATTGGCGCAGATGAGCATCCAACTGAATGAGCTGATTACGATGCTTCGCCAGTCCTTCCATACGATCAATCTCTTGCTCACCAGCAATGTCGCCGTTTCAGAAGCATTTTCGACCACGACATCTTTTATCAAAAAATCCGTAGACGAAGAGTCAAAAGTCATTGTCGATGTCACAGCCCATTCCGACACGATGAAAAGAGGCATGGAAATCTCGTCCAATGAAGCGAAAAATATTCTTGAAAAAGCCATCGCTACGGGAGAAAATATGCAAGAGGTTAAAAAATCACTCTCGTACACAATCGAACAGTTGGATATAACGTCTCAAATAGAATCCGACATCAATACCAATCTCCACACGCTCTCCGAAGAAGCAGCGCAGGTTAAGGAGGTTATTACAATTATATCCGATATTGCCGATCAAACGAATTTATTGGCGTTAAATGCTGCTATCGAAGCAGCACGCGCAGGAGAACACGGGCGTGGTTTTGCGGTTGTTGCCGATGAAGTGCGAAAATTGGCGGAGCGTACGCAAAAAAGCTTAGTCGATACCAATGCAACGATCAATATTATCGTGCAATCGGTCAATGACATTTCCGATAAAATGAACCAAAATATCAAGCGCATTCAAAACCTTGTTACATCCTCCAATACAGTCAATTCCAACACAGATATAACAGCCCACACGCTAACCGATACGGTGGATTTGATCCAAAAACTCTACACAGATGCTCAAACGAATGTACAAACAACAAGCACCATCATCCATCAAATCCATCTCATTAGTTCCCTCTCCACAAACAATACAAAAAGTGCCGAAGAGATCTCTGCGTCTGCCAATGAATTGTGTCAAATGACGGTAAAACTCAAAGAAGAAATTTCAGTGTATAAAACATAAAGTGTCTGTCCGCAATGTACGAAAGGGTAAGCGATATTGCGGAGGCACGCCTTGTATGATTCTCTTCGCCTCTTCTTTGCTCAAGGTATCGTTAAAAAAGAGTGTGCAAAAGGAGATGGTCTCTTGGCTTGATGATTGCTACGCTTTTATTATGTGCAGGCCACGCATCGGCGATACGTTCGATTGAGTCTGGAATATTGGTATGCGTCATGTTTACAAATATTTGGTTTGCGAAGAGCAATGGGGAGCCAGCATCACCCGACCTTACACGTCCAACAATACCACATCCACCATCTTATCTTTTCAATTTTCTAAATATCTGCTTCTGTCTTTAATTGTTTAATGGCTATTTATAGTGATTTGTAAACACCACTATCTCTATCATGCTCGTATCTATATAAATAAAAATGGCTCTGTATTTTTTATCGAGCCTAAAAGAGTAAATCAGTCTCTCTTTTGGTTCAAGAAGTTCTGTATTTAATGAGGGATGAAAGGGGTTGTTTTCAAAAAGTTTTTTTGCTTTTTCAAATTTTTTCGTTAGATTATGTTCTCTTAGATACGCTTCTAAATCACCTCTTAAAGATTTAATGTGCATGGTAAACAGAACTTTTTTTCAAACCATTTTCAAGGTCTTTTAAAAATTCATCCGAATAATTTTCCTTTTTAAAATCACTCATGACATGCGTCAAATCATCTTTTTTGAACTTTTTAAAATAAAGCTCTTTTTCGACAATCTTGTTTTTGATTTCCTCAATTTCATTGAGATTCATTTGCGAAATAAGATTTAAAATGTGTGGCAATGATATATCAACCGCTATTTGCACGATAATCTCCTTTGTCTTTGATAATCTGTCAATTATAACGCATTTTGCGTTAATTCTTAGCTCAGACTTTGAATAAGGAAGGCTGAACTGATTGTTTTTCTTTACATGTAAAATATTCCTTAACCGTTCACTCAGAGGTTGTTTAATTTGAAAACGGTTGCTGGTCGCGCTCTAAAGGATGGACTAATAGAATCTACTTCTTTCATATAAGGCATTTCATCATGCAGCGCAAGGCTTTCTGCTGATTTCCACCGTTCGATTAGAATAAAATTTACATCACTTCCCTCAACTCTATTCAACTCATATTGAAGACAACCTTCTTCTTTAAGCACAAGGGGCTTTATCTTTTCATATAAGTTAATTTGCTCTTGTGCTTTTCCAGGCTTTACTTCAATCAATATAACCAGCTTTAATTCTTTCATATTGCATCTCCCTATATTTTTTATAAATAAAGTAAAAAACCTATATATCGCGCATCGCCACACAATTTACACCTCTAACAGCACCACCTCAACCATCTCGCCTTTTTCGATTTTTTGAACATCCGCTTCTACTCTTAAAAGCACAGGATTACCTAGCAAATTATTTAAAATGGCGCTACTGCCCTCTTTTTTGCCTTCTAAGTCAACGATGAGTTGTCCTTGGTCAAAACGAAGGTTGCAGGCGGTAAATTCGACAAATTTGGAGCGTTTTTTATAAAGTTCGCCCATGAACGCTTTAATCGTTGGCAAGGCAAAGGTTTGCGCGCGCAGTTTGCGAAGCAGTGGAGCAATGAATAAAAAGGTACAGACCGATGCGCTGTAGGGAAAGCCAGGAAGTGCGTAAATGTATTTGTGTCCCGTTTTAACGACACGAATATGGCGACCTGGTTTCATGTACGAACCGTCGATGATATTTTCGATCTTCATATCGGTGAGGATGCTCTGCAAATAGTCAAAATCCCCAACACTTCCACCACCCGTGGTGATAACGATGTCACTCCACATAAGCGCTTGCCTGAGTTGTTGCTCGATGAGATCACGGTCATCTCGGATGAGTTTAAAACGCATCGTTTCGCAACCAAGTTGGCGCAAAATCGCTTCAACAGTGACGTGATTGGAACTGCGAATTTGTGCAAAGGAGACTTTTGGCTCACCAAAGTCCAAGATTTCATTGCCGGTTGAGAGAATGGCGATGCGTGGTTTCATAAAAACCTCAACCTGTACCATACTCACTTCTGCCATCACCCCAATCTCGGCAAAACCGATCTTGGTGCCTTTTTTGATGAGCACTTCACCTGCTTGATAGTTTTCGCCCACAGGACGAACTGCAAACCCTTTGGAGACGGCAGAGGTGATGTGAATCTTTCCGTCCTTCACTTCGACATTTTCGATGGGAATCAGCGTGTCGCTGCCTTCGCTCATCAGCGTGCCCGTAAAGGTTTTCACACACTCACCTTTGTTGACGACACCGTGCGTTTCACTCCCTGCTGGGATAAAATCGCTGATCGTGAGTGAGCCTAATTGCTGGTCAACAAAACGAATGGCATAGCCGTCCATTGAAGAGGTCGCATGAGTTGGGTTATTGTCCTGCGCCACGATGTCAACGGCAAGAAAACGACCTAGCGCGTCACCGATAAAAATATTTTCAATGCCAATTTCGGCTTTTATGGAGTTTTCAAGCGCCTTAAGCGTTTCATCAAAGGGAGGAAATGAATGGCTCATGCGTCCGCCTTTAGGAGACCTGATCCACTTAAAACATGCGAGCGCTCTTTGGCATACACACGTTTTCCATCCACCAAGTCGTACTTCCAAATCGGTGCATTGGCTTTAAAATCTTCGACAAAATCGTTAATCATTGTAAGGGCTACCTTTCGTTTAGGGGAAACCACCGCGGCGATGTAACTGGAAGTGTGATTGGGCACGTCACCGCGTGAGTGTGCCATCAGCAAGTACGCATTTTGTGCTTTAGCCCTCTCTTGCCACGCGTTAAACCAGCTGTTTAAAATGGGCTCATAAAT
>DBTO01000141.1:7920-9223 GCA_002307095.1 Sulfurospirillum sp. UBA1314
CCATAGTTTTTATCGCTTATTTTGGCATACCAATCTGCCAAAATAGTGTTTACATGTAAAGATCCATCGTGAAGTTCTAGCATAGCTCAACCTCCGCAAACGGGAGGGAGAAGTGAGATCTTATCTTCTTTGGAGAGGGGGATATTGAGGTCGCAAACGAGCGTATCGTTCACTGCAACTGCACAGATAGCAAGCCAATCTTGAAGTTCTTTATCGTCTTTAAAAAAGGTTTTAAGTTCACTGAGATTTGCAATATCCACTTCAATACTAGGACGCCCAAGGGGTCCCAAAAATTCGACTTTTGCCACATCTTTTCCTTATTACATGTAAGAATTTCAAAGAAGAGCGGGGGTCTCTTCTTTGAAGTCTTTTCAGACAGGTAATATTCGTATATTTTTACTTAATTTCTCTTGTAGAACCGCTTCGATCGCAAAAAGTGTGCCTGTTGAGCTACTCGCACAACCACTGCACGCGCCAAGATAACGGATGTAAACATCACTCATACCACCCTCACCCTCTTTAATGTCGAGAATTTCAAGGTTACCGCCATCCATGACCAGCATCGGGCGAATATTTTCATCGATCACTGCTTCAATTTGTTGGAACTTTTTCACTACCGTCAAATCATCAAAACTTACCGTATTGCTACCTTCGATTTTTGAGTTAGAGATCGCAAGCAGATGGTCATGTTCCATCTCCGCTCTGGTGTCTCTTAAAATGTCAACAAGGTAATATTCACGTGCTTCATGTCCACCAGGTTTGATACAGGATTTACAAAATGCACCTGCTTTGGTGTAGTTGGTGATCTCTTCAACGGTTTTGAGGTTGTTGATCTTGATGACCTCTTTGATCGTTCCAAGACTCACACGCGCACATTCACACACGATGATGTCATCTTCAAAGGAAGCAGCATCCACGCCTTTAAACGAAGCTGCTGCGGCTTTAATAACATCGTACGCCATAACCGAGCAGTGCATTTTTTGAGGTGGAACGGCAGGAACATCGGGCGTATCGCGCATCGCACGTTCTACGTCAATATTGGTGATTTTAACCGCTTCAGAAACCGTTTTGCCTTTACAAAGCTCTGCCATGGTATCTGAACTTGCAATCGCGGTACCGCAACCAAAACTTTTAAATTTAGCTTTTTTAATCACTTCCGTTGCTTCATCCACGATCCAGTAAAGTCTGACCGCATCGCCACAGCTCTCTGCACCAAAATCCGCAATAATGAGCTTTCCGCCCTCATTTTTTGCATCTTCTTCCGTCAACTCACCCATGTTTTGGGGATTGTTCATCAAATCTT
>DBTO01000206.1 GCA_002307095.1 Sulfurospirillum sp. UBA1314
AAAAAGCGTCTCAAAGTTATGAGTTCATCGATATGGAAAAGATCAAGTTTCAAGAGTTTCAAGAGATCGTGACCCATGCGAACGTGATGATCGAAGAGATTAAAGCCAAAAACAGCGCATTGGTCGAACTTAACAGCAACCTTGAAGGTATTGTCGAGCAAAAAACAGTAGAGCTGAAACGCTCGATCGATTTTACGCAAGAGCTACTTGAAAAGCAGGATCGTTTTGTTAAAAATGCGATTCATGAGATCAACACGCCACTCTCCATCATTCTTATGAATATCGATCTGTACAATCTCAAATTCGAAACCAATCCCTATCTGCTCAAAATCGAAGCGGCGGTGAAGGTGCTCGATAACATCTATGAAGATTTGGCGTATGTCGTGAAAAAAGACAGAGTCGTGTATGAAAAAAGTATGGTCAATTTTTCGACGTTTTTAGAAGAGCGCGTGGATTACTTTGAAGATGTTGCGCAGGGCAATAAACTGCACATCAACACGAACATCGCACCTGAGCTCTTTATCCTCTTTAACGAGACCGAATTACAGCGCATTTGTGACAATAACCTCTCCAATGCGATCAAATACAGTTACGAACAACACCCTTTACATGTAAGACTGTATGAGCGTGAAAATGAGATTGTTTTCGAGGTGGAAAATTGCGGTGAAATGATCAAATCACCCGATCAACTCTTCAATCGCTACTACAGAGAAGATGAGGCGCGTGGCGGGTTTGGTTTGGGGCTGAACATCGTCAAAGAGATTTGCGATGAGAACGAAGTGAGCATTGATGTGCTTTCCGACGAGGTGAGAACACTCTTTCGCTACCGCTTTCTAAAAGGATAACCGATGAAAATTTTACTGCTGGAAGATGAGTTGATGCTAAGAAGTTCCATTGAGGAGTATTTGGAAGCACTTGGGCATAAAGTTCTCTCGTTTGGCAATGGCGAAGAGGCGTATGAAGCGATCAAAAAAGAGGCGTTTGATTTGTTGCTGTTAGACATCAACATTCCTAAAATGAGTGGACTGAGCTTGCTTAAAGCGCTTAATGAGATCGAACATGCGTTTCCGACCATCTTTATAAGTGCAAATGTGGATATTGACGACATCAGCCTGGCATTTGAGTTAGGCGCTTCGGATTATCTCAAAAAGCCGTTTCATCTTAAAGAACTGGGGCTTCGCATCGACAAAATCAAAAAAGAGTATGCGATCAAAAACCTCAAACACATTATCTTAAGTTCCAAATATGTCTTCTCCAAAGAGGAGCAGATGCTCTTTTACAACAACAATGTTCAAGTGCTTACTAAGAAGCAGTTACAAATAGTGACACTATTGTGTGAGAATATGGGCGTGGTCGTTGACTTCGAGAAATTCCGTACCTATGTGTGGAACGATGAACCTATCGATAACGCCTCTATTAGGGCTGAAATCAGTCGTTTTCGCAAGCTTCTTAAGGAGGATTTCATCATCAATCTTAAGGGTGTTGGGTATAAGATTGAGAAGTATTTTCCCGAGAAAAACCGCTAAAAGTTACTTATTTACTCATATTATTTATAAAAAATCCCTCTTTTGTAGCAAAATGAAAAATGCTACGTTAATGCTATGTTACTTCTTTACAATGTCATCAGGCTACCACATCACATAGAAGGAGCATTTATGAGTCAGAATATCTACGACAGAGTACAGGCCAATCCAAAATTTGCCGAACTCGTACACAAAAGAAGTAGTTTTGCTTGGAAACTAGCGATCATTATGTTGGTTGTCTACTACTCCTTTATCCTTGTAATTGCTTTTTCTCCTGCAACCTTTGCCATCAAATTAGGAGAAGGCGTTACTACCGTTGGAATTCCTGTAGGATTGGGCGTTATTATTATCGCCTTTGTGCTTACGGGTATTTATACGCAGCGAGCGAACGGTGAGTTTGATGACTTAACCAATCAAATCAAAGAAGATGCAAGGAGTGAGAAATGAAATGGGGTTTATTACTCTTAGCGCTATCAAATGTTTTATTTGCAGCGGGAGATGCTCAATTTAGCGGAAAGCGAGATTTAAACGTCTCTGCGATCATTATGTTTGTGCTTTTTGTTGTTGCTACTCTTGGTATTACATACTGGGCGGCAAAAAGAACCAAAACTGCCAAGGATTTTTACACCGCAGGTGGAGGCATCACAGGTTTTCAAAACGGACTTGCGATTGCAGGTGATTACATGTCAGCAGCATCGTTTTTAGGAATTTCGGGGCTTGTTTACCTCAAAGGATTTGATGGTCTTATCTATTCTATCGGCTTCTTAGTCGGTTGGCCGATCATTCTTTTCTTAGTGGCAGAACAGCTTAGAAACTTGGGTAAATATACCTTTAGTGATGTTGCATCGTACCGATTAAAACAGACACCTATTCGTATCTTAGCCGCTCTTGGCTCTTTAGCAACCGTAGCACTTTATTTGATCGCTCAAATGGTCGGTGCAGGTCAGTTGATCCAGATCTTATTTGGGCTTGATTATGAGTACGCGGTCATTATGGTTGGTATCTTGATGATCTTATATGTTACATTTGGTGGCATGTTGGCGACAACATGGGTACAGATTATCAAAGCGGTATTACTCCTTTCTGGTGCATCGTTCATGGCAATCATGATTATGTATAAAGTAGGTTTTAGCTTTGAGTCTCTCTTCTCTCAAGCGGTTGCTGCGAAGAAAAGTGTTGCCATTATGGCGCCAGGTGGCTTGGTCAGCGATCCTATTTCAGCGATCAGCTTAGGCATTGCCTTGATGTTTGGAACCGCAGGTCTTCCACACATCTTGATGAGATTTTTCACCGTAAGTGATGCAAAAGAGGCTAGAAAGTCAGTCTTTGTTGCCACTGGATTTATAGGTTATTTTTATATTTTAACTTTCATCATAGGTTTTGGTGCTATCGTATTATTAACGAATGATCCAGCCTATCTTGATCCAGTTAAAGGTGGCATCATCGGTGGTGGTAACATGTCTGCGATTCATACAGCACATGCGATTGGTGGAAATCTATTCCTAGGATTTATCTCAGCGGTTGCTTTTGCAACGATTTTAGCGGTTGTTTCTGGACTTACATTAGCAGGTGCGAGTGCAGTTAGTCACGATCTTTATGCCAATGTTGTCGCCAGAGGAAAAGTGGATGAAATGACCGAAATGAGAGTTTCTAAGTACTCTACGATTGGTCTTGGTATTGTAGCGATCATCTTAGGGATTGCGTTTGAAAAACAGAACATTGCGTTCATGGTAGGTTTGGCATTTGCGATTGCTGCCAGTGCAAACTTCCCGATTCTTTTCCTCTCAATGTTTTGGAAAAAACTGACAACCAAAGGTGCGGTTTATGGCGGTAGTTTAGGACTCTTTACGGCTGTGGTATTGGTTATTTTG
Organism: Sulfurospirillum sp. UBA1314; assembly: GCA_002307095.1. Lineage (GTDB taxonomy): Bacteria > Campylobacterota > Campylobacteria > Campylobacterales > Sulfurospirillaceae > Sulfurospirillum. Next base: position 3,395 of record DBTO01000206.1, read on the forward strand.
AGTAAAGCGGTTTGGGTTGATGTGTTGGGCTATAAAACAGCCATCTATGCTTATGGCAATCCAGCACTCTTTTCAATGAGCGTTGCTTTTGTGGGTATTTGGATTATCTCTTTAATGGACAAAAGTGAAGATGCCGCCAAAGAGATCGCCGCATTTGATCATCAGTACATCAGAAGTCAAACAGGCATTGGAGCAGAGGGCTCTTCAAACCATTAAAAAACATTACGGCTTTTTTTTAAAGAAGCCGTAATGTAACTAAATCTCTGCCTCATCAGAGGCAAGCTTTAGTGCATAGTGCAACGTAGGCTTTTGGGCTTCGCCCAAGAGACGTTATAAAATAATTATATGTAAAAGGATCGTAACCATGTCACAACTTTTTGAACCAAGCAGAGCTTTAAGTAAAGAAGCCAGAA
>DBTO01000269.1 GCA_002307095.1 Sulfurospirillum sp. UBA1314
TGATGGTCAATATTGATAATCTCATAATCACCTTCAGGAATTTTGAGCCTATCACGCGTTGAACAATCACAACTAACAACCAAATCAAAGCGTTTCGGCAGGGTATTTTTGATTTTAGAATAACCTGGCAAAAAGTCATAGACTCTTGGCAATTCACTATTTTTGTTGTAATGTGTCACCTTTTTTCCTGCGCGAATCAACACATCATACAACGCTAACGCACTGCCTAAAGTATCGCCGTCGGGATGAACGTGTGAGACAATAACAATGTGATTGGCTTCAAGCATACGCTTCCACGCTTGGTGATACATCTTCACTCCACCTTCGTATAAAAGGGTGATTATACTTAATTTTTACTGAAAAGTTATTGATATCCTCTAGCGTGGTTTTTTCGAGCTTTTGTAAACAAACGCGAGTATTTCAGCAACCGCTTTGTAGAGATTTTCAGGGATAATCTCTCCCATATTGCATTTTTTATAGAGTTCACGCGCCAATGGTGGGTTCTCAACAATTTGAATGTTATAGTTCATCGCAATCTCTTTAATACGAAGCGCCATAAAATCCGTCCCTTTAGCAATGACTTTAGGGGCTGCCTCTTTTTCTTGATTGTAACGAATTGCCACAGCATAATGCGTAGGATTGGTGATAACCACATCGGCTTGGGGGATCTCTTGCATCATACGTTTTTTAGTCATCTGCATCTGAATTTGCCTGATCTTCGCTTTAATCTTAGGATCACCTTCCATCTGCTTATACTCATCTTTTAACTCTTGCTTGCTCATTCGTAAACTTTTAAAATAGGAATAGCGCACAAATAAAAGATCCGCCAACGCCAATACTAAAAACAGAATAAGAATAACAGCAACCAAAATAAGCATTTTATGTTTCAGCCATACCATTTGATCGTAAAGTGGAAAATAGATAACGGTTGGGAGCTCTTTGGTAAATGAGAGTAAAAAATAGTAGCATACCCACAAAATAACGCTAACTTTTAAAATAATTTTGATCGATTCAACCGCTTTTTTTATCGAAAAAAGGTTTTTGAGCCCTTTCATTGGATCTAATTTTGAAAAATCGGGGATCAATGGTTTGGTGGTAAAAATAAAACCCGTTTGCATAACATTGGATAAGACCCCCGCAATAGAAACGGCTAAAGAGAGTGGAATAACCATAAAAATGACTTCTCGAAAAGAGATCATTGAGATTTGCAATGTTACATCTTTGGTTATTTCAACGCCAATAAGAGAGTGGTAATAAAAATAGAGATAGACAACACGCGATTCAATCCATGATAAAAGGGCTAAAAAGGCAGCCAGTGCCACAACGAGCGTGACAAAAGCACTGGTATCTTGGCTCTTGGGGACGTTGCCATCTTTTCTGGCATCCTCAATTTTCTTGGAACTGGGTTCTTCCGTCTTTTCTTGATCATCCGCCACAGTGCAACATTCCTACTTAGATCACTGTTTTATGGGTAATTTTCATTGAAAAATCAAGCCAAACTGCTTGATGAATCAGACTTCCACTGCTGATCGCATCCACGCCTGTTTTGGCATACTCTACGATATTTTCTTTGGTGATATTGCCACTTGCTTCTAAAAGAACATGGGGAAAATAGCTGTTTTTATACGCAACAACCGCTCTAATATCATCATGCGACATATTATCACACATGACAATATCCGCGCCACACTGCATCGCAAACTTCGCAAATTCAACATCTTCGGACTCAATTTCTATCTTACATGTAAACGGAAGTTTCTCTCTGGCTTCTTCAATAAACACTTTCAAATCATCAATCGTTTTAAGATGCGTATCTTTAATCATCAAACAATCATCCAAACCCATTCGATGGTTATTACCACCACCACAACGAATCGCATATTTTTCAAAAATCCGCAAGTGCGGTCTAGTTTTTCGGGTATCTAAAAGTTTAAGTGCGTAACCTTTGAGCACCTGTTTATAACGTGCCACATTGGTAGCAATACCGCTAGCATGTTGCATTAAATTCAAAATGGTGCGCTCACAACGCAAAATATTTTTAGATTTGCCTTCAATTAAAGCAACTAAATCCCCTTTTTGAAGGGCATCACCATCTTCAAAATAAAAGGTAACATCCAGTTTGTTCATCTTGCAAAGGGCTTTAACATAAGGCTTCCCCGCAAAAATACCCACATCTTTACAGATAATATTAGCACTCGCAAAGCTGTCTTTTCCCACTAAGGAGAAAAGATCACCTCGACCAACATCTTCTTCAAGCGCTTTTTTGACAAATTTTTTAATCATAATTCAAACATCCGATTGAGTGCAGCATACGACCATTCCCTCGTCTCTTCGGAGATCATGATCTCATTTTCAAAGCGCCCTTCTTTGATGCTTAACAGTACGTTGTAAACATCTTCAAGGGTGGTTTCATTCATCGTAGGACACTCTGGTTTGGTTGAAGAGAGCACATAGGTATTCTCTTTGCGTAAACGTTTTACCATGTTGTATTCGGTGCCAATGGCCACTTTTTGATCCAGTGGAAGCTTTTGAACATATTCAATAATCTGGCTGGTCGACCCCACAAAATCGGAGCGGTCGCACACTTCTGGTTTGCATTCGGGATGCGTGGCAATTAAAATACCCGGATACTTCGCACGATAAAACGCAATATCATCGACGTCAAACAGTTGGTGAACCGAACAAAAACCGTTGTAACACAAAATATCAGATGCTTTTGGATCACTTGCATCACCTACAACGCACGATTTAAGCCCCATCTCTTTGGCGATATTTTGCCCCAAACAACGGTCGGGAACAAAGAGAATTTTTTTATTGCTTGCCAATGCTTTGGTGATAATTTTTTTAGCATTAGAGCTGGTACACACATAGCCACCCATCATGCCAACACGTGCTTTCACTTCTGCTGAGGAGTTGATGTAGGTCACAGGTAAAATGTCTTCTTTGGCAATGCCTGCTTTTTCTAAAACGGCAATATTTTGATCAAAATAGTCCACATCGATCATTTTTGCCATTGCACAACAAGCGATTTTTGGCATCAAAACACGTTTTTCAGGCGCTAAAATCTTAACACTTTGCCCCATAAATCCCACACCGCAAAAGAGCAGATAAGGGTTGGCATCTTTGGCTGCCCACTGAGCAAGTTGGAGGGAATCTCCTGTAAAATCGGCTAATTCAAACACCTCATCTTTTTGATAAAAATGAGCGACAATGCTTACATGTAAATCCATTTTGAGTTTTAAAATTTCTTCTTTTAATCTTTGGTTATCCATTCCAAATTCCTTACGTTCCATTGAAAAAACTTATTATAGCGTTAAAGAAATAATAACAAAATTATTGCTATACTGTGACAATTTCAACGAAGGAATGTGTGTGGATTTTCTTTTCAATATCAACGTTCAATTTTATATTTTAAGCTATTTTGTGGGTGGAATCCCTTTTGGTTTAGTTCTAGCGAAACTCTTTACAGGCAAAGACATCAGAGAAGGCGGAAGTGGAAGTATAGGCGCAACCAATGTACTCAGAGTGCTCAAAGAAACCAATCCAAAATTAGCGAAAAAACTTGCGATTGCGACTGTTATTTTAGATGCGCTTAAAGGCATTGCTCTCTTACTTGTTGGTAAACTTCTAGGATTAAGCATCGAAACATTGTGGGCCATTGCTGTTTTTGCCGTTGTGGGTCATTGCTACAGTCCTTACCTAAAATTTGAAGGTGGTAAAGGTGTCGCAACCGGTGCGGGTGTGCTTTTGGTGATGCTTCCTGTCGAGACATTGATCGCTTTTGTAACGTGGTTTGTCGTGGGTAAGGTGCTTAAAGTCTCCTCCTTATCATCACTGCTAGCACTTTGCGCTTTAATCATCGCTTCGTTTATCCTTCATCCCGATCTAGAAGGCATTAAAACACACGCTCCTGTTTTCATTATCGCTTTTTTGATTGTGTATAAACATATCCCAAATATTATTCGACTCTTTCAAGGCAAAGAATCTAAAGTGATCTAATGCAAATTATTATTCAAGATCTAACCTTTGAGACGATTGTGGGCATTCTTGAAAAAGAACGCCACACACCTCAAAGAATTGTTTTACATGTAAAGATTTCGTACGATTATCATGACGATAATTTTGTGGATTATGCTAAAGTTTCTGCTTTTTTAGAATCTGAAATGAATCAAATGGGTTATTTTCTACTCGAAGATGCACTGATAGATTTAAGTCAAAAACTTAAAGTTTTCTATCCTCAAATGTCTGAAATTCAATTAAAAATCTTTAAACCTGATATTTTACCAAATGCGATGGTTGGGGTTTCTCACACTGTTTACTACTCCAAAAATTAAAATTTAATTAAAAAAAC
>DBTO01000067.1 GCA_002307095.1 Sulfurospirillum sp. UBA1314
CCAAAATGTATGTGGAGTATGCTCCCTTTACCGATCCAAATGTTGTCCTAAATGCGGGCATCAACTACACAGGCAGTTTTTACGGCGATAATCTCAACACAGATAGAATGCCCAGTTATACGCTTCTCAATACCGGTGTAAGGTACACGACCAAATTCAATACCTATCCGTTGATTTTAAGGCTAAATGTTAACAATGTCACCGATAAAGAGTATTGGGTCAATCAGTATTATTTGGGAGATAGACGCAGTATTTACGCTTCGGCGACACTCAAATTTTAGCGTGTAAAGAGGCGAAAGCCTCTTTACACGCTAAAAATGCTCAATCCTCGATGATCTCTTTGCCTTTTTTGATCTGCTTTTTCAAGATTTTGATACTATCGTGCATCGCTTCACGTTTGATCAAATCGGTCTCATTTTTGAGCTCTTGTTTTAAGAGGATGTGTCTGAGTTTGAGTTTTTTGATCAGCTCTTTGATCGCTTTTTTCTTTGTAGTCTCGGTATCTTCAGGGCTTAGCCCAAACAACTCTTTCATTTTTTGGATAAATTTTAAGCCAGTCATGAGGTACTCCTTTGGCTTGTTGTATGCGTGAGATCGCTCACTTCGGTTTCGTTTAAGATCAACGCTTCACTGCTGTTTTCGACATGGGTACTTGAGTGCATGAAAAGGATATGTGCGACTTTGGAAAGCTCCGAAGCAATCGTGTACGCATAGCTTGTGTCGTTCATAAGTGAGGTCGCCATGGTGTAGGTAATTTTGTTGGTGCGAATGAGATTATCGAGTGATTTGTTCGCGGCGATGTCGTAATTTTGGGCATCGAGTTGAAGCTTACTTAAGAGCAAAACGGCGACATCTTCTTCGGTTGTGTTGAAGATCATCTGCATGGTTCTCAGGTGTTTGATGAGGTTTTTGCGAATATGATTGTACTCGCTTTTGATGTATTCGTTGTCTGATTCTAAGTAGCGAAGCATGTTTTTTTGCATGTGTTTCGCCGCTTTAAACGCTTCGATAATGCCAATGGTTGCATTTTTAATCGGGATAAATTGGTGGTCGCTAATATCTGAAAACTTCCCCTGTGCGACAATTGCAAAGTTAATAATCTTGCCGTAAATCTCTTTGATGCGCCTTTCGTAATAGTCATCCATGTTTACATGTAAGGCTTGATCGCGCCTTTTTAAGATGTCTTCTGCTTCCATCCCTGAGCCGATGTCTTCTTTGGTGACACTGATGCCTTGCGCGATGATGTCGTAAACATTATTGTAAAGATGTTTCGTCTCTTTTAGCAATGTTGCCTCAGCAGTGTCTGGAAAATCGAGTGCAACATCGCTGATGTATAAAACATCGTCGATGGCGCCCTCAGCAGTAATTTTAGGTTGAAAGAGGTGGTTGAGTAGGCTCACTAAACCATGCACCGCTGGGGCAAATAGCAGCACACAAATGAGATTAAAATAGGTATGATAGAGCGCAAGTTTGAGCGTATAATCGTGCGCAGGTATGGCAAAAAATGGCGCGGTATAGTCAATAAACGTGATAAATTGTGGCACAAAACAGATGAGTAAAAGACCCGTCAAACTGTTGATGAGAAAGTGTGCTGTTGCGAGCTTTTTGCCTTCATACCCTGCGCCAAGCGAGCCTAAAATAGCCGTAATCGTGGTACCAATGTTCGCTCCAATCGTCAGCGCGATCGCATTTTCATAGGTAATTTGCGACGCAGAAAGTGCGGTTAAAATCAAAACAAGTGAGGCATGCGAAGATTGCATCACGATGGTCATACCAGCACCAATGGCAGCAAAAAGAATGAGTCCCATAAACCCATCGGCCGAGTATTGGGTGAGATCGATCGTGGCTTTAAAAGCGTCAAATCCCTCTTTCATGTAGGCAATGCCCAAAAAGGAGAAGCCAAGACCAGCAAGGGCATACCCGATGCCTTTGAGACGTTTGCTCTCTTGAAAAATGAAAAGCATGCCAAAGACAAGCATCGGCAAAGCATAGGTCGCGATGCTAATTTTGAGTCCAAGCCCTGCAATCAGCCACGCACCCGTAGTCGTACCGATATTTCCGCCTAAAATAATGCCAATGCCTTGCGCGACGCTAATGAGTCCAGCGCTGATAAAGGAGATGGCGATGACGGCAGCTAAGCCGCTTGATTGCATGATGGTCGTGATGACAGTACCAAAAAGGATGCTTTTGTAGAGATTGTTGGTGATGTTTTTGAGAAATTTATCGAGCAGGCCGCCCACAAAAAAACGAAATCCCTCTTCCAAACTTTTCATACCAAAGAGAAAAATCGCCACGCCTGCAGCAATGGAAAGGAAATTTTTACTTTGAAAAAACCCATACGAAAGGGCGAGAATGGCAATGAAAAGAAGCAGACGTTTCAAAGAGTTTTCCTTTACATGTAAAGTGTTTGAAGGACAAATTATTGTACACTTTTTTCGATATAATTGCCGAAAAAAAGGACTCAAAATGCCATTACTCGATAGTTTTTGTGTAGATCACGTCAAAATGCCAGCTCCTGCGGTCAGAGTCGCTAAAACGATGAAAACGCCTCATGGCGATGAGATCACTGTGTTTGATCTTCGTTTTTGCAAACCCAATCAAGCGATATTGCCAGAACGCGGGATTCACACGCTAGAGCATCTGTTTGCAGGCTTTATGCGCAACCATCTCAATGGTAATGGCGTTGAGATTATTGACATCTCACCGATGGGGTGTCGCACCGGTTTTTACATGAGTTTGATCGGTACGCCTGAGCCTAAACGCGTGGTGGATGCGTGGAAATCATCGATGCAAGACATCTTACATGTAAAGAGTAAAAACGACATTCCCGAGCTCAATATCTATCAGTGCGGAACCTACAAAATGCACTCGTTAGAGGAAGCGCACGATATTGCCACCACTATTTTAGGTACAGAGATTGGTGTGATGAATAACGAAGCGCTGAAACTCGATACGTCAAAAATTTCATAGAGTTCTTTTCGAACTCTTGACACGCTTTTAAAGCAAAGCTTTAAAAACTACGTTAACACTGAGTTTTCCTCGGCGGAAAGCCCTCGCATCTTTGATGCTCTGAGTCTCTTTAAACGATCGTTTAAAGAAACTCTACTCATTTTAACGCACTCATAAGAACCTTTTTTATATGATTAGTCTCTTTTTTTAAACAAAAACTTAGAGTACACACAATCTTATGAGTAAGGAAGGTTTTTATGGAGCGTTTAGTCGCACGGTACAAAGAGGGCAATCTGATTGTTCTCATTCTTTTGGGTATGGTTTTGGGCGTGGTTATCGCACTCATCTCACCAACGGCTGCACAAGCTGTTTCAATATTAGGGACACTTTTTGTGGGGGCGCTTAAAGCGGTTGCACCTATTTTGGTTTTAGTTTTGGTTGCAACGGCGATTGCTACCAAACCCGTAGGTGTTCAGACGAACATCAAACCCATCGTCAAACTCTATGCCATTGGTACGTTTTTATCGGCACTGATTGCAGTTATTGTGAGTTTCTCTTTCCCTGTTACGTTGGTGCTTGTCAATCTCAATGAAGCGGGACTAACGCCTCCTCAAAGCATTATCACCGTGATCAAAGGTGTCTTAATGAGCATGGTCGATAATCCGATCAATGCGCTTGCCAAAGGCAATTACATTGGTGTTCTCACTTGGGCGATTGCCGCAGGTATTGCACTTCATTACAGCAGTGAACAAACCAAAATAGTGATGAAAGATGCAAGCGATGCGATGACCAAAATCGTTCAAGCGGTCATTCGCTTAGCGCCGTTTGGTATTTTGGGTATTGTGGCTGAAACGTTTAGTGAAACAGGCTTTACGGCACTGTTTGGGTATGGTAAATTGCTGATTATTTTAGTCGGTACAATGCTTTTTGTTGCTTTGGTGCTCAATCCCATCATTGTCTACTTTAAAACCAAACGTAATCCGTATCCTCTTGTTTTCACATGCCTGAAAGAGAGTGGTGTGACGGCGTTTTTTACCCGTAGTTCGGCTGCCAATATTCCGATCAATTTAGCGTTATGTAAAAAATTGGGTCTGCATGAAGATACCTATTCGATCTCCATTCCTTTGGGGGCAACGGCAAATATGGCAGGCGCTGCGGTGACGATTACGGTCTTAACACTTGCAACGGTTCATACGCTTGGCATCTCCGTGGATATTCCCACAGCACTGTTACTGAGCGTGGTTGCGAGTATCGCAGCAGCAGGAGTTTCGGGCGTTGCGGGAGGCTCTTTGCTTTTAATTCCTTTAGCGTGTGGACTTTTTGGCATCACCGATGCGATTGCGATGCAAGTCGTTGCAGTTGGCTTTTTGATCGGGGTGATTCAAGACTCGACAGAGACAGCACTCAATAGCTCCACCGATGTTGTCTTTACCGCAGCGTGCTCCGACACCCCCTTAAAGATTTAACCTTTACATGTAAAACGATTTGGCATTAATTGGAGCGGCAAAACTCCAATTTTTTGCCAAATCCCAGCGTGTTATCTGTAAATTTAAGATACGTAATCTCAATACTCCATAGATGAGGATTCATCGCGATGGCGTAGGGAAAGCGTTTTAAATAGGCTCTCTTTTCTACCTCAGTGGCTTCTTTAAAAATGCCCGTAAATTGCACCCCTTGAATTCTTCCTACGATCTTGGTCTCTAGGGCAATGGTTCCTGCGACATGTGCATTTTCAAGGGCTTCACTTCCATGTCTGGTATACGCATCGGTGGCGATGACAAACGTGGCAGACTCTTTCATAAACGCATAAAAACAGCTGGCACAGTAGGGGATATTTGCTTTACATGTAGAGAGTGTGAGCAGGTGGTGTTTGGTTAAAAATGCACAAATTGCAGGCGCTAACATGGGAATCCTTTGAAAAAAAGTATAACATATTTTTTTTCGTATGTTTAAATTTTAAAATGATTAAGATAGTTTTATTCTATCTAAGGAGAAGCGATGCGTTTCATACTTTCTTTAGCACTTTTTGTAGGTATTGTGTGGGCTGACAATCCAATAACATTGCAGTTCACAGGTGTGAAAACAGCGCAAATAATGAGCGATGGAACGCGCAAAGAGGTTTTCATTGAGCGGCATATCCCTGTTTCGTGTAACAGCGTTGGGCTGAATCCAGAGGCTGTTTTCAGTGGCAATTTTGCGGGTGCTGATGTTCCTCAAGCTTGTCAAAAAAGCTTTGTAACGACCGTAGGCAAGATTCAACCGATGCAGATTGCGGAGGGTGTGACCACCGTGGGTGAAATAGAGGTGCTCGATTTTATTCAAAACAGAGCCAATGTAAAGCCTTTGGAGTACATTTTGGTGGATGCACGCAAACGGGACTGGTTTGAGCAGATGACCATTCCAAGTAGCGTTAATATTCCCTTTGATGAGGTCGAGTATGACGAGGCAATTCCCGAAGATTTTGAGCGCGTTGAGAAGCTACTTGGGTTCCATAAAATGGGCTCAGTCTATGATTTTAGCCACGCCAAAACAGCACTGCTTTTTTGCAATGGTCCTTGGTGTGCACAATCAAGTATTGCGATTGCAAAATTGATAAAAATAGGCTATCCGAAAGAGAAATTGTTGTGGTATCGCGGTGGATTGCAAGATTGGACCGCTTTGGGGCTGAGTGTTATTCGCCCCAAATAACGTTTACATGTAAAGCTTATGAAAGAGGTGCGTGAAGGTCTTCATCGCCTACGGTGATGCTTTTGCGCCACTTCTCAATTTTAAGATC
>DBTO01000225.1 GCA_002307095.1 Sulfurospirillum sp. UBA1314
ACCTTTTTAAAATCAACCCATTTCCCTGAGCATGCGCTCATGTTGGGCGGTTACACCTACGCGCTTAAAGACGGGCATATCTTAGCGCATGGGCTTACATGTAAAACGATTACACAAGAGCTTATTAACGAGCTTTATCACACAAACATCGAGCTTAAACAGACGGTTTGCGGCTATCCTGTCTGCATTCCTTCGTTTGTTCATACCACTAAAGTGTAGGAGGTCGGTCGGATTTTTGGAAAAGTTAGAAATAGCGTTATATAAAATAAAATATTATGTCTTGGTAAACATACAAAAGGAGAAAAAATGAAATTTAAAATTGGCGTGGCGCTCTCGTTGATCACCGCATCCGTGTTGATGGGTGAGACGTATGAATTAGGAAAAATCGAGGTAACGTCGGAGAAAGATATCAGTCAAAATCCGAGCGTTGAGGTGGTATCAACGGAAACAATTAAAGAAACAGAAGCAAAAACCGTTGTTGAAGCGCTTCAAAGTGTACCAAGTGTTTATGCGGATTACACGGGGGCTAGAGGTGAGTCAAAAGTGCGTGTGCGTGGCTTTTCGAGTACACGCGTGCCTATTTATATCGACGGTATTCCCATTTACGTTCCCTACGATCACAATATCGATTTGGCGCGGTTCAAAACCTATGATATTGGTGAAATAGACGTTTCCAAAGGGTATGTTTCTCCGATGTATGGGGCTAATACAATGGGTGGGGCGATTAACCTTATTACCAAAAAACCGACCAAAGAGCTTGAGGGCGAAGTTGGAGCTGGCGTATTTAGTGGCAATGGCTATGAAGAGTATGCAACCATCGGAACCAAGCAAGAACTTTACTACGGCTTACTCTCCGTTTCAAATATGCAAAGAGATTATTATAAACTTCCAAGCGACTACGATTCAGCAGGGCATCAAGAAGGGCGCAAACGTTCCAATTCAGAGTACGGCGATAAAAAAATAAACATTAAAGTCGGCTATACGCCTAATTCAACGGATGAGTACTCTTTGAATTATATCGCGCAGCGTGGTGAAAAAGAGCAACCGTGGTTTGCAATGGCGCAAGGTACTACAACGAACAACGCTTATAACCGCAACTGGGATTGGAAAGACTGGGATAAGACGAGTTATTATCTGATTACCAAAACGGCTATTGGGGAGCATTATCTTAAAACGCGTTTGTATTACGATGAGTTTTACAACAAAATTCTTTTTAAAGGAACACCGCAATCTGGGGCGCAAGATGTTGTGAGCGAGATTTCAGAATACGATGATAATACCTTTGGTGGCATTGTCGAAGGGGATATTAAAATCGCTGATAACCATCTTTTAAAACTTTCTGTTTCCCAAAAATACGATAACCATAAAGACATCAGCTCAAAATCTCCTAATGCAGATCTTAAAGATGAGAGTAAAACGTTGTCATTAGGCGCTGAATATTCATGGCAACTCACTGACGCATTGACGTGGACATTAGGTGGCAGTTACGATAAAAACGAGATTACCAAAGCGGAGTATCGTAACAGTGCAGGAACACTCATCGCTGGAGAGTTCCCCAAATATGACTCCGATGCTTTCAATCCTCAAACCATTCTGACGTTTCATGCGACGAAAGATCTGATGTTTTATGGAAGTGTCTCTCAAAAGAGCAATATGCCAACACTGAAAGATCGTTACTCTTCAAAATTTGGAGATTATATTCTCAATCCTAGCTTGGATGCAGAACGTTCTACGACGTATGAAATTGGCAGTGACTGGGCATTTGTGGACGATCATCATGCTAAAGTAGCGCTTTTTTACACGAAAACAAAAGATTATATTGCGTCAGTGAGTGGGTTAACCAATACAGATGCAACACTGGGTTGTACCGGTACAAACTGTAAACAGATGCAAAATTTCGATCAAGAAGAGCACAAAGGTGTTGAGCTAACACTTGATTCACTATGGAGCAATCAGCTTAAAAGTACGCTCTCTTACACCTATATTGACGCAGAAATTGAAGACAGTAAAACGGCAAATGCTCAGTACACGACCGATACACCCAAACATAGCTATTATGCAAGTATGACCTATTCACCGATTCATTCGGTTGATATTACACCGATTATCAGGCATGAAGGCGAACGCTACTCCAATGTAAGTGGCAGTGAAAAAAGCAGTTCGTATACCGTAGCAGATATTAGAGTTGCGTATAGACCTGTCAAAGCGCTTGAGCTTGCTGTTGGTATTAAAAATCTCTTTGATGAGCTTTATTACTACAATAATGGCTATGTTCAAGAGGGTCGAAACTATTACGCGAATGTGCGTTATAGCTTCTAAAACGCTTTACATGTAAAGCAGTTCAGAGAGCTTTAATGTTCTCTGAACTATACTCTGCCATCCGCTTTAATTCTCCGAGTAATATGCTTAATTTGCATATTTAAGTTACTTTTAAGTTTTTATACTACTCTTTTTAACCCATTCTCACCTAAGCAAATCTGTGGTAAATTTTCTAAAAATCGGTCAACAACTGTTTACTGATATGAGACAACGAAGCGTAAAAAAAGGGCAATGTTTCCACCAAGATCCCGTGTTTATCCCTTGTTTTCAAGCTTTTTAAGTCATTTATGCTGAACAAGACTCTTTTGGTCTAGTTTAGTTGACTTTAAGAAATGAGGAACAAAGAAATGATAAATAAAGAATCGGTTAATAAAGCTCGCTCACTCTACTATGGCTTTTTGA
>DBTO01000220.1 GCA_002307095.1 Sulfurospirillum sp. UBA1314
TCTCCGTGGGAGAAAAAGATGCTCAGAGAGATCGAAAAAGCGATTATGCAAGCGAACATCGGGGTCAATCCGAATAATGATGGCGAAACCATTAAACTTTTCTTCCCTCCAATGACAACAGACCAACGTAAAGAGGGTGCCAAACAAGCCAAAGCAATGGGCGATAAAGCCAAAATCGCGATTCGCAATGTTCGTAAAGACTCAAATGACCAAGTAAAAAAACTCGAAAAAGATAAAATTATCACGGAAGATGGTTCTAAAAAAGGACAAGACGAAGTGCAAAAAATCACCGATGTAACGGTTTCAAAAGTCGATGAGCTCGTAAGAGAAAAAGAATCCGAACTCCTAAAAATTTAAGGGTACCTATGCAAGTTGAAAAAATTTATAAAGACGCCAACGCCCTTTTAGAGGGACACTTTTTACTCAGCAGTGGCAAGCACTCACGCTACTACCTTCAAAGTGCAAAAGTCTTGGAAGACCCAAAAGTCGCAGAGCAATTAGCCATTGCATTAGCCAAAATGATTAATGCTTCACATCTTGAGATCGATACCATCTGTTCACCAGCCCTTGGTGGTGTTTTAGCCGGTTACGAGCTTGCACGTGCCCTTGGTAAACGTTTTATCTTTGCAGAGCGTGTGAATGGTGAGATGACGATTCGCAGAGGTTTTGAAGTCAAGAAAGGTGAGAAAATTTTGGTCTGTGAAGACATCATCACCACGGGTGGATCGGCGCTAGAAGCGGCAAAAATCGCTGAAAGCATGGGTGGCGTGATCGTTGGATTCGCAGCACTTGCGAACCGCGGTTTTTGCAAACGTGTGGGAAGTGATCTTGAGGGCAAGCCTACATGTAAACTTCCGAACGACGCGCCATTTTTTGCGCTGGCTGATTTTGAGTTTGACATTTACGATCCAAGCGAATGCCCTTTGTGTCAAGAGGGAAGCGTGGCGATCAAACCAGGTAGCAGAGGGAACTAAGCTTTAATGAGGTGGAGAGCGACTAAAAAAGGGGTTAAAAAAGAGCATAAAAGCACTTCGCCTCTTTTTGCCATCGCCCCGTTTCAAAGACGTCTTAAAGCTTTTGTTATCGACTCATTCATGCTTTTGATGCCGATTTTGTACAGTGTTTTTTATCTCATTTATGGCTCACGTGAAGGCTTTGCGGCGCATATGCTTCAAGGCTGGCTCTTGATTCTGATTTCTTATGGTTTGCTCACGACCCTCTTTCTCAAGCGAAGCGGTCAAACCCCAGGCTACAAAGCATACGATCTTTTACTGATCGATCTTAAAACTGGTCATAGCGCCACTTTAACGCAACTCATCGTACGCTATACACTGCTTTTATTAACCGCTTTGAGTGTTGTGGGACTTTTTGTGCCCCTGTTGCGCAAAGATAAACTTGCTCTGTATGATCTACTCAGTCAAACCGCTCCCATTCCTAAATGATCTTTTTTAAAATCTCTGGGTTTTTCTTTGCCTACTTTTCGGTTACCAGTGTCTATGTCATCTTTATGCCTAAAATCTTACAAACTATCGGCTACAGTGCGCCTCAAATTGGTGCTATTTTCGCCTTGGCACCGTTGATGCGTTTTTTTGTCCCTTTTTTCTTTCTCAAACATTTTGAACTGACCCAAAAAGTCTTTTACACAGCGCTTGGCGGGGCTCTTTTTGCCATCGTGATGTTCTATCCGACCCTTCACCATTTTTATCTCTTTATGCTGCCCAATATGCTTCTAGGGGCATGTCTTGGCATGATATTGCCGTACATTGAAACCTATGCGATGGAGCACTTGCAAAAAGAGCGTTTTGGAAAATCACGCCTGTTTGGCTCAATCGGGTTTATGCTGATTGGCATTATCCTAGCGCGACACTTGGAAAACTACACCAATGGCTTGCATTATCTTCTTTTGGCCATCAGTCTGACCGCGTTTTTTGCGTATTGGCTAACCCAAAACAATGTGCATTTTACAAAGGAAAATCTCACAAACGAAGTGCCTTTTAGCTTTTTACATGTAAAGTATTTGTGGATCAGTCTTTTTCTGATGCAGGTCAGTTTTGGGGGATTTTATAACTTTTTTACCATTTATGAAACAGCCCATGGAATTAGCCTGGAAATGACAAGCTATTTATGGGCATTTGGTGTTATGTGTGAAATAGTGCTTTTTTATTTTCAAGCACCTTTGCTCAAGCGTTTTAGCCTTTTATCGCTTGTCAAACTCTGTGTTTTAGCAACGGCACTTCGTTGGTTTTTACTCTTTGCATTTCCCTCAGTACTGTGGATCTCCTACGCCTCTCAATCGTTGCATGCCTTTAGCTTTGCACTGCATCACACCGCAGCACTTAGCCTTCTGTACACTTTTTATACGCATAAAAAGCTAGCAGCACAATTTTACTACGGCTTTTCATTTGGTTTGGGAGGTTTTGTAGGCGCCCTATTAGCAGGGTATTTTTACGGAGAGTATCTTTACATGTACACCAGTTTTGTGGCACTGCTCTCTTTAGGGAGCTTGATGCTTTTCAAGGAGAAAGCGTAAAGTTTTTAATGTAAATCGTCTCAATCTCATACCCAAATGTGCTCTCCAACATCTCAGTCAACTCTTCTTTAAGACGATCTTTGCCATTGATCGTTTCAAGTCCATTGGCATCCATCGTATTGAGATACTGCAAAACGGCATTGCGCACATTGTCCATATTGGCAAGGAGCGCTTTTTTACTGGCACTGCTTTTCAAAACCAAAGCAATGTCTGCTTTTAAAATCTTATACTTTGTTGACCTGATATTGATAAAAATCGTATCAAGGCTCAACTCTTGCGCATTGCTACTGAGGGCTGATGCTTTTTTTGCTGTTGGCACGGTATCGTAAGAAGATTGATTGTCATCTTTGAGCATATAATTAATCGTTACAAAACCAACGATTATCAACAATACGATAAAACCTAAAGAGATTTTGAGTAGTTTTTCATTGAACATTTAGCGTTTACTCCACAATTTTTCATTGAGCTTAAATTCGGTAACAATGCCCGTGATCATCATCAAGAGTTCAAAATACTCTCTTATGCCGTTAAATTCTAACACGGAACGAGTTAATATCGGCTCAAAGAGCGGTTTAGTGTAATGCAGTGCCAAATATATCTTTGAATCCACAAACGAGAGATACAGTGGCTTTTCTATCTTTTTTTGAAACTGCACGATTTTTTCCATCAACGCATGTGATAAAATATAACGACTCTCAATCTGATCGCTTCCATACACGACAAACACTTTCTCAAATTCCACGTGATCAAGTTTGACAAGTGCTCCTCTTTGTCTGTTTATTCCTTGCATCCACGATCCCAAAACGCCAAAATTTCGCTCGGCGACATCGGGTAAAACAACGGTTTTAGCGTAAAATGATTTGTTAAAATCAGCTACAAAAAAAAGCCCTTGAAAGATAGTTTCCCACGACTCTTTATCATCGTTATCGCGCACTTTTTTCTCTACATGCAAATCACAAAAATGCACATCAACCCCGTCAATCGTACCACGCACCAGATCACTTCCTACGAACCGATCGTACGATTCGACAAAAAGCTCGCTTTGCTTGAATGCGTGTTCAGGTATAGAATTTACTTTAGAATAAAGAAGCGAAGAATCTATAAAATGGATCATCTTCTCTATCACGATGTCTTTAAACAAAGCATCATATCCTGCCCTTTCATGACGATAGACAAACATAAACATCAAAAATCCACTCATGAAACTCAGTAAAAAAGCGTGCAGTGGGATAAATAAATTCGTATGGGTTAAGAAGACAAAGAGAAATGCTGCGCCACAAAAAAGAGTCAATGCCGCTTTTTTCAGCGTCGCTATAATGCCCAAGCGCTTCTCTTCCAACGCCTTAAGCAAAGGGTACATCGACTCGTAATAATAATCGAGCAAAGAGGAGAGACTTGGTTTCAAAGCGTACCTATTTTTGAAAAAGGTTTTTCACATCAACATTTTGGCGCTCACGTGAGGGAATGCTAAAAATCTCTTTGCGCTCCAAGTGCATAAAATTCGCCATCATATTGGTCGGAAACATCTCAATGGCATTGTTATAATCGTTCACACTTTGATTGTACGCGCGTCTTGCCGCTGAAATCTGCTCTTCAAGTTCGTTCAAAGAGCCTTGAAGGTGTAAAAAATTTTCATTCGCTTTAAGTACGGGATAATTTTCCACTGCAACCATGAGATTACCCAGCATCGAAGAGAGCTGTTTATCCAAGGCTATCCTTTCGCTGTTTTTGAGCTCACCCATGAGCGCTTTGGTGCGAAGTTCGGTGATTTTCTCAAGCGTGATGCTCTCGTGTGCCATGTATTCTTTAACACTTGCGATAAGATTGGGAAGAAGGTCATACCGTTTTTTAAGAACTGCATCCAGTCCGGCAAAAATAGTATCGACTTGGTTTTTTTTGGAGATGAGCGTGTTGTACATAAACACAAGGATAAGAAGAAAAACACCTGCAACAATCAAAAATGTTTCCATCGTAAAGCTCCTCAAATGAGATGATTTTGCCACTGAACAATAGTGGCAAAATCTTTACATGTAAAACTTCTTAGCGACTCATACGTTTACGTGTGGTTGGATCAAGGTATTTTTTACGAATACGAATGTTAATCGGTGTAACTTCCACCAATTCATCATTTTCAATCCACTCAAGCGCTAATTCAAGGTTCATTTTGCGTGGTGGAACAATTTTAATCGCTTCATCAGCACCACTACTTCTAACGTTACTTTGTGGCTTACCCTTAATTGGATTTACATCTAAATCGTTAGGACGAGAATGCTCACCAATAATCATACCGCAGTAAACTTTCATTTGTGCATCAATAAACAACGTGCCTCTCTCTTGTAAACTAAAGAGTGAATAACCCATCGCTGTTCCAGTTTCCATAGAGATAAGCGCACCATTTTTACGGTGTTCTACCTCGCCACTGAGTGGACGAAACTCTAGGAATGAGTGGTTCATAATACCCTCACCTTTGGTATCGGTCAAGAATTGACCACGGAAACCGATCAAACCACGTGCAGGAATTTCGAACTCAATTCTCGTTTGACCATCTCCTGTTGGGTTCATTGCTTTCATTTCCGCTTTTTTACGACCCAATTTCTCGATAACAGCGCCTGTAAATTCATCAGGAACATCGATAACTAAATGCTCAAATGGTTCCATTTTAACGCCGTTTTCTTCTCTAATAATAACCTCAGGACGTCCAAGAGAAAACTCAAAACCTTCACGTCTCATGTTCTCTGCCAAAATCGTAATTTGAAGCTCGCCACGACCTGAAACTTTAAATTTACCCTCGCCTGCATTCTCATAACGCATTGCGATGTTTGTTTTCATCTCAGACTCTAAACGCTCAGCAATTTTATTTGACGTAACAAATTTACCATCAAGTCCCGCAAACGGAGAGTCATTAACGGCAAAAACGACGGAAAGTGTTGGCTCTTCAATGTGCAATGGATCCAGAGGCATAGGATTGCTTGGATCAACCAAACTATCGCCAACGTCAAGTGTTTCAAAGCCAGCAACCGCAACAATGTCGCCACTCTCTGCTTCAGTAATATCAATACGATCTAACCCATGAAAACCAATGAGTTTCGATACACGTCCACGAATTTGTTCACCATCTGCTTTTGCAAGAAGGACGGTCTCGTTTTTCTTAATGGTTCCGTTAAAAATACGCGCAATACCGATTTTACCGACATAGTTGTCATAATCAAGGGTAAAGACTTGAAGTTGAAGAGGATTCTCTGCCTTACCAGAAGGAGCAGGAACGTGTTTGAGAATAGTTTCGAACAGAGGCTCGAAATTTTTATTTTCATCGCTCATGTTGTATTTTGCATAACCATCACGTGCTGCAGCATAAATGATAGGGAATTCAAGTTGATCTTCATTGGCACCAAGAGCGACCAAAAGGTCAAACACTTCATCCACAACGCGCTCAGCATCTGCCGCTGGTTTGTCAATTTTGTTGACAACAACGATTGGGCAAAGACCAAGACTCAACGCTTTTTTAACCACGAATTTGGTTTGAGGCATAACGCCTTCTTGTGCATCAACAAGCAATAAAACACCATCAACCATTTTTAAAACACGCTCAACCTCACCACCAAAGTCAGCATGGCCTGGAGTGTCGATAATGTTAATTTTAGTCTCTTTATAGCGAATCGCTGTATTTTTAGAAAGGATGGTGATACCACGTTCTTTTTCTAGATCGTTGCTATCCATCGCTCTTTCTTCTACTTTTTGGTGTGCTGTGTAGGTACCTGATTGTTTCAACAGCTCATCAACTAAGGTCGTTTTTCCGTGGTCAACGTGCGCTATCACGGCAATATTTCTAAACTCTT
>DBTO01000082.1 GCA_002307095.1 Sulfurospirillum sp. UBA1314
TCCATACTCCTTAAAAGAAGATTAAGTGAAATAAAGCATTATTGAATGTGAGTGTAGCCTGTTTCTGGTTCAATGAGAATAGTAATTTTTTGAGCAGTAGCATCCGTACATGCTTGGTCGCATAAAGTTATTTTACATTGAGTTGTTAAAAGCTTATGCCATCCTGCTGCTGGTAGTTCATATGGTTTTGTAGAGAAAGAGTTCATAGGTCTTCCTAAATAATCAAAATGTATATATTGAACATTTGATCTACAACCGCCACTGAAAGCTACATCTTTAATTCCATATTTATGACCAATATTTAGTTCCTTAGTAGCGCTTTGATCACTATAATGAATTATATTGGTTCCGCTTGTCCCCCCTGTTAAATATTGATTTGAATTAAGTGGATTGACTGCTACTTCACCCATATCTGGATTTCCCGTATGTCCTGCTTTCCAATCGGAGAAAATTGTATATGCCCATTGATCATCGCTTCCAGTATTATTTGAAAAATATAATTGCCATCTTCCTAATGCCCAACTAGAATCTGTCAAGCTAAACTTATCATCCTGCATCGCAAGATGTTGTGTATATCTTATATGACCCACAAGCTGATCCGCAGCTTCACGAAGAGGATTGCGTTGAAAGCTTGATGCTGCAAAGTACGATAAAATGCCTACAACAACAATGACAAATACCAATTCAAGCATCGTAAACGCTTTTTTCATCTTTGTATCCTCTTTTTAGTTAACGCGGTAGAGATAAAAAGTCTTGACGACTTTACCATAATAGGTAATATCAATCTTCTCATACCCCTCTTCTATTTCTGGTTGAATTGTGAGTTTGTAGTTTTTACCTTGTTCTATGCCATAAAACTTAAGTCTTAGAGCCATTTTATCATCTTTCATCATCACTTTTGTGATGCCTTTGACGTTGAGGGCATCGGCTAATTCTTTGGCGATATTGTATTTAATAGCAAAATGCTTGGAAGGATCTTCCATCACGGCATAGAGTGGTTTGTTTAAAAAGATAAGCATCGTATTACATACAAGTGAAACAAGGACTAATCCAAAGAAAAACGTATGAAGTTTGCGAAATGCAGGAAGTCTCACACGGTAACTGTTGAAAAAGACTTTGACCATTAAAGGAATGGAGAGCACAACAAAGGGTGCAAAATCTTCCAGTAAGAGTCGTTGTCGCATAGAAAGAAGTAAGGAAACAATGAGCGAGAAAAAAGAGATATACCATAAAAGGTTCTTTTCCTCTTTAATCAAAATGCGGTACATTGCATACACAAAATATAAAAAGAGCAGAGGTGAAAAAATAACGGCATAAACACCCAATGTGTCGACAAAATAGCCTTTTGGTTTACCACCCACATCAAAACCATACAAATACATCGATGCGCTCAATAAGATAAGTGTTAAAATCAATAAATCCGTTTTACGCTGAAATAGCGCGTAAATAAAAAGAGCTGTAAAAAAAATACCAAAGGAATTGTCAATAAAAAGTGCCATAATCAGCACTAAATGCGAGGCAATTTTGTACTCCTTAAGATACAAGTAGGTAAATAAAAGGCTAACAAAAATGACAACAATGCCACTATTGACCATAAGGGCAATACCATTGATACCCGGCAAAAGCGCATAAATTGCAACCGAGACAATACGATCAACCCGTTTTTTTAAAAAGAGTTTCCCAATTTTATACAGTAAAACAATCGAAGCCAAATGGAAAAGGATAAATGGCAAACGCAAAGCAAAGTCATTTTGTCCTAAAAGGTGTGTCGAATAAAGCGCAATATAGTGGATAGGATTTACGTCGTAAAAAAAGATCTCGGCTTCATCGTAACTAATGGAGATACTTTGCGCACCATACGACAAGAGTGCGCCACTGAGAACAAGAATGAGTAGTAAAAAAAGTCTTTCTCTCATAGTTTTAAAAAGTTATTTAAGATGGCATGTCCGTGTTCACTCAAAATGGATTCGGGGTGAAATTGTACGCCATATATCTGTTTGTCTTTAATTTGCAGTGCCATAATCTCATGATCGTCCGTACTATACGCCGTTGGAACAACCACATCAGGTAATCCTTCTTGCTCAACGGTCAATGAATGATAACGCGTGGTTGTAAACGTTTCAGGAAGTCCGTCAAAAAGACAGCTATTATGAAGTTGCTTGGTAACAGAGGTTTTGCCGTGCATCATACGCTTCGCACGCACAACTTTGCCACCAAAGGCTTGCCCAATGGCTTGATGTCCGAGACAAATGCCTAAAATGGGGATTTTCCCACCAAAATATTTGATGACTTCTAAACTGACACCCGCTTCATTAGGCGTCGCAGGACCAGGGGAGATAATAATTTTTTCTGGGTGTAGCGCTTCTATCTCTTCGATGCTCAGCTCATCATTGCGAATCACTTTAAGATCAGCACCAAGCTCTAAGCAATACTGAACGATGTTGTAGGTAAAACTGTCGTAATTGTCTATCATCAATACCATTTGTCTTTTTTCCCTCAAAAGCCCCTATTTTAGAGGTTTTTCTCTCACTCACATTTTTGGATTTCTCAGATTTCTACCCTATTTCTACCCTAAATGCTATATGCGATAAATATTGTATCAATTTTTGTGTTGTTTTTTAATTAATAGTTGGACTTTAAAAGAATCAAAAAGAAGCGATAGGAAGAAAATCTTCCTATCCTCGTGGAGGTTACTGTATTTGCGCCAAATACTGAGCTACACCATGTGCTGAAAACTTTACAGGCGCACGATCTCCAAAACCAACTTTTTTGAAAGGAGGAAACAGCTTTGGATACTGTTTACGCTTTCTGTCAACCGTTGATACGCTGATATTTAATACTTCAGCCACCTCTTCTCTTGTTAAAGTGTACCCATAGTCCTTAAGCAATTGCTGCTCAATAAAAGTAATATCCATCTTTTTTCCTTTCAAGATGAATACATTACGTTAACTAAATGCTATCGTCCTCCATTATTGCTCCGTTATTTTTACCAAAACTATACGAAGACTTATTTTCTCCATTATGTTCTAAAATACACTAAAAATATTTAGTGTTCTATAATACTGAAACTATGTAATTCAGCTAATCCGAAAATTTTGAATTAAACCTTCATTCAGTCATTTTCCTCCATTATGTTTGAGTTAACGACATGCAATCTGCCATGAATAAATTTAACAGATAAGATATTAAAACACATCGACTATAAATTTATTCTTAAGAAAAAAAAGCTTTTTTTCTTAAAATCATATGAATATTTCATGAATTTGCAGCTTTTAGCATAAATTGTCAATAACACTATTGACAATTTTATTAAACGAAACTTAATATAAGGATTTTTATCAAAAATCTTTAGTTAAAGTTGATGTTTCATTTTTTCACACAAACTGTAACATTATTATAAAGTCTATGATAACGCTGAAAAAATATATTTTGATTATTGTACTTTTTGCAAAACCTCAATCGATTATTATTGACATTACCTCACACTCAACCCTTCATCCATATACTGAATAATCGGATAGATAAAGAACTCAATGATTTTCCTCTTGCCGACTTTAATCTCTGTAGTGACATTCATACCAGGTTCCAATCGTTTTTCTTTACCATCTATCATCAAGGATGTGGTTGTGGGAATGACTTTGATCTCATAAATCAGTCCTTGTTTTTCATCTTCAATGGCATCATTGCCAATGCTATCCACCACACCTTCTATAAAACCATACTTTTGAAAGGTAAAGGTATCGATTTTAATAGCAGCGCTCATCTCTTTAGTGATGAAACCTCTATCTTGATTGAGTACGGTTGCTTTAATAATAAGCGGTGCATCATCCGGAACAAGCGAGATCAGCTTTTCAGCAGGAGTTACAACCCCTCCTTCGGTATTGACCATCAGTTTTCCGATATAACCACTCAGCGGTGCTTTAATCTGTTGTTGCCTGTTCTGAAAGGCAATCGCATTGATCTCTGATTCTAAAGCTCTTAGCTCTTTTTTCTTCTCAAGGAGTTGATTAAACCATGTAGAGATGGTCTGTTCGACATAGACTTTAGCTTCATGTTCAACCTCTTTGAGATGTTGTTTGCTCTCACGTTCTTTATGATGTGCCATATTGAGCTGTTCATGGATATTATTAGCACTCTTTTGTGCTTCTTCATAGTCATTTCTTGCAATGATATCGAGCACCTTTTCCATACGTTTAAGCCTCATCTGCTCTTTTTGAGAGATGCCCTCTAATCTTTGCACATCTGATTTGGCACTGCTGTATTGTGCTTCGGCTTGGGATTTTTTCATCGCGTATTGGGATTTGGAAGCATTGAGGGAGTCTCGTTGATGAAGATAGAGATCTTGTTGTTCACTTAAGAGTGCCGCATCTAGGTGCCCATACTGATTCCATTTGGGTTTACGATTGTCAACTAAAGCACTTAAGCGTTCACATTCTAGGGTATGTACCACGAGGTCTTTATCTTTAGAAGCAAGACTGGTTTGTGTGACACTGGGGTCTATTTGCATCAGCACTTGATCTTTTTGCACATGTTCACCCTCTTTCACCAATATCTTAGAGATAACCCCTGTTTCAATGGGTTGAAGAACTTTAATCTCTCCGGTGGGAACTACTTTACCCCGTGCACTCACCACAATATCAATCGTTGCAAAGCTTAGCCATAAGATTCCAAATAAAATGACCCCAAAGATAATCCATAAGATACTGCGCCCCAGTGGATTGAGCGGTCTGTCTTCAATTTCAACCAAGAGCGGCTGAAATTCATGGACATCATTTCGCGTGCCCTGTTTAAACCATTTCATCATGCCCTCTCCTGCTGTGTGGTTAGGAAGTGATAGTAGCCTTTAAGTGCCATCAGTTCATCATGACTCCCTCGCTCTACAATGTCACCTTTATCCATGACGATAATCTCATCGCAATCCCTGACTGTACTAAGCCTATGTGCCACGATAAACATCGTCCTGCCCTCTTTAATGGCTTTAAGGTTATCTTGAATGATCTTCTCCGATTCATAATCCAATGCCGAGGTTGCTTCATCAAAGATCAACACTTTGGGATCTCCTAAAAGGGCTCTTGCAATGGCGATACGTTGTCTCTGCCCACCTGAGAGCGATGACCCCCTCTCCCCTACAAAGGTGTCATACCCTTCAGGAAGCTCTGAGATAAACTCATGCGCTCCTGCTATTTTGGAAACCATGATAATGCGCTCCATGGACGCCCCCGGCACCGCAAAGGCGATATTCTCTTTAATCGTTCCACTAAAGAGGTAATTTTCTTGTAACACAACCCCAATATTATGGCGAAGCCATGAAGGGTTCATATGTCTGATATCCACACCATCGATGTAAACAGCTCCTTCATGAGGTAGGTAAAGACGTTGCAACAGTTTGGTGAGCGTACTCTTGCCACTGCCACTGCGCCCTACCACCCCAATGCTTTGTCCGGGGCTTACATGTAAAGAGAGTTGCTTTAAGATAAGCGGACCATCCAAAGCGTAACGAAAGGCAATTTTGTCAAAGTTAACCTCCCCTTGCACTTTGGGAAGCGTAATGGCTTTATCGTTCATCTGCTCGGTAGGAGTGTTGAGGATGTCTCCTATACGATCTACCGAGAGCAGTGCTTGTTGGAACTCATTCCACAGCCCTACTAAACGCATCACAGGAGAGCTAAACTGACCAGCAAACATCTGAAACGCGATGAGCTGTCCTACGCTTAGTTTATTATCAATGACCAGCCCTACTCCAAAGTAAAGAATACTCAGTGTCATCAGCTTTTGCAGGGCACCACTGACCCCGGAGAGGATATTGGAAAGATGGGCTAGATTAAAGCCAGCATTAACGTATGAGCCTAAATACTCCTCCCATTTCTTTTGCATGCTACCTTCAATCGCTAGGGCTTTGACCGTTTGCATACCCGTAACCGACTCTACCAAATAGGCATTGGATTGTGCTCCCATTTGAAACTTGGCTTCGAGGCGTTTGCGAAGATTGGGAGTTACGATGATATAGAGAATAGCAATAATAGAGATAAAGCCTAAAGAGACGAAGGTGAGTTGAACACTATAGATCATCATCATGATCACAAAGACCACAGAGAAAAGCATATCTAACAGTACCGTCACCGATTTATTGGCGATAAACTCTCTGATCTGGTCTAACTCTCGCACACGCGCAATAATATTGCCCACTTTGCGCTTCTCGAAGTAGACCAAAGGAAGCGAGATAAGATGGCGAAAGAGTCTAGCACCCAGTCGTGCGTCGATCTTTGAGGTCGTATGCACAAAGACGTAGTTACGCACAATGCTGAGTAAAAACTCAAAGATAATCACCGCTCCAAAGGCGATAGCGATGACATTGAGTGTGCTCATACTGTGATGCACCAAGACTTTATCAAGAACAACCTGTGTAAACAGTGGTGTAACTAATCCAAAGAGCTGCATAACAAAGGAGGCTAAGAGCACTTCTCCTACGATGCGTTTGTAATGCAAGAGTTGATTGTAAAACCATGCAAAGCCAAATTTGATCTGATCGGTCATGATTTTATGTTTAAGGATAATGACTTTAGGCTGAATAGTCGATGTAAAATCTGCAAAGCTAAGAAGGTAAGGCTCTTTAGCACCTCCCTCAAAGACCAGCATCTGCTCTTTTTCAAGATCAATTTTTAAGATTACGATATAGCTTGCCTCTTTCTTTCGGGCGATACACGGCAGAGGGTATTTTTCCATTTGGAAAGGTGTAAGGGATTTGAGTTTGGTTTTAAAGCCCTGATCTTTTGCAATGCGTGCTAATACTTCAATGGAAGGTTCATTCGCATCAAGAGCATATTTTCTAGCAATGGCAGTGGAGTCAATCGCGATACGATTGAGCTGTCCCACTACTTCAAGAGCAACTAATGCGCTGCGCATTCATACTCCTTTTGAGAAAAGAGAATCTCTTTGGTGTGACTAAGACTAAGAAGCTCTTCGGCTTCATTGGAGGCGATAGCGGTTTGGTAGTATTGGATTTGCGC
Source organism: Sulfurospirillum sp. UBA1314 (assembly GCA_002307095.1). Classification (GTDB taxonomy): domain Bacteria; phylum Campylobacterota; class Campylobacteria; order Campylobacterales; family Sulfurospirillaceae; genus Sulfurospirillum. The sequence goes on from DBTO01000082.1 coordinate 7,008, forward strand.
TTTAAGGCTGGAAAGTTTATCTTTTTGTCCGTTTTCATGCAGGGTTTCGATCATTTCAGAGACATTGTGCGAAGAGGCTTCGCTTCGTTTCGCACTGTTGAGCCTTTGCTCACGCTCACGGGCTTGTGCTTGCAGAAGATACTGCTCTTTCTCATACGTTCGTTGTGCTTCAACCAGTGCCATTTTAGCTTGTTGAAGCTCTAAAAGCCGTGTCTCAACCGCAGCTTCTCTGGCAAAGCCATCAAAGAGTGTCCACGAAAAGGAGAGCCCTACCCTGTACCCATTGCGCTCGATATCTTGGGTGGAGCGTCTGAACTGCTCTTCATCGGAACCATACAGATCGTATTTACCGTAAAGTGAAAAAACTGGCAGATAGCGTGTCTTCTCCGCTTGCAGTTGTGCCTCTTTTTGCTCAATGCCTGCATAGGCTTGTTTAGCACGAGAGCTCTCTTCAAAGTTGACCTGAGTTAAAGAGGACTCTTTTACATGTAAAGGTTCTAGTGTGGAGAAAGTATCTAGTTTGATACCACTCAGATAGGAGAGATGGGCTAGCATACTCTCTTTTTCTTCATGGATTTGAGCGATCATGACCAGTTGATCGGCTATGTATTGTGCATAGTTTATGACTTCGGTTTGGGGAAGTTCACCTGCTTCGTTAAGTCGTTTTGCCATGATGTAGGACTCTTGATAGAGGCGTTGCATCTTTTGGTAATAGGCTAATTTAGCAGTGGCGATGCGCACTTTGGCATAGGCTTCGAGGAGTGAATCTAATTGCTCTTTGAGATTCACGCATTCGGCTGCTTGGGAGCCTTTGATCTGCTGATGAGCCGCTTTGACACC
>DBTO01000075.1:0-2770 GCA_002307095.1 Sulfurospirillum sp. UBA1314
GATAAAGGCTTAGAGTATTACGATCTCACCGATGAAACTAAACCTCGTTATGTGCAAGATGGAAGGCAAGTGCATAAAGGTTTGGAGACAACGTTTACAGGTAAAGTGACTGAGCGACTCACCCTTTTGGGCGGTTTTACTTACCTTGACGCAAAAGTCAAAGAGAATAAAGAAAATCCTCTGCTTGAAGGCAAACGCCCCATTGGTGTCGCCGAAGAGTTTGCCAAAATGTATGTGGAGTATGCTCCTTTTACCGATCCCAATATTGTCCTCAATGCAGGAGTGAACTACACGGGTAGTTTTTATGGCGATAGCCTTAACACCGATAGAATGCCCAGTTATACACTTTTTAATACCGGTGTCAGGTACACAACCAAATTCAACACCAATCCACTTATCTTAAGACTTACGGTCAATAACCTCACGGATAAGGAGTATTGGGTCAATCAATACTATCTCGGAGATAGACGCAGTATTTACGCTTCGGCGACGTTAAAATTTTAAAAATCAAAGCTCTTGCGCTTCAAAGCGCGAGAGCTTTACATGTAAAGGATAAAAATGTTCAAAACCAAAGGAATGGGCTTCGTTAAAAAGCTCTCAGAACCTGAAAAGAGTGGTAAAACCATCGGTCTTTTTAGAGGCATCTGTGCCATCATCGGAGGCTTGTGCGTTGCCTATTTGGGCATGACGTTGCTTATTTTTCTCTTGCCCGTCACGCCTGGTGAATCCATCATCATTCCTTTGTTGTTTAACACGCTGGTCTGGGCAGTAGCGGCGCTGTGGATCGTCCTTGCACCCACCAAACTCAGTGCCCTGCTTCGCAGTGTTGTGCCAACACTCTGTTTTGCCACCCTCATCGCTGTTCTATTTTTTAAGGAGAGTGTCTGATGGAAGAGGCAAAAAAGATTTTTAAACAACGTCTTCAACGCATTCACGTTGCGGTGGGCATTAACATTTCGCTCCTGCTGTATGTGGCTGTTTTCTTTGGTATTTTTGCCATTTTACTTCCGTTTGTTCAGGTGTGGGAGAAGCCTTCGCGCCATTATGCGATGCCAAACGTCGAGAAAGTGGACTACTCTTCGATGATAGATCCCGTGCTTGCCGATCCTGATTATCCGCAAATCAATGGTATTACCATCAGTCTTCCAGGCTCCATGCACGACCCAGCACTTCGCATCTCAACGATGTTTATGAAAACCAAAGTGTTCAATCCCAACACCGCACAAGAGGTGGAAAATGAAGATGAACAGTCTCAACTTGCACGCTTTTTAAACCATATGCACTATGGAAGACCGTTCAAACTCTTTGGCTACCTTATCTTTGGTTTTATGGCGGTTGGGGCGATGTTTTTGATTATTGGTGGGTTGATGCTTATTTGGAAAATCAACTATAAAAGCAGTGGCAAAAATGCCCAAAGTAAGTTTGCCAAATGGCACCGCAAGATTTTTGCGTGGGTCTTTCCACCGTTCATCATCATCACGCTGACAGGAGCGCTGATGAACATCGGCTACAGCGCGTCAGGTCCGATGGCATTTTTAGCATCCAAAGGCGAAACGTTTGAGACGTGGAAATTGGTAGGTCCTGTGCTCTACCCCAATCTAGCGCGCATAGAGAAGAAAAACGACATCGCTCCGATGCTCTCTATGAATGAGATTTTACTCAAAGCCAAAGCGATCATGCCTGAGGTTCAGATACACGACATTACGCTTAGTAATTGGAACGATTCGAGTGCCGAGGCCAAAGTCGAAGGGTATAACCCGTATATGCCGTTTTTAAATGGCATCTCCAATAAGCCTAGTGTAACGCTCAGCGGCGTGGATGGGACTCTGATTGCTCAGCACCACGTGATGGACAAACACTGGTCGGGGCTCTTTTACGATGCGATCTTCTTTTTGCATTTTCTCTTTGGGGTTGACACCTTTACGAGGCTTTTTATCGCCGTACTCATGCTCGTTTCTGCCTTCGCACTGGGCTTTGGCGTGCTGCTTTATCTTGAAAAACAAGCACGTCAATTTCCGCACAATGTTCCGATCTACCACTGGATGGGCAAACTCTCTTTAAGCGTGATGGTCGGCGTCATTCCTGCGACGGGGCTTTTGTTTGCACTGCAATGGAGCTTGCCATTTGATCTGCCTGAGCGCTTTTTCTGGCACAAAAGTGCTTTTGCGCTCTTTTGGATCGCGACATTGACGTGGTCATTTTACAGGCTAAACTCCTACCAAACGGCGAAAGAGTTTTTAAAACTGGGCGGTGTTTTGTTTTTCATTAGCCCCCTCATTCACTTCTACGCCAGTGGTTTTTCACCGCTTCGCTTGTGGCAAGAGGGAATGATCAGCATCTTAAGTGTGGATATTGGGCTGTTTGTTGTAGGCGCGTTGTTGCTTTGGGTCGGGTTTAAACTCCCCCAAGAGCGAGCGAAAATTCAAGCATTTTGGACACAAAAATTTCAACCAAAGGATTGATATGAAGAAATTAGGCATCATCGTGATGGCATGCACCATGGCATCGTTTTTACAGGCACACACGCTGTTGATGAACCTTCTGAACAACGATGATAACACCATCACTGTTCATGGTGAGTTTAGTACTGGAGAGCTCGCTTCGGGAGCACTCATTAAGGTGGAGTCGCTGATCAGTGGCACGGTGTTGTTTCAACAACGCTTACCAGAATCGAGTGAACTCATCGTCGCGATTCCTAAAGAGCCGTACCAAGTCGTACTAGACGGTGGTCCTGGACACAGTGTGGTTAAAGAAGGCATCGCGCCTTTGG
>DBTO01000075.1:3028-3514 GCA_002307095.1 Sulfurospirillum sp. UBA1314
TTTGGGAGGATTTCCTGCAGATGTGCAAACTAAAGTAACCACGGGCGGAAAACTTTCGCGAGCCCAAAATGGCAATGGTGAGTGGGACTTGGCAACGGTAAGTATGTTTTCCATCGCTGTGCTTTTGTTTGCTTTGACGCTTTATTTTAGCTCACGAAACACGCAGTTGCTCTTAAGAGAGATGAAAACAAGTAAATGATTTTTTTACATGTAAAGAAGAGGAAGATTCCTCTTCTTTACAAATTTATTGCTCAGGCGTGGCTAGAAGCTCATCACGACTTAGTTCAATTTTAGCACCTTGGTCGTTATAGTCATAGCCCTTGATGATTTGCCCTTCTTTAAACTCGATGGTGCGAATCAACTGCCCTTTTGGATTGTAAAGTTTAGTAATGCCCTCAGGTTGGTTCTTTTTAAACGGCATTTCGCCTTGGAGTTTACCCGTTGGATAGTAAAATTTGCCGACACCTTCGGCTTCGTCATTGACAA
>DBTO01000283.1:0-4575 GCA_002307095.1 Sulfurospirillum sp. UBA1314
GCGGTACACTCATAGGCGCTTCCATTATTTTTGCTTTGGTTGCGGTTACGATTGTTTCTCGTAAGATTGGTCGTGTATGAAAGTACGGTTTTTAGGGGTAGCACTGTTGCTGCCACTGCTCGTGATGGCTGCGCCTAATAACACAGCGCAAAAAATTGATGAAAAAGCCAAAACTCTGCAAGAGCGACTGCAAGCAGAAAAGCAGATTCATGGAAAACTCCAAGACATAGCAAGTGACATTGTTGAGGGAGAAAAAGAGATTGAGAAAATTAAAGACAAAATTGAAAATTTAACCAATACGATTGATGAGTCTCAAGAGACGGTAGCCCGCAAATCAGAATACCTCGAAAAACTCACCAAAGATACCCAACAACTCTCCTCCCAAAAGAAAGATTTGGAGCAAAAAATCATTAAAATCATTGCCGAAGATTTCTCCTTTTATCTCGTCTCCGATAGCGATTATCTGGACAATGAAGATGGTATTTTAGTTGATGAAGTGCTTCAAAAAATGGATACGATCATGCGAAAAGAGTTTGGTAAACTCTCCGCCGATTATAAACAAATCAACGATCAAATCTCCTCCCAAAGTCAAGAAATAAAGACCATTCATGGTGATATTCAAAGTGCAAAAAGTAAAAAAGATGAATTACTTGGACTAGAAAAAAAGCGTGAAAGCTCCATCTTGGCACTCAATTCTAAAAAAGAGAGTTACAAAAAGCAACTCGATGATATTGGCAAAGAGCGCGATGAAATTCGCTCAACACTCGAACAGCTTAAAATTATAAAAGTGCAAGAAGAGAGCAAACTCGCCGCAGAAAGAAATGCCGCTAAAAGAGATAAATCTCCAACAACGGTTGGTGGAGGCGAGAGCAGTGGCATCAAGCAAATAGGCTCTTCGTATCAAAACAGCACCGTTAAAAAATATGTGGGAGAGCGCACAATCGCTCCACTGGATAGTTACAGTGTTAAGCGTAAGTTTGGGGATTATGTTGATCCTATTTACAAAATTAAAATCTTTAATGAATCCGTCGTTTTGTCTTCTTCAACACCCGATGCTACGGTTAAAAGTGTCTTAAATGGCAAAGTTATTTTTGCCAAAGATACCGCTTCGATGGAAAAAGTAGTTATTATTGAAAATGGAGACGATATCCATACGATTTATGCTCATCTCTCTAAAATTGCTCCGACGATTCAAGTGGGGCAAAAGATCAAAAAAGGGTATGTGATTGGTCGCGTGGATGATGATCTGACCTTTGAAGTGACTCAGAAGAATTTCCATATTGATCCCCTTGAGCTGATTGCAAAGTAACTTTTTAGGTCTATTAGGATAAAATAAAGAAGTTTTCTATGCCTAGGAAGAAGAAAGGTTTATACACGATGGAGAAGAGAAAAAGAGTTTTAGTTAAGTTCTCTGGTGAAGCGCTTGCAGGTGACAATGGATTTGGTATCGACACTTCTATTTTGAAATTTATTGCTGGTGAAATTAAATCATTGGTTATTAATAACATTGAAGTGGGTATTGTTATCGGCGGGGGAAATATCATCCGAGGCGTTAGTGCCGCAAAAGATGGTATTATCAAGCGTACCAGTGGCGATTATATGGGAATGCTATCAACCGTGATTAATAGCATTGCAATGCAAGAAGCCTTGGAACACGTTGGAATGGAAGTGCGCGTTCAAAGTGCGATTAAAATGGAAGCGATTTGTGAGACATTTATTGTCAGGCGTGCGCAACGTCACTTTGAAAAAGGACGTATCGTTATTTTTGCTGCAGGAACAGGCAATCCTTTTTTTACAACCGATACGGCTGCAACACTTCGTGCGATTGAAATTGGCGCGGATATGATTATCAAAGCGACCAAAGTGGATGGCGTGTATGACAGAGATCCAAAAAAATTTCCTGATGCACAAAAATTAGCTGAATTAACCTATGATAGAGCCATGGATGATAATATTAAAGTAATGGATGATACTTCTATTACACTTGCAAAAGATAACAATCTTCCCATTGTTATCTGTAATATGTTTGCTAAAGGGAATTTACAAAAAATTATCGAAGGCAACCTAGAATGTTGCTCAATCGTTAGAAATAAATAAGGAAAAAACAATGGAAAGAACAGAAGAAATTACCGCAAGAGCATTATCTCTTGTAGGACAAGATCGTTATAGATTGGTCATGATGGTTTCAAAAAGAGCTGATCAGCTTTCAAATGGTGCAGAACCACTCATTAAAGCCGATAAAAATAAACAAAAATTTACGGACATTGCACTCCTTGAGATTGCTGAGGGTAAAATCAGATTAGAATCCATTACTGATTGCTAGAAGTTTAATTTGGAAGAGTTAGTCGAAATTGTTAAAGAGTGTAAACGCTCTGATAAAGCGGTTGAACTCTTATACAAATACATCAAGCCAACACCCAATATTGAAAAAGCAGTTGCCTTTACGATAGCCAAGCATCAAGGGCAGTATCGTAAGAGTGGCGAAGAGTACGTCATTCATCCTATCTTAGTGTGCGTTTTTGTAGGCTATTTGGGTGGTGATGAGTCGATGATTGTCGCAGGGCTACTTCACGATGTTGTCGAAGATACGTCGTGTTCTACCGAAGACATTAAAGCAATGTTTGGCGAAGAAGTAGGGCACTTGGTCGATGGTTTAACCAAAATCGTTGAGATACGCGATGTGGAACTTATCCCTTCTTCTTCCAATGACAAACTGGTCGCCTCTGCGCTTACTTTTCGTAAGATGCTGATTGCTTCCATTCGCGATGTGCGTGTTTTGGTGGTGAAGTTATGCGATCGTCTACACAATATGCTCACCCTTGCCGCCCTCGATCCAGTAAAGCAGCGTCGTATTGCCGAAGAGACTTTGGTCGTTTATGCCCCAATTGCGCACCGTTTGGGTATCTCTTCCATTAAAAATCTTCTAGAAGATCTCAGCTTTTACTATGTGATGCCTAATGAATACAGCAAGATTGATGGGTATATCACCGAACACGGGCAACAACTTCAATTGCGCCTCAACCATTTTATCTCCAAAATTAAAAATCACATGCTCAAAGAGGGATTTATCGAGAGTGATTTTACGATTCAAAAGCGCGTAAAACACTATTACTCGATCTATCTTAAGATGCAGCGTAAAGGTGTGACGATTGAAGAGGTTTTGGATCTTTTAGCGATTCGTATCATTGTACGTACACCGATTGATTGCTACCGTGCTTTGGGAATTGTGCATCAACATTTTAAACCACTTATTTCACGCTTTAAAGATTATATCGCGATTCCGAAAGAAAATGGGTACCAAACAATTCACACAACTGTCTTTGATGATAAGTCCATTGTAGAGTCTCAAATACGAACCTATGATATGAATAAAACCGCAGAATACGGTGTTGCTGCGCATTGGAAATATAAATCAGGCGGGCTTAATCCAAAGCTGGATTGGCTCAATGATCTGAACAACCAAAACGAAGAGATTGAAAATATTGAAGATTTTTACGCAATTGCTAAAGATAACCTCTACAGCGAAGACATAGCCGTATTTTCCCCCAAAGGTGACATCTTCACGCTTCCTCGTGGTGCCACCGTTTTAGACTTTGCCTATGAAGTACACACCGAAGTAGGGACATACGCCGATGAAGCGTATGTGAATAAACAAAAAGTCCCTCTTTTAGGGGAGCTTAAAAACGGTGATATTGTGCGTATCGTCACCTCCAAAGAGCCAAAATACCGATGCAGTTGGGTGAATAGCGTTAAAACAGGTAAAGCGAAAAGTACGATTCAGGCAAATTGTCGTCAAAAGATCAAAGAGATTAACCATAAAGTGGCGATTAAAATTCTCTCTCATGCGTTTGGTGTTGCTGAAAGCAAAGTTGAAGCATGGGTTGAGCAAGAGCATGCAACGAAAAAAATCTTTAAAATTGCGACTGATTCGATCTATTTGCAAGATGTATCCAATACTCTTAAACTGTATGCGATGCAAGATACCTTGCTTTTCCCTCTGCTTAAAAAAGATCGCTATCACATTAAAAAACAGAAGTTTGAGAACATTGTCATCTACTCAAATCATCACATTGCCAATGTCTATTTTGACTACTGCTGTCATCCTAAACGGGGTGATGACATCGTTGGATTTAAAAAAGGTAACGATGTGTTTGTTCACCACAAACTCTGTGAACGAGCGGCTAGTTTAATGGAAGAGAACGAACCAATGGTTTTTGTCAAGTGGACACGTGAAGCACCTGATCGCTACAAACTGATTATAAGCCTTGAGAATAAAAAGGGCTCTTTAGCCTCATTTTTAGCTTATTTAGCTAAAATGCAGATCAATCTGGTGACCATAGAGCTCGGTAAGGGCGAAGATGAAGGTCATGCAGATTACTTTGAGATGATTTTAGAACTACCCGACAAAAATGTGAGTGCGGTACGTGATAACCTCAAAGGGAAATACCGCGTGATCGAATTTGTTTCGGTCAATGATGCTTATAAATAATCAAAGAAGGAAATAAGAGATATGGATATGCGGATTCAAAATGCGCTTAAAGAGATCAAACGAGGCATTAGTGAGATTATTGATGA
>DBTO01000283.1:4839-9796 GCA_002307095.1 Sulfurospirillum sp. UBA1314
ATGAAGAGCGTATTGTTACATTACTCAAAAACTATTTTGAAAAAGGGGAAACCTTTTTAGTCAAAGCAGGGTTTGATCCCACCGCTCCTGATCTTCACTTAGGGCATACGGTTTTACTTCAAAAAATGGCACTGCTTCAAAAATTTGGCGCCATTGTACAATTTTTAATTGGCGATTTCACAGGAATGATCGGCGATCCAACCGGTAAAAATGAGACACGTAAAAAACTGACACGCGAAGTGGTTTTAGCCAATGCTCAAAGCTATAAAGAGCAAGTCTTTAAAATTTTAGACCCTGAAAAAACCGTTGTTATGTTTAACTCGGAGTGGATTGAAGGGCTTGGTGCTGCTGGTTTGGTAGAACTTACCACTACTTTCAACGTGGCACGGATGCTTGAGCGCGAAGATTTTGAAAAACGTTATAAATCGCAAACACCTATTTCGATCAGTGAGTTTTTATACCCACTGCTTCAAGGCTACGACAGTGTTGCGATGAAAAGTGACATCGAGATGGGAGGAACCGATCAGAAGTTTAACCTTTTGATGGGGCGTCATCTGCAACGTGCCTATAACATCGGCAAAGAGCAAGCGGTTATTATGATGCCTCTGCTTGAAGGACTCGATGGCGTCAATAAAATGAGCAAATCGCTCGGTAATTACATTGGTGTAACCGACGCTCCTAGTGAGATGTTTGGTAAGATGCTAAGCATCAGCGATGAATTGATGTGGCGTTATTATGAACTGCTCAGTACCAAAAGTTTAGAAGAGATTGCGCTCCTTAAAAAGGAAGTAGAATCTGGTACGGTGCATCCAAAACACGCTAAAGAGATGATCGCGTTGGAAATCATTGAGCGTTACCATGGCAAAGCAGAAGCGCTTGAAGCCAAGGCGGAATTTGATCGTGTGCATTCGCAAAATGAGATTCCAACCGATATTGAAACCTTTACATGTAAAGAATCTCCGATCTGGATTGCCAAAGCTTTGGTGGATTGTGGACTTGAAATTTCGACGTCTCAAGCCAGACGCGACATCAAACAAGGCGCTGTGAAACTGGATCAAGAAAAAGTAGATGATGAACAGTTGCAACTGGAATGCGGAGAGTACATTCTGCAAGTCGGTAAGCGAAAATTTGCAAGGTTAAAGGTACAGTAATGGCATTTGAACCTCTCAAAATTGGCAAATATACCCTTGAATATCCGATTGTTCAAGGTGGTATGGGACTCGGCATCAGCTGGGATAAACTTGCTGGAACGGTAAGTTTAGAAGGTGGTTTGGGTGTGATTAGTTCTGTGGGAACAGGCTATTATGAGAACACGCATTTTAGTAAGAAAAATATCAACACACGTCCTTTTGAAACCGAGAATTTCTACTCAAAAGAGGCATTAACCGCGATTGTGAACAATGCGCGTAAAATTTGTGGATCAAAGCCATTGGCGATGAATATCCTCTATGCGATCAATGATTATGAGCGTGTGATTAAAGATTCGTGCGAAGCTGGGGTCAATATCATTATTACCGGAGCGGGGCTCCCCACCAATATGCCTGAATTTACCGCTGCCTATCCTGATGTGGCGTTGGTTCCCATTGTCTCTTCGGCAAAAGCACTTAAAATTATCTGTAAACGCTGGACACAACGTTATAACCGACTTCCCGATGCCATTGTGGTTGAAGGACCTTTGAGTGGCGGACACCAAGGTTTTACCTATGAGCAATGCGCTATGGAAGAGTATCAGCTTGAAAATTTGATTGCACCTATTAAAGAAGAGATCAAAGCATGGGGCGATTTTCCACTCATTGCCGCAGGTGGTGTATGGGATCATAACGATATATTAAAGATGATGGCACTTGGCGCAGATGGTGTTCAAATGGGAACCCGTTTTATTGGAACCCATGAGTGCGATGCGGCTCAAAATTTTAAAGAAGTTTTACTTAAAGCGCATAAAGAAGACATTCAACTTTTTAAATCACCTGTCGGTTATCCAGCACGAGGGGTAAAAACCAACCTCATTCAGATGGTTGAAAAAAGAGAAGGTCCTGCGATTCGTTGTATCAGTAACTGTGTTAGCCCCTGTCACCGAGGACAAGAAGCTAAAGCTGTAGGGTATTGCATTGCCGATAGCCTAAGCGACGCGTACATGGGAAAACTAGACACGGGACTTTTTTTTACGGGTGCCAATGGCTATAAACTCAATGAAATTATTAGTGTGAAAGAACTTATTGCAAAGCTGGTACATGGGGAAGCGAATTAGAGCATTTTTTGTTTTACTGTTGATGTGTGGTGCTCTTTTTGGAGCACCCAATTACATGCAACAGTTAGAACAATACGATGCACAAATGAAAGGTGCCAATAATGATGAGATGTTGCGAGTCTTTCATGGACTTAAAGCGATTTATATTCAAGCCATTATTGGAAGCGATGATGCGCTTAAAAAAGAGACCTTAGAACGCCTCATTAAAACAGCCAAAATCCTCAAACTTGATGCTTCAAAATATGAATCAGAACTAGCAACTATGGGCAGGGATCCTAAAAAGACAGCGCCTTCTAAGCCACTCGTCCCACCTCCTGCGGCTGAAGAGAGTTTTGGTGCATCGAGTAGTAGTGCTTCAGCCAATACGGCTGCATCTTCATCAAGCACAAGCAGTACGATACCTCCAACTCCAGTAGTTTCAAAAGAGAGTAAGGTTTTTTCTGCATCACCCAATGCTGCCCCCACTACCCAAGTGGCTTCTTCCTTGCCTAAAAACTACAACGGTAAAAATGTACTGCACCATGTGAATACAAGTGATGATGAAATCGTACTGGAATTCGGTTCGGCAGTTGCGGAGAGTAGTATTAAAATCTTTGTACTTAAAACAACCGATGGTTATAAAAAAATCATCGATATCCCCGCCATCATCATGAATGCCCCTTTAACGATCACAACCCCTAAAAAGTTGCAGAGTTTGCGCATTAGCCAATACAATGCCAATGCGATTCGCATTATTTTAGATGCACCGAGTGCCTTTGAAACCTACGTGAGCGTTTTGGATACTCAGGTGATTTTATCGCTTAATAAAAAGCCTATCTTAACCGAAAAGCGCATTACCACACCTGTTGTTGAAACGTCTAAAAAAACACCTGCTGTTACTCAAGCGCCTGAGCCTGCTTCTAAAGCATCTGCGAGTATTACACCCGCAGGTTCGATTCCTGTTGTGGCAGCAACAAAACCAACGAGCAGTAAAAAAGGGCAAAAAAGAGATAAAACCATCGTCATTGACGCGGGTCATGGTGGCAAGGATGCGGGCGCTATTGGCTATAAACAGCGTATGGAAAAAAATCTAGTGCTTGATATGGCGCTACAACTAGGGAAAGAGTTGAAATCACGCGGTTATAAAGTCTACTTTACGCGTCAGAGCGATGAATTTATCAATCTTCGCGATCGAACGAAAGTTGCCAATGATAAAAATGCGGATCTGTTTGTCTCCATCCATGCCAATGCTGCACCTACCGAGGCTAAAAAACTCTCCATGAAAGGCTTAGAGACATTCTTCCTCTCTCCTGACCGATCAGATCGATCTAAAAACGTAGCTGCACTTGAGAACCAATCGGATATGGAAGAGATGGATTTTTACTCGAAAGAGACCTTTTTAAATGTCTTTAACCGTGAAAAAATTGTTCACTCCAATAAAGTCGCCATTGATGTACAATCAAGCATGCTCAAAAGCGTGCGCAAAAAATACAGTGTTGAAGATGGCGGTGTAAGAGAAGCGCCGTTTTGGGTCTTAGTGGGTGCAACAATGCCTTCCATTCTGATTGAATTAGGCTATATCAGCAATCCCGATGAGAGTGATAATATGTTCAATCCACAATACCAAAAACATCTCGTGGATGGTATTAGTGATGGAATTGATCAATACTATGTTAATAACCCCTAATCACGATTCCTTTTTGCAAGACTGCCTCTTTAAAATAGCGTGACCACTGCTCAACTTTTTCTTTATCCGCATGGGCAATGTAAATTTCTGCAATGCGTTTATCGCCCACAAAACGAGGCAAAGAGGAGAAATTAAGCTCTTTAGGGAGTGCTTCCATAATCTCTATAAGATCATTTTCGGTTGTTTCCACGACAAAGGTATCGCTGTAGAGTTTAGGCTGAATGGGGAAGTATCGATCGAGGGCTTCTTTGACCATTGGCCATGCCATCGAAGGAAAACCGGGTGTGAAAAAGAAGCGTTGAAAGAGGGAAAAACCTGGTACTTGATTGACGACATTGTGCAAAAGTTCAGCTCCTGGAGGAAGCATCGCCATCGTCACACGATGAGGGTAAGCCTCTTTGCCATATTGCGCTTCAATAAGCTCTTTTGCTTTTACATGTAAACTCAGTGGCTGGGCTGTAAACACCTCGCTGGCAAGAGGGCGGGTGAGATCATCTGGCGTGGCGCCAATGCCTCCAAAACAGAACATGACACTGTTAGGATCGTTTAAAATCATCTTAAAACAATTTTGAATCAAAAGTGGCTTATCTTCAATCACAAAACTTCCTACATGTGAAAGTCCACGATCTTGAAGTTCTTGGTTGATAAAGGCGAAGTGTTTGTCTACTCTGCGACCATTGAGCAGTTCAGACCCAATGATGACAGAGTAGAAGTGGTGCATCAGATGTTGCTTTTGACGAAATCTTCCATCTCGTTTACGATCGCTTCAATGCTTCTCTCGCCATTGATTTTATGAAGAAGCGCTTTAGCTCCGTAAAAAGTTTGGATACCCGCTAATGGTTCTGTGTACACTTTCATACGATTTTTGAAGACTTGAACGTTGTCATCCGCTCCACGCGCGCGTCCTAAAACACGATCGCATGCGACTTGCTCGCTCACTTCAACCTCAATGACCGAAACAAGCTTTACCGTTGTCTCTTTTGAAAGAATCGCATCGAGTGCTTTCATCTGCTCATCAGAGCGTGGGAAGCCGTCAATAAGGA
>DBTO01000178.1 GCA_002307095.1 Sulfurospirillum sp. UBA1314
CCTATTTTTATACAATATATTGTATGTTTAAAACAAAATAAATGATATAAATACCAATATAAAAGATATAATATCTGCATTATTGTTTATAATATAAATTAAATAGAATGTTTTATACGTTTTAATTTATATTTAATACATTTTTCAGTATCATCATACGATGAAAACAAGCGATATTATTAATCTTTTGCACAATGCCATTGAAGCCGAAAATATGGGGAAGAAAATTTCTCAAAAAAAGATGGCGGAAAACTTTGGTATTTCTATGCGTACCTACCAAGAGTGGAGACTTGGAAGTAGCGCGCCTATGGGAATTCCTGTGGTTTTTAATATGCTGGGAATGTTAAAAGATGAAGATATTGTGAGATTAGTGCGTAAAATAAATGATGGGCAAAAAGGAACGGTATGACAAATCTATCCGTGAGTGAGAAGTTGGCGTTAGAAGAGGTATTTGAATGTTTGAAAGATAAGCATTGCCGTAAAATAAACATCATGACGAAACGTCTTTTTGTCTACCGCATGATGCGACTGTTGGTTTCAACGCGTCGCAAACTCTTACATGTAAAACGTTAATTTGACCGATCGTTTACATGTAAGAATTTCTAAAGTGCCTTTGTACTATCCATAAGAACCGGAACCACGATCAACGATACGATCACAGCTGCGATCGTTCCAAAGATCAACGCCACCCCAAGTCCCCCAAAAATCGGATCGGTCGCAAGCAATGTACTGGCTAAAATAATCGCCGCTGCGGTCAGCATAATCGGCTTCGCCCTCGTCGCACTCGCCTTGGCTATCGCCTCTTTTTTTGAAGTACCTTGTTGCATCAAGGTCTGTGCAAAATCAATCAACAACAGCGCATTACGTGAGCTAATTCCCATCAGCGAAATAAACCCAATCAGCGATGTTGCGGTTAGGAAGAACGTTGTCGATGCAAAAAGATCCATGATCCAATGCCCGATGATCACCCCAATGATCGAGAGAAAACTCCCCAAAAGGACAATGCCAGCGAGCGCAAAGCTTTTGTAGTAAACAACCATCAACAAAAAGATCAAAACAAGGGCTGCGATAAACGCACCACCAAGGTCTCGAAACGTGTCCATCGTCACTTTCATCTCACCATCCCAGACCAGTTCGTACACGTCACCGCTTTTTTTATCTTTGAGTGTGAGATCAAACAGATGGCTACGACTCACGTCAAACTCCTCGCCAAGCGCTTCTTTGATCTGGGCTCGTGCGTCTAAAAGCGGATAGACTTGTGAGACGAGATCGGCTTCGGCTACGATGCTGACCATCTTCTGCAAATTTTTAGACATAATGGAAGGAGATGAAGCCACTTTTTCAACACGAACCAGCTCGGAGAGTGGCACCATCATTCCGTGCGCATTGAGCAGTTTAAGTTCACTCAGCTTTGCGCCAAGCTCCTCTTTGGAGGCATGCGGAAGCGACTTGGAAGGAGAGCTTAGCACCACATAAAGCGGGATTTGCTCCGGTGAACTGGCACTGTTTTTATGGGCAACACTCATGCCTTCAAACGCAAGGTATAAAAGCTCGTTAATCTGCGTAATGGAAAGATACGAACGATTGACCTTCTCTTTATCAAGGACAAGCGCGTACTTCTCATACACTTCATCCGTGAGGATATCCACATCGACAAGATCCTTGGTTTGAGCCAAAATCTCTTTAATTCTCTGTGCTAAAAGATTTAAAGGCTCACTCTTTTCACCATACAGTTCAACCACCACGGCTGCCATCGTGGGAGGACCAGCGGGCTGTTCGACCATCTTGATGGAAGTTTGAGGGATTAAGGTTTCACACGCTTGGTGGATGAGAGGACGCAAGCGATGCACCATCGCAAAGGAGCGCTCATCTCGTTCATGAATTCCACTGAGATTGACCACGATTTCACTGCTTTGCTCTCCACGTTTCAGCCCCGAACCTTTCACCAATCCTGCATAATCCAAAGGAGAACCCATGCCATTAAAGACTTCGATATTTTGAATCTCTTTCTCTTTTTGCAAAATAGCCACAACGCAGGAATTGACCCTGTCGGTCTCTTGGTACGAACTTCCACTGGGAAGATCCACATAGATCGAAAACGTATTCGTACTTTTGCCCGGTAACATCTTGGCTAAGACAATTTTAGTAGGAAACATCAGCACGGCTAAGACAAATGCTAACAATGTCAAAAGAAGCACGAGCTTTTTCTTACGCACTTGCATTAAAAGAGAGTAGACAAACGACTCAAATTTTTGCATCGCTCTCTCCTTTCGTTGGCTTTTTAAGAAGCTTCCGCGCTAAAAATGGCGTAAAGATATAGGCGATCAAAAGTGATGAGAGCATCGCCACAGGAACATTGAGCGGAATCGGCTTCATAAACTCACCCATCATCTGCCCCACAAATGCCATCGGCACCATCGTTAAGATGATCGCAATCGTTGCTAAGTTCGTCGGAGCCCCGATCTCATCGGTCGCTTCAATCAGCAACTCATCCATTGCTTTGTCTTTTGCCTCTTTCGCGTGCAGATGGCGGTGAATATTTTCGATGACAACGATGACATCATCGACCAAAAGCCCCAGACTCAGTAAAAAGGCAAAGAGGGTGATGCGGTTGATCGTTTGACCGCTCATGTAGGCGATAAAAATCGTAATGGCTAAAATAGCAGGAACGGTAAGCGTTACGATCAATCCTTCCCTCCAACCCAAAATAAAAATCAGCAAAAAAGCAATAATCACGATGGAAATCAACAAGTGAAAGACCAACTCATTCACCGCTTCATTGGCGCGTTCACCATAATTTCGCGTTACGATGTAGCCAATGCCTTCATGCTCTAAAGCACTTTTGGAAGCCTCAAGACGGGTGATCACATCACGTGCGATCACAACGGCATTGGAGCCTTTAAGTTTGGAGACACTGAGCGTGACTTGGTCTTGCAAAGGGGTAAAGGTCTCACCTTGTTTGTAGCTGATCTGCGCACTTTGTTTGTTTTGAATCTCATCGCCTAACGAAATGGCGGCAATGTCTTTGAGGTACACCACGGAACCGCCCACATTTGCCACGATCAGATTTTGAATATCTCCGACCTTTTCAAGCGCATTTTTCACACCAAAAATGATCAATTTCCCCTCGTGCGTTCTATTTTTTACTTCAGGTGAAGAGGCAGTCAGTGATTTTAAAGAGCCTACGATCTGCTCCAAAGAGAGGTGATAGGCGGAGAGTTTAGGAAGATCGATCTCGATGTTAAACTGCTCTTTGTACTCGCCTTTGATTTGCGTTTTAGCGACATTGTCCACATTGCCCAGAGAATTTCGAAAGGCTTCCACGCGCTTGTAAAGGCTCACATTATCCACCCCTTGAGGTGTTTTGGCGTAAAAAGCGATGGAGAGAATGGGAATGTCGATGTCGATGTCAAAAGGGCGTACCAGTGGCGTTGTTGCCCCTTGGGGGAGTTGGTCCATGTTTTGCATCACTTTATCGTACAGTTTGAGGTTCGACGCTTCACGATTTTCGCCGATAAAATACATCACATTCACAATGCCCACATTATCGCTCGCGATCCCGTAAATGTGCTCCACACCTTTAATCTCTTTGATACGCCTCTCTAGTGGACGGACAACCATTTGCTCGATCTCAGCTGCACTCGCCCCTGGCATCGAGACGATGACCACACCACCGCTGATCGAGATTTGTGGGTCTTCTTCTCTGGGCATTAACGAGAGGGCAATGATCCCTAAAGCAATCAAACTAATTCCTAAAATCATCGTCAAAGGATTTTTCAAAAAAAGGCGTGCTAAGTAGCCCGCAAGGTATCGCTCTTTGTACTTCATCGCTATTCACCCACTGTGACAACGGCGTACATACCAGGATACGCTTTGGCATCGTTACATGTAAACGAGAGTTTTACCCGAAATGTGTGCGCCATAGGATTTGAACTAGGGATGATCGCTTCGATTTTTCCTTCACTGATACACCCAATGGAAGGCACTTCCACACGCGCTTTATCGCCCACTTTAACACTACCAAGATAACTCTCTGCAATTTCGGTGTTAATTCTAAGCGCACTCAGATCGGCTAAAACCAATGTGGGAACTCCAGAGAGCGCCATTTCTCCTGCTTTAATGTGCTTTTCAATCACGACGCTCTCATTGGGTGCTTTCACTTTGAGATACTGGTACTGGTTTTGTACCTCTTGGCGTTTTTGTTTGGCTTGGGAAACCTGCTTGTTGGCAATCTCAACCATTGCTTTTAAATTGGCGCTGGCGAGTTCCAAATTTTCAACCTCATATTTTGAGACCATATCTTTTTCAAGCAAGCGCTGATGACGCTCTAAATTGAGCTTTGCATTGTTGTACTGATTTTCGTACATCTTCAGACTAATCTCCGCTTGAGAGATCGCAAGCTCACTTTGCGCAAGGGCGGTATCGACCTCTTTGGAGTCAATGCTGTAGAGCAGATCGCCCTTTTTGACCACATCACCTTCGTTCACATTGACTGTTTGCACAAAACCCATATAACGACTCGAAATCGTTTTTTGATTCTCGGAAATCACGCTACCGCTTAAGGTCAAACTTCCTGCTTGAAGCACTCCTGAGGTGATTAAAGCAAGCATGAGCACTTTTACATGTAAAGATTTCATTGCACTTCCTTACTGGCTAATTTTTGAAGCTCAAAGATCTTCTCATTGCGTGCATTTTGCACCTCTTTGAGCCTGAGTACTTTGGTAAGCTCTTCGGATTGCTTAATTAAAACATCATTGATAGAGACGAGTTTTTGCTCGTATCTGCCTGCATAATTTTCATAAATGAGGTGGGAGAGCTCCACCTCTTTTTTAAGGCTTTTGATCTCATAGTCATCATTGTGAATTTGGGTCTGAATCTGTTTTATTGACAAAGCAATCTGTTTTTTTGCCAACACCAATTGTTGCGAAGCTTTGAGGTTTTCAACGCGCGCTTTTTCCAAATTGTTTTTATCGCTTCCTCCGTTGAAAAGGTTCCATTTTACTTGAAGACCAACGGTATACGCATCGTTTTTAGCAAAATCGTTCATGTACGTATCGTCGCTGCTGCCATAATTGGCAAAAGCACCGACCTGAGGGAGAAAAGCGCTTTGCTGAAGGGCAATGTTCATCTTTGAAATTTCAACACCTTGTTCTGCTTTTTTGATCTCAATATTATCATTAAGAATGCGTTCACCACTGCTTTGAAGCATCTCCACCTCTTCATCCTTTTTCTCAATGCGCAATACAGGTTCATCCACCAAAAAGGAGATAAAGGCATACAAAAGTTCTCGGTTGGCTTCAGCTTGATGGATGAGTCGCTCAACATCGGCTTGTTTGCTCTGCACTTCCAAAAGATCGACTTTTTTCACATACCCTTCGTTCAGCATCGCTGCAGTTTTTGCTTCGAGTTTAGCGGTATTGGAAGCAATGAGGCGAAGGTTGTAAAGATAGGTGTCTAAAAGCGAAATGGCAAAAAAACTCTTTTTGAGTTCGTAAATTTTTTGAAGGGTTAATGCCTGCCGGTCGAGGGTACTCAACTCATACAAAGCTTGAGTGATTTTGCCGTACTGCTCCAATTTTCCACCCGAGTAAAGCGGTAAGGTATACTCAATCTTGGTTTGGAAATGGTTACGATCTTGCGGATTATTAAGATCATTCGGGGTTGTATAATAATTGCTTCCGCTAAACTGCTTAAAGCCAAAATCCGCAAAGGTCGCTTGGCGTGATTGGAGTTTATAGCCAAAGATGGAGAGCGCATCATTACTGCGAAGGGCTGTTTGAGAGAGTTCCAAGCTACCATAATTTGCTCCCAATGCGGCTTGATGCTCTAGCGTTTTGATTCTTTCATCAAATTGTGCAATTGCAATTTCACTGTTTTGCTCTTTGACCTTTTTGATAGCATCATCCAAGCTCAGCCCACTATCCGCAAAACAGAACTCAATCACGAGGACAAAAAGAAAGATGCGTCGCATGTAAATTTCCTTATCTCATTTATTCATTATGCTTATAGTATCAAAACGAGTATGTTTATTTCTTGATTGAAAAATATTAAGCAGATTGTTTTAGAAAAAGATAATAAAATTTTACTTTTTAGAAGAGCTGTTAACGCATGATTAGACGGATAAAAGAGTCGATAAGTTAATTATATTTAAACATAAGAAAAGGGAGTCGCACAGATAAAGTGCAACTCCCTTGGACGATTGAAGACATTATAAAACGGCGTATTCAACCCAAACACATGACTCAATTTTTGTAAGTTCTGCGATGATCTTTTTATCAATATCAGTATCGACCAAGATAACCGCCATCGCAAATTTATTCGCACCACGACCCAATCTAAAGTCAGAGATGTTAATGCCCTCTTGCGCCAAAATGGTAGCAATGTTCGCAATAACACCGGGTACGTCATTGTTTTTGAAGATAATCATTTTACCTTTTGGCTTAAAGTCAAACTTGAAGCCATTGATACCAACGATGCGTTGCTCATCTTCACCAAAAACGGTTCCGCTAATACTCACAACATTTTTCTCTGTTGTAAGGGTTAAGGTGACTTTATTTTTGTAGCCGCTGGTACTGCTTGCCACTTCAAATTTACTCTCAATGTTCTTCTCTTTGGCAACAAATTCAGCATTCACATAGTTAATTTTATTTTCATTCGCCTCTTTAAGAGAGCCTACGATACCAAAGGTCAAAAGTGATTTGGCGTAAGCACCGATCTCGCCCTCTAACTCAAGTTTGATCGATTTGATCGCAGAACGGTTCAGTTGAGACGCTAAAAAGCCCATTTTTTGAACAAGCTCAAGATAAGGCTCAACAAACGAAGGAATATCTTCTGCTTTAATCGGCAGATTGAGCGCATTGGGGTAACTAATACCACGTGCCGCGCTGATCGCATTTTCTGCCGCTTGAATCGCGATTTTCTCTTGAGACTCTAGCGTATTGGCACCAAGGTGCGGTGTCACACAAATATGCTCAAGATCAAGCAAAGGATGACTGGTCGCTGGCTCTTTGGAGAAAACATCAATACCCGCAAAAGCAATCTTTCCACTTTTAATGCCTTCAAACAAAGCCTCTTCGTTGTACAAACCACCACGCGCACAGTTGATGAGGCGTACACCATCTTTCATCTTTGCAATCTCTTCAAACGAGATTATATTGATCGTCTCTTTATTTTTAGGCGTATGAATCGTAATAAAATCACATGCCAAGATATCATCAAAATTTTCAGTATAACTCATACCAAGATCAGTTACTTTTGAAGCGGAAATATACGGATCATACGCGACAACTTCCATACCAAATGCTTTAGCGCGAATCGCGACACGGCTGCCGATATTACCAAAACCAATAACACCTAAACGCTTCTCGCACAGTTCAATTCCGTACCATTTTTCACGGTTCCAGACACGCTCAATTTTGAGGTGATTATTGGCATTGACAAAGCTTCTCGCACAGCCTAAAAGGTGTGCCATCGTAAGCTCAACTGCGGCAATCGTATTGGCCGTTGGAACGTTCATAGCAATGATGCCACGTCTACTACACCCATCTTGATCCACGTTGTCAACACCCACGCCCGCTCTTACAATCGCTTTTAAATTCGTAGCCGCATTGAGAAATTTTTCATCCACATCGGTGGAGCTTCGAGTAATAGCAACATCGCTCTCCCCAATGATTTTCAATAACTCATCTTTAGGTAAACGCACAGCATCAATAACTTCGATATCTTTTTCAGCACGTAAGATTTCAAAACCTTTTTCGTGAATCGCATCGCATACAATGATTTTCTTCTGTTTCATAACCAAACCTCGACAATTTTTGATTTTATATCGTATTTTTCAAGCTCTAAAACAACATTTTCCAGCTGTTTCTCACTTTTTTCTTCTATATAAATGGTAGGGATTTTATCTTCCTTAATCACCATATAGGGCAGGTGCAAAGCATTCAGTGTCTGTATAATGCAAAAAAGAGAGTAACGATCCGCTCGATCAATCACCAAGCGGAACGACTTCAATTTACCGACACTTGAACCTCTTTGTCCATACGCATCAATCTGCATAAAGAGCTCATTAACGGGAAATACAAACTCCCTAGCATCTTTATGCGCCATCTCTTTGATCCAAGCATTTTGGGATATTTCTTGTTTGATTTCTGGTGTTTTAGGAGATTCGTACTTGGCGGCTTCAACATTAACATCTACTTCATTATGCAGAAGTTTTGTAAGGAGAAATCCTACCCCTGCAAAAAGGAGTAAAAAGAGTGCGCCAAGTACTTTTTTTTGCATCGCTTATTTCAATTGGTCTTTAAGAATGTCTCCAAGCGTCATTTTTTCTTCTTTATTGATCTCTTTAAGCGCTTCTCTCTCTTTCAATTTTGAAAGACGTCTAACAGAGAGACGGATGCGGTTTTTCTTGTCATCAATAAACGTAATGGCAGCTTCGATTTCATCACCAATTTTAAGATCAGCTTCACTCACTTGACCCAAATCTTCTTTACGAATCAACGCGTCAACGTTTTCTTCAAGCTCAACAAAGATACCAAATTCTTTAATATCTCTGATTTTTCCATGAACAATGTCGCCATTTTCATGCGATTTTGCATATTTTTGAATTGGGCTGTCTTCAAGCTCTTTTTTACTGAGAGATACTTTTTCAGTCTCTTCATCAATTTTAACAATCTTCACTTCAACTTCAGTACCTACAGCAAAAAGCTCTTTGCATTTGTTGTTACGATCCCAAGAAGCATCTTCATTGTGTAAAAGACCTTCAATGCCACCGATTTTAACAAATGCACCAAAGTTTGTGATGGTTGTGATTTCACCTTTAACCACATCACCGACTTTAAATTTTTTCATAAAATCATCAAATGGTTTTGGAAGTACGTTTTTAAGAGAAACTCTTAAACGTCTCTCTTTCGCATCAATTTCAATGACTTCAACATCAACCACTTGTCCCTCTTCGATGTAATCGCGTGGGTGTTTGATGTTTTTATCCCATGAGATTTCAGAGATATGAAGGAAGCCTTCGATGTCATTACCAAGATCCACAAATGCACCGTATGGCTCAATATTGCTGATCGTAACTTGAATCGAATCGCCTGTCTCTAACTCGTCTTTAATCTCATCCCAAGGATCTGGCATAGCCGCTTTCACGGAGAGTGAAAGATGACGTTTGTCTTTGTCATATTTGATCGCTTTAACAGGAATCACTTCACCCTCTTTGTAGAGTGTGCCAGGGTTTACAGGACCTTTGTAGCTGATTTCGCTGTAGTGAACCAAACCGTCAATGCCACCCACATCCACAAACATACCATACGTGGTAATTTTTTTGATGGTGCCTTCAACCACTTCGTCACGGTCAATCAACTCTTGAACGATCTCTTTACGTTTTTTGCGTTCATCATCCAAGAATTTTTTGCGAGAAATAATGATCGATTCTGTGTCAGTGTCAATTTTAATGATTTTAACTTTAAGTGATTTACCTAAAAGTGCGTTCATGTCTTTGACCGCTGCTTGTGAACGAGGAAGGAAGAATTCAATCCCTTCTGCATTTTCAGCGATAAATCCACCTTTATTTTTACCCGTGATTTTAACATCAAGAACCACATCGTCTTCTTCTTTATAATCAGCGATAAATGATTTAATATGACCTTTACGAAGGGCCTTTTTGTGCGAAACCGCTGGTCTTTCGTTTCTGAATCCTGTAATCACTACAGGGATGACATCTCCCACTT